>NZ_LMMI01000037.1:0-11351 GCF_001422775.1 Methylobacterium sp. Leaf87 | reverse complement strand
CCCATCCGTCGCTCCTCCTCCGAAGCGATCAGTGAATCAGCCCAACAGCGCCGCGTGAACCCTAGCCGACCGATTCAGCACAAACGGAAAACGCTCTAACCCCCTCCGGGGACGGGGTGTGGGAGGACGATTCCTCCTTCATGGAATTGGTTAGAGCCTACACCGCGCTCAATCCTGATCGTGTGGATCTCCGCAAGGCATGGAAGGCGTGGGCCACCGGCAAGCTCGGGAACGACGCTGAGGCCATCCTGAAGGCCCTGCCGGTCTTCGCTAGTGCACTTCGGAATTGTGCCGCAAACCGTCCGAGACTGACATGCGCCTTGTGGGCGAGCTCGGCGACACGCTCTCGATCATCAGGGTGAATGCCGGTCAGAAAAACGGATAGCGGCACGCCACAAACAGCGTTCTCAGGTGCGATACCCATCAATTCGATCAGCGATCCCGAGAGGTAAACACGGTCCGCATGTAAATCATTTTCCCAGGCGCCAACGAAACCGTATGCGTTGAGAGCAGACTCAACATCCGCACTGACAGCCCTATCGCGCTTTCCATCTGACGGCATGAGTTTTCCCTCGTGGCGTGGGGTTCAAACTTCGCGTTCCTTACCATGTTCCATACCCGCGGTTGAGCGATCCGCCGCGCTTCGGGCGAAAAGTTCGCCCTGCGAAGATCCTGTTAACCAAGGCGATGCAATCTGCGGCATTATCGTTGAAGAGACTGAGACCGATAGATGCGATTCGCAGCTAAAACCGGCTTCGCCATCGGCCTTGCAAGTTTAATTATCACCGATCACGCTTTTTCGAAGTCGGGCGATCCACCCCGATTTACTGATCCAGATCTGATTGCACTGGAAAAGCTTGGCACGCGAGCAAAAAAGGCGATGGAATCTTTCGTTCTACGACCTCGGCTGCCCGATTCCTACAATTTTGTATGTTCGGGATGTTTAGTTGACGAAAACAAAGCGGTCTTGCATCGGATCGCGAAGGCGCCAACTAGAACGCTGCCTGAAGAAATGATAGTTGCAAGCTATGACACATCTCAAACTATCAAATCGAGATATGTGTCCCTGCAAGCGAAGAGGGTCAGGCGGGCAATAGCTGCAAAGCGGCTGGCCTCGACACGGCGTCGACCTATCAAGCGAGCGGCTCAGGTTCGCTCAGATTCGTACAACACCCAGTCGTGGGATGACGAACTGCGTCGATAACCATCACGCCGCCGGATCCCGCCGCGCGCCCTGCGCTACGATCCGCATCTCGGCATCCCGCAGAGGGCGCTGAAGCTCCAGGGCGATCTCCGTGGGGGCGGCGAGCCACGTGCTCCACTCCTCCGGCGTCGTCAGCAGCACCGGCATGGCCTTGGGATGGATCGGGCCGACGACGCCGTTCGGCTCACAGGTGAGGAACGAGAACAGGTGGTGCTCCTCCTCGATCCGGTCGGGGTTCTCGGCCTTCGTTCCACGCACGCCGGTCCAGGAGCGCCAGATACCCGCGAAGGCGAACAGAGGGCGCGCGTCGTCGAGGGCGAACCACGTCGGGGTCTTCTTCGGCTTGGTGTCGGCGTACTCGCTGAAGGATGAGACCGGGACCAGGCAGCGGAACTCGGGCTTCAGCCAAGGCCGCCAGTGCGGGCTCTTCACGTTGCGCACGTTGGTTACGGGGTGCTCGCCGAACTGCTTCGGCCCGGGGATGCCCCAGCGGAACATCTCCATCACGCGCTGACCGTCCGCGTCGACCCGAACGATCGGCGCGCGCTGGTCAGGGAAGATCCCCGGCATGGCCGGCAGGTTGCCGGTGCGATCGACCGTGACGCCGAAGGATTCCCTGATCTCCGCCTGCGACGTCACCAGGCTGTAGAGGTTGCACATCCGGTCATGTCCTCGGCGGCAGGCCGCCTTTCGCCGCGGTCCCCGTGGTGTCGAGCTTGGCCCGGCAGCCGACGCCATAGACGTTGGGCTGGCGGCTCCCGACCTCGCGCTGGTAGCGGCAGGTTTGCGTGAGCCTGAGGTAGACGTCCAGCACCGAAGCGTGATCACCGAACCGCTGCCGCAGGCCGTCGATGCGATAGACGCCGCGGCGGTCGCACGGTCCGCAGGTGATGACGAGGCGCTCGGCCCGGACATCGCAGAGGCGCTCCATCTCAAGCGCGCTCGGTTCGAGTACCAGCCCGGACGAACCCGCGGGAGACGAGCCGCTCGGTCGTGGCAAGCCGGTCCTCAAGGGCGAGGAGGTCTTCGGCCGCGTCGCGCAGCGCCTGATCGACATCACCGCCGGCCGCCTCCTCGTAGGCGAGGGCGATGACCTCGGCTTGGCTCATCGACGCCATTTCGGCGATCTGTGCGGCGGTCATTGGCAAGCTCCTTCTGAGAACAAAGAAGGAACATACGGTCCCGGTTCCGGGGTCAATTGCGGCGTCACTGCCCTGTGCGGACTGGGGATAACTCGAAACGAATCATTGCCGGGGGAGCGTCACGCTCTGATTCGCGAAGGCCGTCGCTGCGCTGACTGCGAGGGGAAGGCGTTCAATGAAACTGCCCCAAAAAGGTGCGGGGGCCGCAGGAAATAACCCTTATCCGTCAGAGGGGTCCCTCATCCCGCACTTCGTTCTAAAGCACTCTATTTGTTCATCTATTCCACATCTGCCGGGCCCACCACCTTCGTCAGGAGAACCGCAAGGGATCGTGTGCCTTCCGGTTCAACCAATGCCTCTGACTTTCGTCCTAGTCGCCGTACCGAAGGGCCTCCACGAGCACGGCGAGGGCCGGTGTGAGGAGGGGGCGGCTGGCGTGATAGAGGTGATAGCCGGAGAACGGCTCGCACCACGCTGCGAGCACCGGCACCAGGCGTCCCGTCGCGACATGCCCCTGCACCTGATCCTGGGGCAGGTATGCGATACCAAAACCGTCCAAGGCCGCTTCGAGGATCAGCGTGACCGAGTTGAAGACGAGTTGCCCCTCCACCCGCACATGCAGGGCGCGCCCCTCGTTCTCGAACTCCCAGGCGTAGAGCCCCCCCAGGGTCGGCAGCCGTAGGTTGATGCAGGCGTGGTCGGTGAGGTCCTCCGGCCGGCGCGGGGGCGGACGCGTGGCGAAGTAGGCCGGCGCGCCGACCGCGGCCATGCGCATGTCGGGCCCGATCCGGACCGCGGTCATGTCCCGGGCCACCATCCCGCCGAGTCGGATGCCGGCATCGAACCCCTCGGCGACGATGTCGGTCAGGCCGTAATCGATGCTCGTCTCGACCTTGATGTCGGGGTAGACCGGCAGGAGACGCCGGAGGGCCGGCCAGAGGACCGTCTTGGCCGCATGCTCGTTGGCGGTGATGCGCAGCGTCCCCGCAGGCCGGCCGCGCATCTCGGCCAAGGCGACGAGTCCGGCTTCGATTTCGTCGAAGCGCGGCCCGACGGCCTTCAGGAGGCGCTCGCCGGCCTCCGTCGCCGACACGCTGCGGGTCGTCCGGGCCAGCAACCGGATGCCGAGACGTGTCTCGAGGGCACGCACGGTCTGACTGAGCGCCGGCTGCGAAACCCCCAGCTGCGCCGCCGCTTTCGTGAAGCTGCCCAGGCGGGCCACCGCGACGAAGGCGGTGAGGTCGTTCAGGCTTTCCCGCAGCATCCATAAGCCTCGCTCATGACCCCATGTCGGTACGAGCCCCTAATCCGATCCGATCCCGGGGGCTAGTTACGCACACGCCCCGGCTCGGCGTGCTCGCAGCGCATCGGGCCGTCATTCTCGCTGGAGCATGGTTCATGGAGATCAAGCGCGTCGGCTCGCAGCCGTCGGCCAAGGGGCCGGACGCCTGGTTCAGCGGCACCGTCCGCATCGACCCGCTGTTCGGCGCGACGGAGCCGGCCCGCGCGAGCGGTGCTCTGGTGACCTTCGAGCCCGGCGCCCGCACGGCGTGGCACACTCATCCACTCGGCCAGACGCTCATCGTCACGGCGGGTTGCGGGCGGGTCCAGCGCGACGGCGGTCCCATCGAAGACGTCCGCCCCGGCGACGTGGTCTGGTTCCCACCGGGTGAAAAGCACTGGCACGGTGCCGGGCCGACCACCGCCATGAGCCACATGGCCATCCAGGAGGCGCTGAACGGCGGCGCCGTCGATTGGATGGAGAAGGTCTCCGACCGACAATACGGAGCCTGACACCGACGACGCGGACCCTGCCGGAGCTCTCGCGGGCTCGACCCGGGGCGGGGCTGCGCGCGCATGAATCACAGGCGAGCACAAATCACAGGGAAGGGGCGGGATGCCCATGAATCCGAAGGAAGTCTGCATCGAACGTGGATCGCTCGCCCCAGAGACGGGGGTCGGGGCGTCGCGCGGATGGGGTGCGGTGCTCGCCATGACCCTCTGCTCCACGACGCTCGTGGCCTCGGAGTTCATGCCCGTCAGCCTGCTGACGCCCATCGCCTCCGACCTCAACATCACCGAGGGGCACGCGGGGCAGGCCATCGCCGTCTCGGGGCTCTTCGCGCTCCTGACGAGCCTCGTCATCGCGTCCGCCACGCGCGGCATCGACCGCCGTACCGTCCTGGTGGCCCTGACGATCCTGATGATGGGATCGGGGCTGATGGTGGCCCTCGCCCCGAACGCAGCGGTGTTCATGGCCGGACGCGCTCTGGTGGGGGTGGTCATCGGCGGGTTCTGGTCGATGTCCGCCGCCATCGTCATGCGCCTGGTCCCGGCGGAGCAGGTTCCCCGGGGCCTCGGGATGTTGAACGGCGGCAACGCGTTGGCCACCACGGTGGCCGCGCCCCTGGGCAGCTTCCTCGGACACTACATCGGCTGGCGCGGGGCGTTCTTCCTCGTCGTGCCGCTCGGGGCGTTGACGCTCGCCTGGTTCCTCGCGAGCCTTCCGGCGATGCCGTCCGCGCGCACGGCCGGTGGTGGCACGGTGTTCCGGGTCCTTCGGCGCCGCCAAGTCCCCCTCGGAATGCTCGCCATCTCGCTGTTCTTCCTCGGGCAGTTCGCCCTCTACACCTACCTGCGGCCGTTCCTCGAGACGGTGACGAAACTCGACGTCCCGACTTTGTCCCTGATCCTGATGCTCATCGGCGGAGCCGGCGTGCTCGGAACCTACCTCATCGGCTTCCTCCTCCGGTCGCGGCTCCACAGCCTCCTGGTCGCGATGCCCCTCGGGATGGCGGCCATTGCGGTCTTGCTCATGGCGTTGGGCGGCACACCCGTCGCGGTGGCGCTGCTGCTGGCCGCCTGGGGGCTGATCGGCACGGCGGCGCCCGTCGCCTGGTGGACGTGGCTGAGCCGGGTCTTGCCCGACGAAGCCGAGGCCGGTGGCGGGCTCATGGTCGCAGTCGTCCAGCTCGCCATCGCGCTCGGCGCCACCCTGGGCGGCCTTGCCTACGACGCGAGCGGCTACCGCAGCACCTTCGCGGTCAGCGCGGTCGCCCTCGTCGCGTGCGCGGTCGTCGCCATCATGGCTTCGCGGCAGACCTCGCGAGCGTGATCACGATCCCGCCAGCCACATTCCCCGTCCCGGTGACCGATCAAGGACACGATCCATGAAGCACGCACGACACGCCGCGTCATCACTGGCGGCTGCAATGGTCCTCGTCCTCGGTGGCGTTGCCGGGCTCCACGGCGAACCGGCCCCGGAGCGGGGCTCCTCCGCATCCCCCGGCAGAAAGACGCCCGCGATGGAAAGTATCCGAATCCGGCTCGCCGGCGAAACCGTCACCGCGACCCTGGAATCCGGCGAGGCCGCCCGGGCCTTCCGGGCGCTCCTGCCCCTCACTCTCAACCTGACCGACTACAACGCCACCGAAAAGATCGGCGACCTGCCCGGGAAGCTCTCGATCCAGGGCGAGCCCGCCGGCATCGACCCGGAGCCGGGCGACATCACCTACTACGCACCCTGGGGCAATCTCGCGATCTTCTACAAGGATTTCGGGTACTCGCGCGGGCTCGTCCGCCTGGGTCGGCTGAGCCGCATCCCCGACGCGTTCCGCCAGCCCGGACCGATCACGGTGACCATCGAGCCGGCCCCATGACAACGCAGCGTCCGAGATTGCGAAGCCTCGCCCGGGCATTCCCGATCCTGGCCTGCCTGACGGCGGGGACGGCCGGCGGGACCTTGGCCCACGCGGCACCCGGCGCGCTCGCCGACGACCTGCGGACCCATGGGCCGGTCCCCATCCCACCGGGGGAACGAGACCTTCAGACCGTGGTCGCGCAGCCCTGGTTCAAGGTCTCGGGCGAAGGGGTTCCCCTGGAAGGACCGTCCTTCGACCGGGCGGGCGACCTGCTGTTCACCGATGCCGGCACCGGCCGCGTTCTCCGCCTCACGCCGGACAGGCGCCTCTCCACGATCGTGCCCGCGAATGCCCTGAACCTCGGCGGGCTCGCGATCCACAAGGACGGGCGCATCTTCGCCGCCGGCACCGGCGGCTTCCGGCATGGCTCCATCGTCTCGGTGCGGGCGGACGGTTCGGATCTGCGAACCATCGTCCCCGCCGAGGCGGGGTACGTGGTCAACGACCTCGTCTTCGACGCGCAGGGCGGCTTCTACTTCACCGACTTCCGGGGCACCTCCACCGACCCGAAGGGCGGTGCCTACTACGTCGCGCCCGACCTCACGACCGTCACGCCGGTCCTGCCGAACCTCGCGCTGGCCAACGGTGTCGCGCTCAGTCCGGACGGCAAGACCCTGTGGGTCACCGAGTTCGGTCGCAACCTCCTGCACAGGGTCGACCTCGCCGACGCGACCACGCCGACGCCGCTCGGCACGACGGTGGCCTACCACTTCACCGGTCCGGCGCCCGACTCGATGCGGGCCGATGCCGACGGAAACCTCTACGTCGCCCTGTACGGCCAGGGCCGCGTGCTCGTGTTCAACCGCAACGGCATCCCCATCGGGCAGGTCCTGCTGCCGGGTCGGGACGAGGGCCACAACCTCCGGTCCACCAGCATGGCGTTGCGGCCCGGCACCGGAGACCTGCTCATCGTCGCCAACGACGGCTCAGGCGGCCGGGGCTCCACGATCTTCGAAGCGCACGCCTTCGCGAAGGCACTGCGCCTCTTCTCGCACCAGTAACGCCCGGCCCAGCTCCGGACAGCGAAAGTCTCGTCATGACACGCATCGATTCGTTGCCCCGCTCCGCCGGGCAGGGCGGCCGCGGGGCGATCTGGACCCGGCGCGCCGTCGCAACACTCCTCTTCCTCGTCGGCCTCGGGCTCGCCACCGGCGGAACGGCGCTCGCCTGGTACGGCGGCTCGCCCTACTACCTCCTGACCGGCTTGGCCGTCGTGGCGAGCGGCACCCTGATCTGGCGGCGCGACGAACGTGGCCTTGCGCTCTACGTCGCGGTGCTGGCCGCGACGACGGCGTGGGCGATCTGGGAAGTCGGCTTCGACGCCTGGCAGTTGCTTCCGCGCCTGCTGGCTCCCTTCGTCCTCGGCTTCGCTCTGCTGCTCCCGCCGGTCTTCCGGATCGGTCGGCACGCCTCTTCCGCACGTGCCGCGGCAGGGCCGGCCGTCACCGGCATCATGGCGGCGGCCCTCTTCGTCGGCGGCCTGCTGCATGCGGCCGGCCCCGGCGCGCCGGCCGAGCCCATCCTGCGCCGCGGTATGGCCGACGGCGTTCCGAGTCCCCTGGCGCAGCCGCTCGCGCGGGTGACGCACGAGGATTGGCCGGCCTTCGGCAACGACCAGGGCGGTACGCGCTTCAGCCCGCTCGCCGACCTCACTCCGGCGAATGTCGGCAAGCTCGCGGTGGCGTGGGAGGCCGAGACCGGCCCCGACACGCCCGGCCCGGCGACTGCCCTCGAGGCGACGCCCATCATGGTCGGCGACGCCCTCTACCTCTGCGACGGCCACAACCGCGTCTTCGCCCTGGAAGCCGAGACCGGGCGCGAGCGCTGGCGCCACGACCTCTCCTACGGCGTGCCGCCCTCCGGCAAGCCGTGCCGGGGCGTCGCCCATTATCGCGTGCCGGATGCGAGCGGCCTTTGTGCCGCCCGCATCATCGCAGCCAGCCAGACACCGGAGCTGATCGCCCTCGACGCCGGGACCGGCGCGCCCTGCACCGACTTCGGCAAAGCCGGCCGCGTCGACCTGCGCGAAGGCCTCAGCGCGTATCCGGAAGGCCAGTACTACGTCAGTTCGGCCCCGCAGATCATCCGCGGGAAGGCGGTCGTCGGAGGCGGCATTCCCGACGGCCAGTTCTGGGGCGGCCCCTCCGGCGTGATTCGCGCCTTCGATGCGCGCACCGGCGAACTCGCCTGGGCCTTCGATGCTGGCCAGCCCGACCGGGCCGGCCCACCGCCGCCGGGGGAGACCTACACCCCGTCCTCTCCCAACAGCTGGGCGCCCATCAGTGCCGACGAAGCGCTGGGGCTGGTCTACCTTCCGATGGGCAATGCCACGCCGGACAATTTCGGCGGCCAGCGACGTCCGTTCGACGAGGCGGTCTCCAGCGCCGTCATCGCCCTCGACGCCGAGACGGGCCGCCTGCGCTGGCGCTTCCAGGCGACGCACCACGACATCTGGGACTACGACACCCCCTCGCAACCGACCCTGCTCGACATGCCGACGGCGAACGGGATTCGGCCGGCCCTGATCCAGCCGACGAAGCGCGGCGAGATCTTCGTGCTCGACCGCGAGACCGGCCAGCCGATCAAGCCCGTCACCGAAGTGTCGGCGCCGCAGGACGGCACCGCCGCCGGCGAACGCCTGGCGCCGACCCAGCCCGCCTCGCTCGATCTACCGGCCCTGCGCGGCGCGACCCTGCGCGAGTCCGACATGTGGGGCGCCACGCCCATCGACCAGATGGTCTGCCGCATCCTGTTCCGCCGGTCGCGCTACGAAGGGCACCTGACCCCGATCACCCTGGACAAGCCGGTCCTCATCGATCCGGGCTCGGTGGGCGGTGTGAACTGGGGCAGCGCCTCCGTCGATATCGACCGCGGGATCATGGTGGCGAACTGGATGCGGTTTCCCGACCGGGTCGAGCTCCTCACCCGCGCCGAGGCGGAGCGGCGCAAGCTCAAGCTCGCCGACGGGAAAGGCCCCGGCGGCGACGCCGACCGGCCGATGCTGAACACGCCCTACGGCGCCTTTGGCGGCCTGTTCATGTCCCCCCTCGGCATTCCCTGCACGGCGCCGCCCTGGGGGTTGATCGCGGCCGTCGACCTGTCGAGCGGCCGCCTGCTGTGGTCGAAGCCCCTCGGGACCGCGCGCGACACCGGCCCCTTCGGCATCCCGTCGATGCTGCCGCTGACCGTTGGGACCCCGGTCTCGGGTGGCTCGGTGGTCACGCGTGGCGGCTTGGTCTTCGTCGGCGCGAGCATGGACCGGACCTTCCGGGCGCTCGACGCGGCAACGGGCCGCGAACTCTGGCAGGCCCGGCTTCCCGGGGGCGGCAACGCCACGCCGATGACCTACCGCAGCCCGGTGAGCGGGCGCCAGTTCGTGGTGGTGGCGGCCGGTGGAAAGCCGCCGCTGGCGATCAGCCTCGGGACCAAGCTGGTCGCCTACGCGCTGCCGCGTTGAGCCTCGTCCTCCTGAAACCCGCCGACGATCCGACCTGGAGTGACCGATGACGCAGACGCATGATTTGACCGGCAAAATCGCCTTCGTCACGGGCGCGACGAGCGGCATCGGCCGCGCCACCGCCCTGGCGTTCGCCCGAGCCGGTGCCGGTGCCGCCGTCGCGGTCGCCGACATCTCCGAGGACGGCGTCCGGGAACTCGAGGAGATCGCGACTGCCGTGCTCTCCCTTTGCTCGGATCTGGCGGCCTTCGTCGTCGGGCATGCCATGGTGGTCGATGGCGGTCAGACGGTGGGCTGACGTCCACCGCCCGCCCCGCGCTGGCGCAGCGCCTCCACCAGCACCGTGAAGGCGGGGGCGGGCTGACGGCGGCTCGGATAGTAGAGGTGGTACCCCGGGAAGGGCTCGCACCACCCCTCCAGCACCCGGACCAGCCGCCCCTCGGCCAGGTCCCGCTCGACGTGCTCCTCCGGCAGGTAGGCCAACCCGAGCCCGGCGAGCGCGCCTTCCCGGATCAGGCGCAGGCTGGTGAACACGAGCCGGCCTTCGACGCGCACGTCGAGAGCCTCGCCCTTGCGCTCGAATTCCCAGGGGTAGAACCCGCCGCGCGTCGGCCGGCGCAGGTTGATGCACAGGTGTGCCGTGAGGTCCGCCGGATGCCTGGGCTTCCGTCGGCCGGCGAAGTAGCCCGGTGCCCCGACCACGGCCATGCGCATGTCCGGCCCGATCCGCACAGCGACCATGTCCTTCTCGACGTGTTCGCCGATGCGTATGCCCGCATCGAAGCGCTCGGCCACGATATCGATGAGGGCCTGCTCCGTGACGACCTCGACCGTGATGTCGGGGTAACTCGGGAGCAGGCGCGTCAGGACAGGCCACAGAACCGTCGCCGCCGCGTCCTCGCTCGCCGTGATGCGAACGGTGCCGGCCGGCTTGTCCCGCAACTCGGTCAGGGCGGCGAGCTCGACCTGGATCTGCTCGAATTGCGGCCCCACGCTCCGCAACAGACGCTGCCCCGCCTCGGTCGGCGAGACCGCCCGGGTGGAGCGATTCAGCAGCTGCACACCCAGTCGTGCCTCGAGTCCCTTCAGGGCATGGCTCAGGGCCGATTGCGTGATGCCCAGGCGTACCGCGGCGCGGGTGAAGCTGCCCTCCTGCGACACCGTCACGAAGGACAGCAGGTCGGTCAGGTCCGCACGCGCCATCGATGGTCTCCGCGTCGCATGTCCGATGAGCCGGAGAGGCGCCGGGGTGGCGGAACGGCCGAATCCATAAGCTCTGCTCATGACCCTATGTCGATGGACGGCACTAATCAACGAGGCCGGAATCCCTACCTTGGATTTGATCAAATGTGCCCGCTCGCCCTGGGCATCCCACCCTCGATGGGCGGCCGTCGCGCCGTCCCCCTGCAGCCCGTTCGGAGACCGAGATGGGAAGTCCTTCAGATTACGCGTTGAACCGGAGAGATCTGATGGCGGGCGCATCCGCCACCGCGGCCCTGGTGGCCGTGCCCTCTACGGCGGGCGCCGCACCCGCTGGTGCCGACAAGCCCGTCCTGGCGAAGGTGTCCCTGACGGTGAACGGCCAGCGCCGGGACCTCGAACTCGACACCCGCACCTCGCTCCTCGACGCGGCGCGCGAGCACCTGCACCTCACGGGCTCGAAGAAGGGCTGCGACCACGGCCAGTGCGGCGCCTGTACGATGATCGTCGACGGACGGCGCATCAACGCCTGCCTCACCCTCGCGATAATGCACCAGGGCGCGGAGATCGTCACCATCGAGGGGCTGGGCCAGCCGGACGCCCTGCACCCGATGCAGGCCGCCTTCATCAAGCACGACGGCTTCCAG
>NZ_LMMI01000036.1:0-11733 GCF_001422775.1 Methylobacterium sp. Leaf87 | reverse complement strand
CCTGATGGGCCTGACGCGACCGAGTCCACGGCAGGTGTTCGCCCACGCCTCCGAGGTCCGATCGATCACACCCGAACAAATTTGGAATGGCGAGGATGCTGCGCATGCGCCGCGCATGGCCGGCGATGCAGGCCTGGCGCACGCCCGCGCGGAGGCGGCTCGGGCGCAGTCCGGAGCTTACGTGCCCGCCCATTGTTGGGTGGTAACGTCGCGTTCGTTTCTGGACTTGGTCGCGGGAGCGACACGACTCAGGCTATTACCGTTTGTCATGAACCGGGTGTCGGGGGTCGAGCCAGGCGGCTTCGAGTTCTTCGTCTCCATGCGCCGGGATCGGGAGACTGATCCAGACAAACTGCGCAGGTTGCAGGAGGGCGGAATCAATTACCTACGCAACGAACTTGAGCGACATCGCACGACCGCCGCGCTGCTCGGAAGCGACGCCACTTAGAGCGTCTAGCAGATATGGCGCACACCACAGAAGAGTGCGTCAAGCGGCTTTACCGGACGGCCGAAGAACGACGTCTTCTAGGAAGAGACGTGGATGGTCCGGGCGTCTGGCATGGGTCGTGATGCGCCGATCCGTCCAACGACGCGGTCGGGGAGACGAGCTTTACAGAGGCTGCCCCTTGGTTCGCTGGCCGCTGAAACCATGACAGATCGCACCGAGCGGAAAACTCGCGCATAAGAGAACATCATTAGCTTCGGTCCCGGCCGCCAGTGCTTGAGAGCAGCATGCGCTCCCGCCCCGATCATGCGGAGCATGTCTGTGTCTGACAGCAAGCCCATAGCCATTCTCATCGTCGAGGCCGACCAACTCGTGCGGATGGTCTCGGCCGAGTTCACCACCGTTGGCCTGATGTCGGCATCATCGTCACTTCGGGAGCAACCGCCGAAATTCTCAGCGACTTACCGCCGGGTACGCGCTTGCTCAGCAAGCCTTACAGGTTCGCGGATCTCGTCCAGGAAAAGGAGGCCGCCTTCGCACGGGTGCATGACGAGCCTTCGACCGCGCCCGTTTTGCCAAGCGGCGTACCGCCCAATAGGGGACTGGACCTGGGCCACGGCGTAGGCGCCATCGCCGCCCCTTCGACCGTGCCGGACAAGACGTGATCCCCGCCCCCATGAGGGCTGGTCCAGCCCTCGGAGCTGGCCGCAAGCATCCCGCAGGGCCCAAGGTTCTGATCGACGGCCTCAGTACCTAAGCGTCCATCACGGGGCGGAAACGGCTGGCACTCGCTCGTAGGCCTCGGGCACACCTCACGGCGCCTGGGTCGTACGCTCCGGACGCCTGCGGGACACGACTCGCCGAAGCACGCGCGAGACCTGGTCTGCGGAGTAAGGTTTCTGCAGCAGCTCGAAACCGTGAGCGCCTTCCTGGGCGAGGACGTGGCTGTAACCCGAGGCGAGCACCACCGGCAGCCAAGGCATCGGGGCACGGAGGATCTTGGCGAGTTCGATCCCACCCATGCCCGGTGGCCTGCCCCCTGAAAATTGGCTCTTCGCCAAGTTTAGTGGATCAGGCTGCGAGGAGGACCAGAACGAGCAGGAAGGCGATGACGCCGCCGGGATGGATGCCGTGGTCGAGCTTGGGCTTCCCGGCGGTCATGGGCCCGGCCGGAACGGCCGAGGTCAGGGTGGCGTCAGCCATCGTAGTCTCCAGGGAAATATTCTTGTTCCCCGGGGGATTAAAATTCTTCGATGACGTTCGGGTGACGCTTGGGGGACCTACATACGGGCTTTGAAAACCTTTTCACATTAGGAAGTGAGATGCTCGGGATGGTCGGCCGCACCCCGGAAGGCGATGTACCCGTTGGGGCGAACGAGGACGACGACCGGCTGACCTTCCAGGCCGTAGGCCCCATGCCCCTTGCCGTCGAGATCGGACTGAACCTCCTCTACATGCCCGTTCCCAACTCACCGCTCGCGCCAAGCCTTCGCGATCTGGTCAGAGAGAGGCTTGATGAGGTAGCTCAGAACGGAGCGGTCTCCGAGTTGCATGAAGGCCTCCACCGGCATGCCCGGCACCAGGCGCAGGGAGCCAAGGCGTGCGGCCTGATCCGGCGGCAGGCGGATGCGTGCGATATAGTAGCTGATCCCCGACCGGGCATCGAGGGTCACGTCCGCCGAAACCCGCGCTACGACGCCGTCGATCTCAGGGGTCGTACGCTGGTTGAAGGCGGCAAAGCGAAGGATCGCCGGCTGATCGAGGCGGACGTTGTCGATGTCCTGGGGCTGGATCTTGACCTCGACCATGAGCTGGTCGGCTTCCGGCACGATGAGCATGGCTGCTTCAGACGGAGTGACGAGGCCGCCGACCGTGTGCACGCTCATCTGATGCACGGTGCCGTCTTGGGGCGCGCGCAGCTCGATGCGCCTAAGCTGGTCCTCGGCCGCGACGCGCTTCTCACGGTACTCCGACCACCGGCCCCGTATCTCGGCCAGATCTCGTCCGACCTCGGAGCGCATGTCGCCGTCGATCTGCAGGATCTGCAGTTCGGTTTCGGCGATCTTGCCCCGGGCCGAAGCCGTTGCGGCGACGAGCTGGCCGCGCTCGCCGTCGAGGCGGGCCGCGTCGCGTTCCAGGGCGTTGACCCGCGCGAGGGAGACGAGGTTCTTGCCGTAGAGCGCGCGCACGCCCGTGAGCTCGCCGGTGATGAACCCGACCTCACGGGCCTTGGCGGCGACCTGCTCCGTGAGCCCACCGATCTCCTCGCGCAATTGCAGGACGCGCTCGCGCAGCTGCGCCTTCTGGCCCGCGCGGCCCGCCACGCGGGCGGTAAAGAGGTGAGTCTCGCCGTCGATGAGGTGGGCCACCGAAAGGTCGGTCTCCCTGCGAGCCAGGAGATCAACTGGAAATCGGATCTCGACGGCGCCGTCGCGCTCGGCTTCGTCGCGGGCCCGGCGGGCGCTCAGTTCATCGAGCGCCTTCAGGACGATGTCGAGATTGGCCCGGGTCTGTGTGGCGTCGAGGCGGATCAGCACGTCGCCGGCCTTGACCCGCGCCCCTTCGCGCACCCGCAACTCGCCGACGACGCCGCCCGTAGGGTGCTGGACCTTCTTCACGTCAGATTCGACCACGAGCTGCCCCGGCGCGATGACCGCCCCCGAAATCTGGGTGACGGTCGCCCAGCCGCCGACACCGGCGACAAGGGCGACGCCCAGCACGAACCCGAGTGCGAGATGCCGCCGGATGGAAGCCTGCGTCACCGAGGGATCCATCGCATGCGGGGCCACGTTGGGTGCGGTCATCACGCGCGTTCCCGTAGGGAGGGCACCGGCTGCTGCTCAGAGCGCAGGCCGGGTGAAGTCCCGTCACGGAACTGAGTCTCGGCCGCCTCGGGGACGGCGGCGGGCCGCAGGACGCGCTTAAACACCTCGTCCTTGGGGCCGAACGCCTGGGCGCGGCCGTCGGCCATCATCAGGACCAGGTCGAGGGCGGCCAGGGCGGAGGGGCGATGGGCGATGACGATGGCGATGCCGCCGCGCCGGCGGATCCCCAGGATCGCCTGGGTCAGGGCGTTCTCGCCCTCGGCGTCGAGGTTGGCATTGGGTTCGTCGAGGACCACCAGGAAGGGGTCGCCGTAGAGGGCGCGGGCCAGGCCCACGCGCTGGCGCTGCCCGGCCGAGAGGCCGGACCCGCTTTCGCCGATCCGGGAATCGTAGCCCTCGGGCAAGCGCAGGATCAGGTCGTGGACACCGGCGGCGTGCGCGGCGGAGATCACATCGGCGGCGTTCGCCCCTGGGTCGAAGCGGGCGATATTCTCGGCCACGGTGCCGGCGAACAGTTCGATTTCCTGGGGCAGGAAGCCCAGATGGGGACCGAGATCGCCCATCGCCCATTGGTCGAGGGCCGCTCCGTCGAGGCGGACTTTGCCGCGCACCGGCGTCCAGACGCCAACCAGCGCACGCGCGAGGCTCGACTTGCCCGAGGCGGAAGGCCCGATGATGCCGAGCCCCTGACCGGCCTGCAGGGCGAAACTTACGTCCTGCACCACAAGGCGCGGCGCGCCGGGGGGCGCCACGCTGACGCCCTCCGCACGGAGAGACCGGGCCGGCGCCGGCAGGCCGTGCAGCTGCGTGACGGTGGGCATGCGGTCGAACAGCTCAGACAGCCGTGCCCAGCTCTGCCGGGCCTGGACGAAGCCCTTCCAGCTCGCGATGGCGAGTTCGGCCGGGGCGAGGGCCCGGGCCACGAGGATCGAACTCGCAATGATGATGCCGGCCGAGGCTTGTCCGTTGATCACGAGGTAGGCGCCCAGGGCCAGCACGCCAGATTGCAGGGCCATCCTGAACACCTTCGAGCCGGCCCCGAAGCCGCTGGCGATGTCCGAGACCTGCTGCTGAGCCAACATGTAGTCCCGGTTGGCCCGGCCCCAGCGCGCGGCAAAACGGGCCTGCATGCCCAGGGCGGCCAGCACTTCGGCGTTCCGGCGCCCGGCCTCGGCGAGGCCGTTGCGGCGCATGCCGTGGGTCGTGGTGGTCTGCGTCGGTGCGCGGGTCGCCTTGTCGGTCAACAGGCCGAGGGTCGCGAGCACGACGGCGCCGGCGAGGGCGGCCGCTCCGAGGAGGGGGTGGAACAGGAAGCAGATCACGAGATAGATCGGCATCCACGGCAGGTCGAAGAAGGCGGAGGGTCCGGAGCCGCCGAGGAAAGCGCGCAGTTGATCGAGATCGCGCAGGGGAAGGAGCCCGTCCCCGGGGGCGTTCTCCTTCAAGGGTGCGCGCACGACGATGTCGAAGACGCGCCCGCTCAGGGCCTCGTCGAGGGTTGCGCCGATGCGGGTGAGGATACGCGAGCGCAGCGCTTCTAGCATCCCCTGGAACGCGAACAGCACGAGAGCCAGGACGCTGAGTCCCACCAGGGTCGGAACGGAGCGACTGGGGATGACCCGGTCGTAGACCTCGAGCATGAAGAACGAGCCGGTGAGGTAGAGCAGGTTCACGAGCCCGCTCATCACCGCCACCCCCAGGAAGGCCGTGCGGCAGCGCCCCAGGGCCCTCGCCAGCTCGTCGCGCGGATAGCCCTTCACCGGATCGACATCCCTGGCGCCCTGATCGACCGTGTGGGGAAGACCGCGCGGCACGTCGCGATCGGTCGACTGTGTGTTGCCGGGGTGGCGCCCGTGCGGGGGATTCCGAAGGCCATGCCCAGTCATTCAACCACGTTGTTTCAAACGACGACCTGCCCACAGCCGGCATTCGGCACGGGCGTGCCGGCGCCGGCGGGTCGAGGAGCGCGCCCGGCCCCGTGCCGGATCGGCCTCAACCAAAAAGGCCGGCGCCGAGGGTGCCGTCGGCGAAGGCCGAGCGGCCCTCGTTCAGGCCGTACTGCAGGAAATGCTGCATCGGGTTCAGTCCGGCCTGGGCCACATCGGCGTAGGCCTTGAGATAGTTCGAGGAGTCGAAGCCAGCGGACGGATCGCGGCCTTCTTTCCACCCGGATTGGTCGTAATGCGTGAGGGGGTTGATGCCTGCCCTGGCGACATCGGTGTAGGCGTTGAGGTAGGCCCGGGTCTCGAACACCGCGTTCGGATCGCGGCCCTCGCGCCAGCCGTACTGCTCGAAGTGGTTACGGGCGTAAGCGAAGCTGTCGCCGGTCTTGGTGGCTTCCGCGGCGACGTCGGAATAGGACAGGAGGTAGAACTCCGCGTCGAAGGCGCCCCGCTGGAGGTCCGCGGTCCGGCCCACTGCCTCGTAGGTCGAACGGCCTTCCGACTGGCCGTATTCGATGTAGTGCTGCAGCGGATTGAAGCCCGCCGTGACGACGTCCGGGTTGCGCGCCAGGTAGTACTCGTTGTCGAACGAAGCCCCCGGATCGCGGCCCTGGCGGAAGCCCGCATCCCGGTACTGGGTCAGAGCGTCGGTGCCGGTCCGGGCCACGTCCTGGTTGGCAGCGAGATAGCCGCTTGTCGAGAAGAAAGCATTCGGGTCGCGGCCCTCTTGGGCGCCGTAGGCCGCATAATGCGCGTCGGCGTCCTGGCCCGCGGCGGCGACATCGCCGTAGCGATTGAGGTAGTACAGGTCGTCCACCAGTGGGGCGCCATCCGCCACATCGACGGTACGGTCGTTGAACTGGAACTGCTCGATGCCCCGCAGGGTATCGGTGCCTTCCGCGCCGGTGATGGTGACGAAGCCGGCGGCGCTCCGGCCGAGGGTCGCGGTGCCAAGGGCGTAGGCGAAGATCGCCCGGTCGAGACCCGGGCCTCCGTTGATGAGGTCGTTGCCAGCCCCCCCGATGAAGACATCGTTGCCGGCCGCTCCGTTCAGGGTGTCGTTACCGGCACCGCCCACGAGGAAGTCGGCGCCGGCGCCGCCCGTGACGGTGTCGTCGCCCAAGCCGGCGTTGAAGTAGTGCGCCCGGGCCGGCAGGGCCGCCGCCGGGGCGGCCGGCACGGCGATGATGAGGGTGTCGTTGCCGGACGTGCCCAAGGTCACGACCTCGAAAGCGTCGCCGCGCTGGGTGCCGACGACGAGGTCACGGACGTCGAACGTCAGGCCCGTCGTTGCGGAGACGAAGCTGATGCCCTCGTCGTCGTAGCGGCTGACGCCCCCCGTGAGCATGTCGCCCGTGGCTTCGGCCTGGAGACGGACCGCGAGGCCGCCATCCTGGTTGGGCATCGTGTTCGTGTCGTTGACGCTGCCGTTTCCGACCTGAGCCGAGGTGAAGGTCAGGCGGACCTGACCACCCGCGGAGGCGGCGACGTTAACGGCGTCGGACCCGTCGCCGAGGTTGACGCTATCGGTGCCGTCCGTCGTGACGTTGAAGAAGGCGATGTCGTTACCAGCACCCCCGAGGATCGTATCGTTGCCGAGACCGCCCGCGAGGGTGTCGTTGCCCGCGCCGCCATCGAGGCTATCGTTGCCGCCGCGCCCATCGATGAAGTCATTGCCGCCGCGGCCCGCGATGGTCTCGCCGGCGTCGCTGCCCACGAGGGTGTCGTTGCCCTCGCTGACCGCGGTCGTGTTGAGTCGTCCCTGGGCGAGGAGGAAGTCGCCGAGCTCGGCCTCGTCCGTGAAGGCGCGGCCGGGGCCGACCCTTACACCCTGCGCGTTGACGGCGGTGTCGGTCTGATCGGAAAGGGACGCGATCTGCGCGGCGTTCGCACCGGCGGCGTAGAGCGGGATCACTTGATTTGAGTGGTTGCCGCTGAAGAACAGGCCCTCGGGCACGCCATCGCCGTTGCGGTCCGGCTGCACGGACTGGAACGGGATTGTCGCGCCTTCCGGGCCGAACAGCAGGTGGTCGTGGTCGGCGGTGACGATCAGGAGCGTGTCTTCGAAGGTCGCGCGGCTCGTCGGCGAGTTGATGTAGTCGACCACCGACTTCACCGCGTTGTTGAACTCGATG
Organism: Methylobacterium sp. Leaf87; assembly: GCF_001422775.1. NCBI lineage: Bacteria > Pseudomonadati > Pseudomonadota > Alphaproteobacteria > Hyphomicrobiales > Methylobacteriaceae > Methylobacterium > Methylobacterium sp. Leaf87. Next base: position 4,385 of record NZ_LMMI01000036.1, on the reverse strand, counting down.
TATTCCTCGATCATGCGGCCGAGGTTGTTCGCATGCATGGCGCGATCGACGGCGCCGCCCTCGATGGAGAGGTAGAGGCCGTCCGGATCGGTGTTGAGCTTATTCAGGGCGGCGAGGCTCAGTTCCGATAGGGTCGGCGAGGTGGCGAGGCGTCCGACGCTGAAGGGGATCTCGGTGGTGTTGGGAGCCGCTCCCCCGGAGCGATTGAAGTTGCTTGAGGTGAAGGCCTGGGTAATCATCGCCAGGCGTTCCGTGGTGGGAGCGCCCGTGGCGGCCGCCTGGATCGAGGCGCGGTCCTGCAGGAGGTTCCAGCTCTGGCCGTCCTGTGAACGGTAGGTATCGGCCTTCAGGGCGTTCCACTGGTCGGCGCCGATCCAGGAGTAGTCGGCCGCCGTACGCACCCGGCCATTGTCGTCGTAGTCGGGGTTTCCGGTTCCCGCGATGACATCGAGGATGCCCGCGCCGAACATCTCCTGCGCGATCTGGTTGGCGTTGGACCGTGCGATGTTGTGCGCCCCGCCCGTCGCGGAGGGGGTTGCGTCGCTGAACTGCACCGTGGTGACCACGCCGGTGGCCTTGCCGGCCTGCTTGGCTTGCTCGGCGATGGAGAACAACCGCTCGCCGGCACCATCAACGTCGATGGCGTTGTTGTAGGTCTTCTCGCCCGTAGCGATCGAGGACGCGGTGTTGCCGGAATCGGGGTATGTCGCGCGATTCCACTCGTAACCGGCGAAACCCCTCGGGTAGGTAACCTGGAAGCCGCCGTTCGCGATGACATCGGCACCCGATACGGGCGTGAAATCGTAGTTTTTCGCTGGGTCGTAGACGGTGGCCGGATTCTGGAGAAGGCCGACTTCGCCCGGGATCGGCGTCGTCCGATTGTCGAGGGGGAAGACCGATTGCGCGGTCGCCGTGAACGATGGCCCATCGGCGATCAGGACTTTTCCGGCGGCCCCCGCGCGGGCATCCCCATCGGCGAGCCCGCGAAGATAGAGCCTGGTCGCTTCTAACGTGTTGAAGCCGGCACCATCCGCGATCATGACGATGACGTTCTTGACCGGGCTCGCAGTCGAGGCCATGGCGCTGGTTTCCTCAAAACGGCGGATGGCCAAAGTGGCGGTCCCGCGTCGAATCTTCGGGGAATATTCGGGGTATCAAGCGTCCAGCGTCGGTGCCGAAGACCAGAGCAGTGGAATTTTTGCTCGTGGATACTGCGCGATGCAGCGCCATCTACCGCATGGTATGCGACGGTAATGTGAAGCTTTTGCCTTTCCATGATGCAGATCACGTGAAAGGCGGGGTCGGGATGCGGACCACATGGCAACGGCCGGTTAAGACTGCGCTTCAAATGTGTCGACGAACGAAAGCGGATTTATAGCCACGACAGTACGTACTGCTAACCTCGGCAAGAATTGATCATCTCAAACGTTAGGCCAGTCTATTTCGCCTTCCTTACTGTCATTATCCCGCGTCCAATGCCTCCCATGCCTCTTGTTATGCTGAGCAGATCGTCATCATCGAGCGCCGTCCCGACAAGGCAGGTGCTATCCAGGTCGCAGGCTTGCTCCATGGTCGCGCCCTACGGGTCGGCTCGCCCTGTTAATGCCCGCTCCGCATCACCGCTCGACGTCGTGACCTGGACACATGTCCCGTGGTCGGCGAACGGCAAGGCGTCGACGCGTTCGAGCCCGGGCGCGGCCGCACCCAGCCGCCCGGCCGTCGGATATTCCGCATCTGGCGAATGGGAGGTAGCGGCAGGCTTGAGGGGGATACGGGGAGCTGCGCGGTTCGTGCCGCCTCCGGGACCTTTCAGAACCGTGCCGCAAGGACCTCGGCGAGGGTGATGTTGCGTCCCGCTTCCCGGGACAGACGCAGCATCGTGGACTGACGGAAGCGAGGATCGTGGGTCACCTCGGTCCCGAGCCAGTCAGGTCGTTCCACCGCCTGCGCCTCGTCCAGCAACTCGATCTCCGCCAGCACCATGCCCGAGAGGGCGCCACCATAGACGTCCACTTCCCAGTTCGATCCGGCATGGGGGACGCAGTGGCGTGTCTTCTCGATGAGGCACGGCTCGCAGACCTCGGTCAGCATGGCTTCGGCATCGGCCACCGGGATCTCGTACTCGAATTCCGCCCGGGCGAGGCCCTTGCGCTTGCCCTTGACCGTCAGCCAGCCGCGTCCCTCGGCGATCCGAACCCGGACCTTCCCGCCAGCGAAGTGCCCGACCAGACCGTCCCTCAGGTGGCGCTGGCCGACGACGCCCTCGCGCCAGCCCTCATGAGCGACCAGGAACTTCCGCTCGATCTCGAAACGCATCTCACCCCGCCAGCCTGCTCCGGGAAGCCGATGCCCCAGAACTTCCGGCGCGGCGGGACCTATCCCGAAACCCGCCTGTGCGCCATCGGGCGCAAGGTCCCGCCGCCGATGGATGTCGGTTATATCCTGTCACACGATCGTCAGCAGCCGTATCCATGCCACCTCAAGGATGGAGCACGGCATGAACGATGGCATCGACGACACGGTGGCCCCCTTGACCCGACGTGCGGCCGTGTCAGGCCTCGGGGCCATGGCCGCGACGCTCGCCGCACCGGCGCTCGCACGGAGCACGGAGCCCAACCGGCCGGACGGCGCCGTCGTCGCCACGGGCGTCGTGTTCGAGGACCGCTCCGGGGCGGGGCGCCGGCAGGCCGGCGACCCGGGGTTGCCGGGGGTCGCCGTCTCGAACGGACGGGACGTGGTTCGCACCGATGCCGTCGGACGCTACAGCCTCGCCGTCTCGGACGGCGACGCCGTGTTCGTCGTCAAGCCGTCCGGGTATCGCGTTCCGCTCGACGCGAACAACCTTCCGCGCGTCTCCCACATCCACCGGCCCGGCGGCACACCCGCCGAACTCGGCCTGCGCTACCCCGGCCTTGCCCCCACCGGACCGCTTCCGGACTCCCTCGACTTCCCGTTGCAGCGGGCCGACGAGCCCGCGGCGTTCGACGTCCTCCTGTTCACCGACCCCCAGCCCGCGAGCGAGGCCGAACTCGCCTTCGTGCGTGATGCCGCCCTGACGGGCGTGCTCGGCACCTCCGCCGCCTTCGGCATGACGATGGGCGACATCGTCTCGGACGACCTGTCGCTCTACCCGCGCTATAATCGCCTGGTCGGCCGCGTTGGTATCCCGTGGTGGCACGTGGGCGGCAACCACGACCTCAACTTCGAGGCGCCAGACGCGAATCTCAGCCGCGAGACGTTCAAGCGGGTTTACGGTGCGCCGTACTATGCCTTCGAGCACGGCCAGACGCTATTCCTGATGCTCGACAACGTCCGCTACCTTGGTATCGGCACCGCGGCGCCCGGAGCCCGCGGCGGCCGCTACGAGGGCCGCTTCGGAAAACGTCAGTTGACTTTCGTCGAGAACATTCTGCGCGATTGGCCGCGGGACCGCCTTGTCGTGGTGGGCATGCACATCCCGCTCGTGACCGACACGGGGTCCGAGGATTGGAGCCGGAACACTATCGACCGCGACGTCCTTCTGGCTCTGCTCGCCGGGCGGCCGAGCCTCAGCGTGGCCGGCCATACCCACACGACCGAGCATCATTACCTCGGTGGCGACGGCGCGCACCATCACCACGTCCTGACGGCCGTCTCGGGATCGTGGTGGAGCGGCCCCTACGACCGCCGCGGTATCGCCTGCGCCGACAGCCGGGATGGCACGCCCAACGGCCACCACGTCCTGTCCATCGACGACGCCGGCTATACGACCCGTTTCGTCGCTGCCGCCGAACCAGACCGGGCGATGCGGATCACCCTGGACAGCCAGTTCAATACACCCACTCCGGAAGTCGCCCGCACCTACACAATCGAGCGCCTGCTGGGCTCGCCGATCCCCATGGAGGCCGTGGGATCGACCGACCTCGTGGTCAACGTGTTCGACGGCGGTCCCCGGACACAGGTCATCCTGCGGCTCGGCGGCGGACGTGCGGCGATCCCAATGGTGAGAACGCGTCAGCCCGATCCGTTCGTGACGCAGGTCTACGCGCGCAATGCGGATACCAAGAAGCCCTGGGTGTCAGCGATCCCATCATCGCACATCTGGGTCGCCCGGTTGCCTTCGGACCTCGGGCCGGGGACGCACCGCGCGGACATCGAGGTCCTGGATGAGTACGGCCGGGCGCGGCGCGAGGCGATGATCATCGAGGTCATCGGCGCGTGACGCCCGGACTCGTTCGCCGTGGCCTCGGTGACCCGACCACCGAGGATCGTGCCCGTCATCAGCGTGTCGCACGGTCGGTGGTAGCGTACGCCTTCGGTGAAGGCCGCGTTCGTGGTCCCGGCGGGGTGTCAGGCGGCGATCTGCCGGCGCTGAGGCTGGGTCCAGTTCCACGGCAGCAGATCGT
>NZ_LMMI01000035.1:0-15603 GCF_001422775.1 Methylobacterium sp. Leaf87 | reverse complement strand
AGATCAGCCCATTGCGCGTCGCTCAGCATCGTCCCTCCTCCATCAGAGAGACGAAAACGCAAGCCCAGCCAATCTGTTCAGGCGACGACAGGCCCTAGTCGTCGGCCTCGCTGGACGATCCGGCACGGGACCGCTCGTAGGCGGCAATGGCCCCGGAGCATCCCGGCGAAAGATTCTGGCGATTGCGCTTGAAGCATGCCTTCACCTCCGGCCCGCCCGGCTTCATCCCGGCGCACAGGCGAAGGTAGTCGCCGCCGCAATTCGCCCGCATGGCCTCCATCTCGGGACCCTCCTGTGCCGTGGATGGCTGAGAGGCGGTCAAGGGCCAGGCGAGGGCTAGTGTCGTCAGGGCGAGAATACGGATGTTCATCGTGCGATCTTTGCGTGCGGAGGGGCCGGGATGGGCGACCCACACGGGCAGCTGCCCACGTGGGTCGCCGTCGTCTCAGCGAGCCGGCTGGCTCGGCGCGGCGGCGGGCGGGTTGGCGAGCTGCTGACGGACCTCTGCGAGCTTCGCCTGGGCGGTGCTCAAATCCTGCCGCGCCGAGGCCAACCGCTCGTCGAGGGCCGACGCTTCCTTGTTGCGGGTTGCCAGGGTCTCGGTCAGCGTGGCCAACTCTCCTTGCGCGTCGGTCTGGCGCTTGCGCAGGGCGTCGAGGGCGGCTGTGCCAGCATCGCGGTCGGCGGAGAGCTTCTGCAGCGCCTGCTCAGCCTGACCACGCTCGGATACGACGCGGTCGCGCTGAGCCTGGGCCTCGGCGAGCTCCTTGCGGACGTTCGCCAGGGCGTCGCGGGCCTGCTGGGCATCGCGGTTGGCCTGTTCGATCTCGGAGGTGAGCTTGTCCTTCCCGGCGGTCAGGGCGGCGACCGCCTGATCCGTGTCCGTACGCTGCTTCGTGACCTGATCGGTCGCGGTCCGGGCGTCGGCCAGTTCCTTCTGGGCTGCGGCGGCGGCCTCACGGGCGTTCTGCTGGCGCTCCTCGGCCTTGGCGAGATCGGCGCTCTTGGCCGTCGCCTCCTGGGTCATGGTCGCGAGATCGGCGCGGAGCTTGGCCTCCTGCACCCGGGCATCCTCAAGTCGGCGTCCGACCTCGGCAAGATCCTGGGTCCGGTCGACGGCGGCCTTCTCCGCAGTGGTGATGGCCTCACGCAGCGGGGCCAGCTTCCCCTCGGCCTGAGAGACCTGGGACTGCAGGTCGGTGAGCTTCTGGGTCTCGGCCTCGGCCGCCTTCTTCGCCTCGGTCGCCTTGGCCTCGGCCGCCTGCTGCTCCTTGGTCAAGGCTGCGGCGCGGGACTTCGCCTCCTCGGCGGCCTTGCTTGCCTGCTGGTCCTGCTGCTGGGCGGTGGCGATCTTGGCCTGGAGGGCGGTCAGGGTGCCGGCGGTGGAGACCTGCCGGTCCAGGTCGGTGCGGAGCGCCGTCTGCTGGGTTTGCAGGTCCTTGATGCGGTGGTCGCGGGCGCTGCGCTGACGTGCGCCCGCGATGGAGGCGACGATGAGCCAGACCAGCAGGACCGCGGCCACGACCGCGAGGCTGAAGGGTAAGGGGCGTCGGAGTTCGGAACGGTAGTCGATGGCCATTGGGGTCTCGCAATGTCGGGGGAAGGCGGTGGATCGAACCCCGGCGCGGCGTCGCCCGGCGTCGTATTTAGCCGGCGCCCTGGGGCACCGGCCGTGTCATGGCGTCAGGCTGGCGCGCGGCCGTCGGTGGCATAGCGGTCGATGGCGGAAGGCAACTCGCGCGAGAGACGCGACAGAAGCGCGCCGCGGCTCAGGCCGGTCTGCTGGGTGAGGTGGTCGAGGGTGTCCGAGCCGATGGCGCGTTCCAGGTCCGCCTCGGGGATGTCGCGGTTGGCGCCCTGGTTGACCCAGGAGTTCGCCGTCTCGCCGTGGCCGCCCTTGGTGAAGTGGTCGACGAGCTCGCTCAGGCCGCTGGCGATCAGGCCGCCGACGCCGGCGGTGCCGAGGCCACCCAGCAAGCTGCCGAGATTGCCGATGCCGCCCGTGGCGTTGGTATTCGACGTCGTGCTCGGGATCGGCGGGACCGTACCGTGGTTCGGGCTCAACGAGGGGGTCGACGGGGTGTCGTTGCCCTTCAGGAGCTCGGCGAGCTTGTCGCGGTTCTGGTAGCCGGCCACGGCCAGAAGGCCCAGCAGCGCGGTCATCGAGGGGTAGCCCTTGCTCATCGTATTTCCTTTCCCGTGTTGAACGTGGTGCCGGATGGGGCCATCCGGGGTCTCGCGGTCAGCCCGCCGCGTCGGACGTGGCGACTCCCGTCGATGTCATGCGCCCGGCAAGGTCGGGCTCTTCGCCCGAAGGTTGCCCGGCGACGATGGTTCGCTTGACCGTGGAGCGGGCCGCGTCGATGGCGATGGCCGCCGCCGACATGGTCCTGGCCTCGGTCGGGCGTTCGAGGGCGTGCTTGGCGATGTCGCCTGCAAGGTCGTCGATCTCGCGGGCGAGCGCTTCGAGGCGCTCAGCATCCGCGCCGTCCTGTGCCTCGCGACGGATCTCCAGCAGCCGGTCGGTGGCCTCCTCAATGCGTTCGCGCCGGATGCGCGACAGGCGCTGTCCCACCCACGCGACCGCGGAGCCGATGCCGCCTCCGAGGAAAGCGACGAGGTAGATCCAGGTCTCGTAGCGCTCGACGAAGCCCTGCTGCTCGCGTTCGAAATAGTCGACGGCACCGGGATGGATCGGAAGCCGCGCACTCGTGGCGGCCGCGGTGCTGTCGTAGCTCGGCGCCTGCATGTAGTCGGCCGCCGGAGTGACGTTCGCCATGCCGCTGCGCAACTCGAACAGGTGCTGGGTCACGTCGGCCGCCACCGGGCGGGACAGGTTCGCCCGCGCCATCAGCCGGTAGGAGGCGCCGACGGTGGCCACGTCCTCGGCCGGCACCTTCGGGCTACCGCCGAAGGTCTCGGCCGGCATGGTGACCGCCTGGAGCCGCGGCAGCCGGGCGACGATGGCGTCGGCGTTCGCGACCGTCACGAAGGCCACCTTCCGGTTCTTGCTCGCACCCTGCACGATGCCGATGATGCGTTGGGCGGCCTGCGCCGTCGGTGAGATCACGGAGATGACGGCGTCCACGCGCTTCTTCGCGAACGCCGCCGCCAGGTCGGCCTCAGGCATCTCGACAAGGGCGACGTGACGGGGTGGCAACGGCCCTTCGGGATCCTGGTCGAGCAGCGTCAGACCGTAATGCTCGACCATCGCCTTGATCAGTTCCTGGTCTGCGTCACGGTGGGCGAGGATGGCCAGGCGCTTGCGGTCGAGGTCCGGGAAGCTGGTCAGTCCGGACGCCTCGGGGGACGCGATGATCATTGCCTGATCGCGCAGGATCGCGAGTGTCAGGCCGTTGTCGGGAAGGTCGACGTCCGGACGCACGACGGCAAGGTCCGCCCGGCCGTCCTGAAGCGCCGCCGCGCTGTCGCGAACGTCGTCGAACGGCAAGATCTTGAGTCGGATTTCCTTGTGCCGCTTGGCCAAGGCGTCGGCGTAGGCCTGGATCACGGCCGGCTCGGTGCCGTCGCTGGGCGCCACGGCGATGGTCAGCACCGTGGCGCGGGACACCCAGTAGGCCGCCGCCGCTCCGAGCCCGAGCAGCACCGCGAGGGCGAGGAACACGAACTCGCGGCGCAGGCCGAGGCCCGGAACGGTCATGGGGTCCGGGCCTCGGCTCGGCTGGGCGATCCGGTTACGGGCAAGAGTGGCGGTCGCCGTCGTTGCCGAGATACGTCCCGCTCGACGCGTCGTAGGACCGGAAGCGGCGTGCGCAGGCCGCGACGGCCTCGGGGCCGGGGCCGCCCTGCACGACTACAGGCGCTGCCTGTGCCTGAGAGTTGGCGATCGCACCTCCGATGATGGCCCCGGCCGCCAAGCCGGCGACGCCAGCGCCCACCGCGGCACCGACGCCGGGACCGCGGCGATAGCCGTAGCCCCGACGGTAGCCGTAGCCCCGCCCGTAGCCTCGTCCACCGCGCCAACCATGACGATGACCGAAGCGGCGGTACTGGACGTAGTCGGTCGGCAGATCGCCGCGAACGAGTGCTTCGATAGGCGCTGTGGAGGCCGGTGCGGCATGGGCCGGCAATCCAACCAGGGTGGCTGCAACGGTGGCGGCGAGGGCGAGGGTCAGCTTCATCGTGGATGGGTTTCCTGAATCGGTTTCGGGCGGGGGAAGGTCAGTAGCCCCGGCGGTTCGGCGGGGTGCCGGAGCGACCGGAAAATCGGCGGCTGACGTATGCGATGACCTTCGGGAGCAGGAAGGCTGTGAGGAGCTTGCGGATCATGGTGTGATCTCCGGTGTGATGGGTCAGCGCTTGGAGCGGGACAGCCAGCCCACCGCGAAGGCGATGGCGGCGAGGCCGAGCAGGGCAGAGGTGCGGTTGTCGTCGGCGTAGCGCACGGCCTGACGGCCGTAGGTCGTACCGCGCTTACGGGCATGACGAGCGAAGTCGCGACCGTCCGAGATCAGGTTCCCCGCACGGTCGCGCGCCTCGTCGACGAGATGACGCCCGTCCTCGATCAGGTTGCCGGCGCGATCCCGGACCTCGTGGGCGATGTCGCGCCCGTCGTCCAGGAGATCCTCGGCGCGGTTGCGGGCGCGGCCGTAGGCGTACTGAGCCCCTCCGGCCACCTGGTTGACGGCGCCGCGCACCTGGCGAGCCGGATCGCCGGTGAGGCCGCCGACGGCGGTCTGGGCGCGACCCTTGAGGTGGCGGGACGCGCCGCGGAACTGGTCACCGTTCATGGGATACTCCTGGGTTCGAATGACGGGGCGACGGGACCCAGTCGGGTCACTCGCCGCCCGTACGAGATCAGTGCTTGCCGGTGACCTTGTCGACCACGGAGGCGACGCCGTCCTTGGCCTCGCCGACGGTGCGCTGGGCCTCACCCTTGAGTTCCTGCGCCTTGCCCTCGACGACGAGCTTGTCGTTGCCGGTGACCTTGCCGGCGGCCTGCTTGACGTTGCCGGCAGCCTCGTTGGCGAGGCCTTTCAGCTTATCGGTGGTGCTGCTCATGGACTGATTCTTTCGGTCCGGGTGACGGAATGTCCGAGAAGGATCCCCGGCCAGTCGCGTTGACCGGCCGGGGATCGGCTCAGACGCGACGGGCGTCGTAGGCGTCGGCCAGGGTGTGGAGCTTCGGAGCGCCGAGGCGGCCACCGAAGAAGCCGGCGAGCGCTCCGAGGATCAGCGCGAGCGCGCCGTAGAAGGCACCCTGGGTGGCCGCCGACTTGGCGGCGACGGCCGCCTGCTCGGCCTTCACCTTGGCGGTGGCGATGGTCTCGTCGTACTGCTTCTTGTAGTCCTGGATCTGGGCCTTGGCCTGGTCGACCGGGATGCCCTGGGCCTTGGCGAGGGCGTCGGCGGCGCGGTTCTCGGCCTGGGCCTTCTGGGCCGGGTCACCGGTGAACAGGGCGCGGATCGCGGCGACGGCTGCGTCCTTGGCGGCCTGCGGGTCCTGGCCGGCGGCCTGGTTGCGGACCGACTGCTCGATGCCGTCGAAGGGGTTCGAGATCTTCGACAGCGACGGCGCGGCAGCCTGGGCCGCCGTCTGCACGGTGCCGCCAACCAGCGAGCCTGCGCCGCCGAGCGTGCTTGTCACGCCCGAGAACGCGCCGCCGATGAGACCACCGGCCGCGGAGGTGAGCAGGTACAGCACCACCAGGGTGGTGACCGCCCAGGAGACCAAGCCGTGCAGGCCGGCGGCGCCGTTGATGGGCTTGCCCGAGAGGCGCCCGGCGATGAAGCCGCCGGCAAGCGCCGCGACGATGCCCGAGCCCACGAACCAAATGCCGGCGCTCAGCGAAAGGGTCGAGGCGGCCGGGTTGTCGGCGGCCACCGGGCCGACGCTGGACAGGCCGACGCCGACGCCGACCATGTTCAGGATGACCTGGGTCACCAGGGCGGTGACGACGCCTGCGAAGATCGCGCCCCAGGAAACTTGGTTCAGCAGAACGGTGCGGGTATCGGCCGAGGCGCCAGGGGTGGCGAGGATGGGGGAAGTGGACACGTTACAGGTACTCCGGGTGGTCGGTCGTCCGAGTCGTTCGGTCGTTCGAGAGGTTGGTCGGTGGGGTGGAACATCAGGGTCCGACCGCGCAGTCCCGTCGCGGTCGGACCAAGATCATGGGCCTACGGATCAGTCGCGGCGGTGGATGAGCAGGCCGAGGCCGTAGCCGAGGAGGCCGGCCACGATCAGAGCGGCGATGGGGTGCTCCGCGATCTGGCTGGTGGCCTCGCGGCCACCCTCACGCAGGTACCGGCCGCCGTTCTCGTAGGCGTCCTCGGCCCGGTCGTAGGCATCGCGACCGGCGCTGCGGACGTAACGCTCACCGCGCTCGTAGGTGTCGCCGGCGGCACCCTGGGCGCGGCGGGCGCGATCCTCGATGTCGTCGGCTCCGATCAGGCCGCCGACGGTATCGCGAACCTTGCCGCCGATGTCCCGGGCGGTGTCGGCGACGTGCTCGGCGGCGTCGCGGACCGTGTCCTTGGCCTGGCCGTAGAGGTTCTCGGCGGTGCCCTGCGCCTCGCGGGCGCGGCCCTCGACCGAGTCCCGCTTCGAGCCGGTGAGGTCGCCCACCGCGCCCTGCACCTTGCCGCCGAGTTCCTTGGCAGCGCCGGTGATGCGATCCGTATCAACCATGGTGTTGTTCCTGTGTTCTTCGGGGATGGTGTTCGTGGGTGCGAGGCCTGACCGAAGCTACGGCTTAGAGGTGGTCTTCGGTTTCGCGTCGGACTTCGGTAATTTTTTCTGAGACTTGCCCTCGGCCTCGACTTTGGAATCGCCGACCAGCTTTCCGATGGCTTCCGTGATGGAGCCTTTGACCTTGTCAGACGCGTCGGTCGTCTTCTGCGCGTTCACGGATTGCTCCAAAATCTGGGCGATTGACACATCTATAAAATGGCTCGTCGTTCCCGACGAGCAATGATGCAAATGTACCAATCGAATGAATTTATTTACTCGGTTCGGTTAACGGAAATCCGTTGTCCCGGCCCCAGACGATGGCCTCGGAACGCTTGTGGACGCCCAGCTTCCGGTAGAGCGACGCGGAGTGGTTGCGCACCGTGTTCTTGGACAGGTTGAGCCGCCCGGCGATGGCCTCGTCGCCGAGGCCCTGGCAGATAAGATCAAGGATTTGGCGTTCGCGCACCGAGACGTTCGGGACGATACCGTCCTTGTGGTCGGCACCCGGCCGGCGCAGGTTGGCAAGCTTTTCGATGAGGCCGCGGCTGAACCAGGAGGTGTCGGCCATAACCGCCTCCACGGCTTCGAACATCTCCCGTTCCGTGCGCTTCCGCTCGGTGATGTCCTGCAGGACCATCAAGGCGTAAGTCTCCGAGCCGATCTCCACCCGCTCGGCCGAGGCCAGGCAATCGAAGTTGGTGCCGTCCTCGTGCTTGAGGCAGACCTCCAGGCCGAGCACGAAACCGGTGCGGGCCACCGCCGACTCGAACTTGATCCGGGCCGCATCGTGCACCCAGAGTCCGAGATCCGCTGGCGAGCGCCCGGCGACCTTGTCAGCGCCATAGCCGAACACACGGGTGAAAGCCTCGTTCGCACCCGTGATGGTGAAGCCGTCCGCGCGTGCCAACAGGGTCGGCACCGGGGTCATGCTGAACGCCTTCGCGAAGCGCTCCTCGCTCTGGCGCAAGGCCGTCTCAGCCTTCCGTCGAAGGTCCAGGTCGGCGAAGGTGAACAGCATGCACGGCTCGTCGCCGAGCTCCATCGGCTGGCCGGCGACGATGACGTAGCGGGTGCCGCCATCGGGCAGGTCGAGGCAGGCTTCCATCTGCGGGATGGTGCCGCCGCTGTTCAGGCGGGAGATCGCGAGGTCGCGGCTACGGGCGCCGGCCAGCACATCCACCTCGTAGACGCTGCGGCCGATCACGGCGTCCCGGGTGTACCCGGTCATCTCCAGGAAGCCGAGGTTCACCTTCACGTGGCGCAGGTCCGAGAGCCGGCAGATAACGGCCGGGGCCGGGTTGGCGTTGAAGGTGGTCTCGAACCGCTCCTCGGCCTCGAACTGCTCCGACACATCCTTGAGAATGAGGGCGAGGCAGCTCGGATTGCCCTCCCGGTCGGTGGCGACAAGGCTGCGCAGGGAATGGACGAAGTCGACGTCGGGCCGGTCGGTGCGCTTCACGTCTACGATGACGTCGTGGAATCGCTCGCCGGAGACGACGCGCTCCATCGGGTACTGGTTCGGCGCATGGTTATTCCGGTAGCGCAGGGCGAAGCGCTCGCGGTAGGCGTCTACGGTTTCGCCGAGTTCGCCGACGCTCTCCGCCCCGTGCATCGCGAGCGCAGCCTCGTTGGCGTAGGCGATGGTCTGGTCGGGCTCGACCAAGATCACGCCCTCGCTGAGGCCGGCGATGATCTGCCGGAGCTCATGCCTGTCGACGCCAACCGTCACCTTCGACCACCCTCCCGCTGCTTGGATCAAGCGAGGCCGTAACAGCCGGTCGGGGAGGACGGTTCCGGCACCTGCGAGCGATTGGTTGGTATATCTGGATCATTGACGGGATCGTGAACGATCAGCCAGAAACGACCATGCATCTTCTACCGTAGAGGGGCGGACAGAATCGGACGTTTCCCGGGCGAAGGTTGAATCTTCTCACATGTACTTAAGCATAATCTCTGACGAACCTTCGCCTGGAGAGGGATTGCCCCGCCATGTCCAGGATCTGCTCGGACAGCACTTAAACGGGCTCATCCCGAAAACGGTCGATGTCGACCCTGACACGCGGCTCGGCCGGGTACTGCTCCGGCTCCGGGCCGCACTGCTCGACGCGGAGGCGGAGCGACAGGTCACGAAGGCGTTCGGCGACGAACTCATCGCCCTGGTGCCGCGCCTGCGCCGGTTCGCGCGGCTTCGTACCGGCTCGGAGGCGGAGGCCGACGACATGGTGCAGGCGACCCTGATGCGGGCGTGGGAGCACCGGTCCCAGTTCAGGGACGGCACCAACCTCGTCGCGTGGCTGTTCACGATCCTGCGCAACACCCACCTGAACCAGTGCAAGCGACTGCGACGCGAGGTCGAGGATGTCGACGGAGCCATCGCGGGCAGGTTGTCGTCGGCTCCCGACCAGGAGCACCGTATCGCCCTGACCGAGTTGCAGTCCGCTCTGGATGCCCTACCCGACGAGCAGCGCGAGACCTTGCTTTTGGTGACGGTTGATGGGCTCCGGCACGAGGACGCCGCCGCCATCCTGGGCTGCCGGGTCGGCACCGTGAAGAGTCGTGTGAATAGGGCGCGCGAACGCCTCGCGACGGCTTTGGGTCTTTCATGAAGGCGGACGCATCTGCCGACCACCGCGAAGCGGTTCCCAGGCCGCTCGATCCCGCACAGATGGAGGCCAAAATCCAGATCGCCATAGATGGCAACCTGTGGGAACGAGGGCCTAACCCGCGTCTCGCATCCTGAAAGTCATCGCGCTCCGCTAAGCAGGCGTCTTCGTGGAACTCGCCGGATGTGCCTTGCCGGCGAACATGTCGTCGGAGTTCTTGTCGAAGGATGCCTGGGCAGGGCTTCGGAACGTTGGCTACTCGCCACGTTTTACCAAGTCGTCTCCCGCCAAAATGATGCATCTGCATCATTGAGCGTTTGCCGGGTGAGCATATCTCCTGGTCGTTGCAGGGCGTACGCATGCGGACGTCTACTTCATCCCGAAGTTATGACGGACCTTCTGAGTCCCCCGATCAGGTCCGGCATGGCCGCAGGGCCGGGTGTCGTGCCGCTCCGGGCGCACGCCCGGCCCGTAGGCCATCCATACGAATGGCTATGGAGGATCTTAAGATGGCCGACCCTGGCGTGACCGATCTCATTCCCGATGGTGAAATCCCGTCGGAGTTGCCGCCGAGACCGTTCCCGGGCGAGCGACCACTTGGGCCGGACGAGCCATCCGCGCCCTATGACGAGCCACCTATCGAGGAGCCCGTCGAACCTGGTATCGGCCCCGAGAACCTGCCGGGGGCGCCGACGGACCCGGGAATACGCGTCTGAACGTGGCGCCGGAGGAATACGCGGCGCAAGCCATTCGGGAGGCCATCGAGTCCGGCATGGCACGATCCGAACTTGCGGCGATCCTGGACGGACGGCCTGTTACGGAGCTCGTCCCACCGCATGCCGACGAGGCCGGGGCCGCTTACGCAGCCCGGGCCACGGGCGAGCTCATGGTCCGCTACCTCGCGCGGGGCGAGGGCGACACACCGGCGTCTGCATGACGGTCGCGCGGATGAGAAAGGCCTAGGACAAGGCGCAGCCAGGTGGCGACCGAGGAAGGATCTCACCCTTGTCCTGCAACCGGATAACGAAAGCCTGGTCCTGTTCGAGGTCGTGGAAGGCGGGCCATTCGAGGACCGGGACGTCGACACGTCAAAGGTTCTTCCATCCGAGGACGGCCGCTCAACGGTGTGACACCCACACCTCTGGCATGGCCGGATCCGCTCTGTAGAACGATTCCGATCAACAGGATTTTTCCACCTTGAACGACCATGCCGACGGCGCGCGGATCGACGCCGAGATCACCAGCACCGTCGCTGGCTCAGATCCATTTGCGGCCGCCGTTCGCGCGACACGCATGCCGATGGTGATCACCGACCCGCGGCTGCCCGACAATCCCATCGTGTACGTGAACGAAGCGTTCGTGAAGCTGACTGGCTACGCCCGCGGGGAGATCATCGGACGCAACTGTCGTTTCCTCCAGGGTCCCGAGACGGACCCGGAGGACGTTGCCCGCATCCGGGATGCCATCGAGCGGCGCGTCACCATCGAGATCGATCTTAAGAACCGTCGCAAGGACGGTACCGCGTTCTGGAACCGCCTCCTCGTCTCGCCGGTCTTCGCGCAGGACGGAGAGCTCACCTATTACTTCGCCTCGCAATACGACGTGACCCTGGAAAAAGAGCGTCTCGTCTTCCTTCAGAAGGACCGAGATGCCTTGGAGGCGGAGTCCGCGCGCCGGTCCCTCGAACTCATTCAGAGTGAGGAGCGCCTTCGGTTCACCCTGAAGGCCGGGCGCCTCGGGGCCTGGACGCTCGACCTCGGCGTCATGCGTCTCGTCTCGTCGGACGGGTTCAAGGAAAATTTTGGGCGGTCGGCGAACGACCCCCTGACCTACGAGGAAATGCTGGCGGCCATCCATCCGGAGGACCTTCCCAGGAAGCTCGCGGCCCGTGACGCCGCCATCGCGGGCCACTCGGACTACGACGTCGAGATCCGGGTCATCACTCAGCAAGGCGAGACCCGCTGGCTGCAGTTCCGCGGGCAGGCGTCGTACCGTGCGGACGGCACGCCCCTGAGCATCGCCGGGATCAGTCTGGACATCACCGACCGCAAGCGGGCGGAGGAGCACCGGGATCTCCTGGCGGGCGAACTCAACCACCGCATCCAGAACACTTTGGCGACCGTCCAATCCATCTCTCGACAGACTCTGCGCGGCGCGGCCTCCCTGGAGGAGGCGCAGGTCGCGATGGAGTCGCGGCTGCGCTCCCTGTCGGCCGCGACGGAGATGCTGGCACGGGGCAGCGGCGACTGGGCGACCCTGACGGAGGTGGTCATCGCGGCGCTGCACCCGTTCGGCGTGGAGCAGGACCATCGCTTCAAGATCGGCGGTCCGATACTGCGACTTGCACCTCGCGTCGCCCTGGCCTTCGCCCTCGCCATCCACGAACTCGCGACGAACTCCGTCAAGTACGGGTCCCTTTCGCTGGACGACGGACGTGTGATCGTGAGCTGGGACGTTGCGGACAGGTCCGGTTCCGACCGGCTCTGGTTCCAGTGGCAGGAGGTGGGCGGGCCCCATGTTTCCCGGCCGACCCGAACCGGTTTCGGCTCCCGCATGATCGAGCGGGCGCTCGCTCAGGAGATCGGCGGGACGGCCGAGATCGAGTACAGGCCGCGCGGCGTCGTGTTCACGGCCGAGGCACCGCTGCCGGAGATCACGAGGGACTGAAGGCCCCACTCGAAGATGTCACTCCGCGCGGTGGATCGCGTCGATGACCTGAGACGCTTGGTAGGGCTTGGATACGAACAGGCCGTGGTCGGGCACCTCGCCTGCGGAAAACCGGTGGCGCCCAGATGTGAGGACCAGCCGGATGTCAGGCCAGTTCTCGCAGACACGCTCGGCCAGGGTTACGCCGCACATCGAGCCCGGCATGTCGACGTCGGTGAAAACCACACCGATGTCCGACCGCCTGTGAAGAAGGTCCCATGCCTCGTCGGCATGGCGTGCCTCGACGACTGCGAAGCCGGCATCCTCCAGCATCTCGACGGCGTTCATCCGAACGAGGTCGTCGTCCTCGACCACGAGAATGACGGATGCTTCGGGGGCACGCTTCATCACCATGGCGTCTCAACCGGCAAACCTTCCTTCGGTTGCCAATTCCGGCTTCGATTGCATGGGTGGCGAGTCGAAGCACCGGACGTCTGTTCCCTCGACCTGGACGGTGGAGAAAGAGGAGGGGCCGCCGGATCGCCCCCAGGCCCATGCCGGGGCGCCGTCAGTGCCCTCCGACGGCGAAGGTCGCCCCGGGCTTGTCGTGCGTGCCGACGCGCTCGACCATCGTCGCGGTCGCCTCGTTCATGCCAACGAGGTCGACTCCAATGCCGTGGTGGCGGAACTTCAGAACCACCCGGTCGAGGGCGTTGATGGCCGAGATGTCCCAGAAGTGCGCCGCCTGTAGGTCGATCACGACGCCCTTGAGCGCCTCCTCGCGGAAGTCGAAGGCGGCGTGGAAGGCTTCCGCCGTCGCGAAGAAGATCTGCCCGGTTACCTGGTAGGTCCGCACGTCGCCCTCGCCACGGGACGAGCGCACGGCGAAGAACTTGGTGACCTTTTGGGCGAAGAACAGCCCGCTCAGGATGACGCCGAACAGCACGCCCTTGGCGAGGTCGTGGGTCGCGACCACCACCGCCACGGTACCAAGCATCACGAAGCTCGACGCCTTCGGGTGGGTAACCAGGGTCCCGAGCGACTTCCACTGGAAGGTGTTGATGGCCACCATGATCATCACCGCGACCAGTGCCGCCATCGGGATCTGCGCAACGTAGCGGCCGAGCGCCACAATCAGGAACAGCAGGAAGGCGCCGGCCCACAGGGTCGAAAGTCGTCCGCGTCCACCCGAAGAGACATTGATGACCGACTGCCCGATCATGGCGCAGCCGGCCATGCCACCCAGGAACCCCGAAGCGATGTTGGCGACGCCCTGGCCGGCGCATTCGCGGTTCTTGTTCGACGTCGTGTCGGTCATCTCGTCGACGATGGCCGCCGTCATCAGGCTCTCCAGCAGCCCGACCATGGTCAGGGTCAGCGAGACCGGCAGGATGATCCGCAGGGTGTCGAGGGTGAACGGCACCTGCGGCAGGGCCACCCAGGGCAGATCACTCGGGAGCGCGCCCATGTCGCCGACCGTGTGGATGCCGAGGCCGAGGTACATCGAGACCGCCGTGAGCAGGACGATGGTGACCAGTGGCGAGGGTACCGCCTTGGTCAGGTACGGCAGGCCGTAGACGATGCCCAGGCCGACGGCGGTCATGACGTAGACCGTGGCGCCCTGACCGAGGAGCTCCGGCATCTGTGCCAGGAAGATCAGGATCGCCAGCGCGTTGACGAACCCGGTGACCACCGAGCGCGAGACGAACCGCATCAGGTTGCCCAGGCGAAGCGCCCCGGCGACGATCTGGAGCAGACCGGTGAGGATGGTGGCGGCGAAGAGGTAGCCGACGCCGTGGTCCTTCACGAGGCCGACCATGAGCAGCGCCATGGCACCGGTGGCGGCGGAGATCATGGCCGGGCGGCCGCCGGCGAAGGCGGTGACCACGGCGATGCAGAAGGAGGCGTAGAGGCCGACCTTCGGGTCGACGCCGGCGATGATCGAGAAGGCGATAGCCTCGGGGATCAGCGCCAGCGCGACGACCGTGCCGGCCAGGAGTTCGCGCGTGACGTTCGGAGCCCATTCGCTCCGGAGGTGTGCAAGGTTCATGATGGGTGGGAGACTTTCGTCGTCCCGCACGCGAAGCGTCATCGATCCGGTGCAGGATGCGCAAGACGATGGGTCGGCCTCCTCGGAGGTCCGCGACACGGTCATCGTCGATTGCGTGGTCCGGCGGATCGGCGGCCGGAAGAGCCACCCGGGGTTTCACCGGGTCCTGTTGGATGTGGACCCATAACGCGGTTCGATGCCGCGACGCAATAAGGGTTGCAGGCCATCGCCCCGGGGAGCGGGCGTATCAGCGGTCCGTCGGCAGACGTACCCTTTCCGATGCCCCGGCGGCGGTGAGGGTGGCGTTGGCCGCGGCGACGTCATCCGCGTCAGGAGGCGTCAAGGGATCGGCGGATGCGCCGGTGCGCCGGCACAGACGGACCAGGTAGGGGAAGTGGTCGGACCCGAAGGCGTCGAGCCGGTCGACGGATACCGTCTCGAATCCCCCCTCGTGGAAGACCTGGTCGAGTGGCCAGCGCAGCCAGGACGATCCCGCGTTCCAGGTTGCGACGTAGCCGTAGCCGCGGCGCGGGTCGACGAGGCCCGAGAGCCGTCGAACCCGCCCGACCGCGATCTCCCATGGCGTCGCGTTGAGGTCGCCCGCCAGGATACCGGGTTCGACGCGCTCGTTGAGGATGCTTGCGGCCGCGTAGAGCTCGGCGTCCCTGCCGAGGGACGACTGCCACGGGAGCGGAGGCTTCGGGTGGAGCCCTATGAAGTCGACGGTCTCGCCCGTCCGCATGGTCACGCCGGTGACGATGGCCGGCGTCTCCCGCTTCGCGAGATGGCGGATCTCGCCGTCGTTCAGGGGCAGGCGTGAGTAGAGCTCGATCCCGTAGTACGACCCGGTGATCCGCTTCAGGACGTTTGGCATCCACTCCCGGAGGGGGTCGAGCGCTCCGTCCCACCACGCATCCGTCTCCATCGCGAGGAACAGGTCGGGGTCGGCCTTTCGGACGGTGTCGAGCAAACCCGGAGCGTTGCGGTTCCCAAGCTGGACGTTCGCGATCAGAACGGAAAGGCTGCGGTCCACCGGGCATGCCTCCACGTGGCCACCCCCGTCCGGCCGGTACGGCCACAGGATCGCGACATTGACCGCCAGGGCCAAGAGGACCGCTGCCAGGACGAGGCCAGTCAGCCACCGTGCCGTCGACGGAAAGAGCAGGACGCCGACGCCGACCACCATGAGCCCGATGGCCCAATGCAGCCGCGGGAAGTCGAGTAGCCGGACGGCCCACCACTCGGTCGGGACCAGGGGCAGGAACGTGCAGGCGAACAGCACCGCGGCCGCGCAGAGTGTGACGACGTGGAGGACGCGCCGGATCACGGTACCGGCGCCACCGCCGCTCAGCGCATGTCCTTCGGGAGATGCTGGATCGGGTTCGTTCGCGAAGGCGCGCCGTCACCCTGCACGGCCCCGCCCTTCATGACGTCGGTGGAGGACTGGATCGCGCTCGGCGGCGCGACGCGACCGTCGCCGTCATGCGACGTGCCCGACGGCAAGGTCCCCGGGGTTGACGTGACTGGCTGGCTTTGGACCGGGCTGATTGAGAGGATCAGCCAGGACCGAAGGAGCTGGACATGCGGCGAGGTCAGAAGACGGGTGCGGAGCA
>NZ_LMMI01000034.1:0-268984 GCF_001422775.1 Methylobacterium sp. Leaf87 | reverse complement strand
GTTGAGTGGCCGGGATGGCGGTGATTCCAGAAGGGTGCTGAAGCCTCATCTGGACGTGCCATGTGGACCCCGACCACTCGCCGGCAGCATAGCCGTGCGCGCCTGCGCTACGAAACCGACCTGACGGATACGGAATGGGCGGTGATCGCGCCCATGATGCCAGAGCCTGCCTCGCGTGGYCGCCCGCCCGTCTGGACCATGCGAGAKGTGCTGAACGCGATCTTCTACGTGCTGCGCGGCGGGATCGCGTGGCGGCTGATCCCAAAGGATCTCCCTCCGCGCAGCACGACGTTCGGCTACTTCAGCCGCTGGCGGGACGAGGGATTGTTCGGGCGGATCAACCACACCCTGGTTATGGCCGACCGGGAGCGGGCCGGGCGCGAGGCYTCGCCGACGGCGGCCGTGCTCGATAGCCAGAGCGTGAAGACCACCGAGAGCGGCGGCCCGCGCGGCTACGACGCTGGAAAGAAGGTCAAAGGCCGCAAGCGTCAGGCGCTCGTCGATACGGACGGACGCGCCCTCGTCCTCGATCCGCAGCCCGCCAGCATCCAGGATCGCGATGGAGCCGGACCGGTGCTATGCCTGTCGCGTCGCACTTTCCCGTTCATCGTCAGAGCCTTCGCCGATGCMGGCTATGCGGGTGACAGGCCGGCCACGGCCACGATCATCACCGTCGACATCGTGCGCAAACCCAAGGATCAGGTCGGGTTTGCCGTGCATCCGCGCCGMTGGGTGGTCGAGCGCTTCTTCGGCTGGATCAGCCGCAATCGCCGCCTCTGGAAAGACCCGGAAGCGACCCTCGCCTCAGCTCAGGCCTTCCTCTACGCCGCCGCCATCATGATCCTCGTCCGAAGGCTGGGCCGAGCGTCATGACTTATCGGACGGACTCTNCCGGAAGCGACCCTCGCCTCAGCTCAGGCCTTCCTCTACGCCGCCGCCATCATGATCCTCGTCCGAAGGCTGGGCCGAGCGTCATGACTTATCGGACGGACTCTTAGCGTCACGATGTGTCATCATGAACTCGTCCATGGATTGCGAAAGACTTCCAGAAAAATTTTCCCACGATTGACGAAGCGTAAGGAATCGCAGAACGTACTCAGCGTCCTGCATCTGCTGAAAAGCCGCAGATTTGGGTCCGTCTATTTTTAAAGCAGATCTTAGAAGGACGTTTTCTCCAGCAGTATAGATTGCATCATTTGCGTTTCCTCTAAAGGAAACGTTTCTTATCTCCTGATTGTTTAAGCGAATACCTCCTCGATTCAATCGAATGAAAACTTCATATTTCAATCGAGGGTGGGACTGTTTTAATAAAGTAATCACTCTCAAATAAGGTCGAACGCGAAGGGCGCTTTGAAGCGCTTTTGGGAGATCGCGAAAACGAGCACCGTTTAATTCAGGAAATTCGGTCAGGCCTTTAATTGCAAAGGCATTATTCAAGTAATCTGAAACAGCCGAAATTCTTTGCTTTCCATCAATAATAGAGTAAACGCCATACTCCTCTTCCGCAAGATATATTGGCGGGACGGGAACATTCAAAAGAAAAGACTCAATTAATTCAGATTGTCGTTCAGCTTCCCAGCTTTCTCTTCTCTGATATTTTGGAGACAAATCAATAATATCGCTGTCAACCATCTCTTTCAAGCCTTGGAGCGAGAAGTCGGATGTTTGCAAAACTAGATCATTTTGGGATTGCTCAAATCGACGTTCGATTTCTGACGCGCTTCCGAGTGCCAAAGCTCTCTCCTGCCTATTTGGTTAAAGCATCTTCTAATTGTATTTTCTTAAAAATTCATACCAAGCGAATCATTCGACGACTGAAATAGTGTCAGCCCGTCCTCTCCGCGACGAACGCCCGATACCCCTTCGCCCGCAGGTCGCAGGCCGGGCAGGTCCCGCACCCGTATCCCCAATCATGCCGCGCGCCCCGCTCGCCGAGGTAGCAAGTGTGGCTCTCCTCCACCACGAGGTCGACCAGGGGTCGGCCGCCGAGGGTTTCGGCCAGGGCCCAGGTCGCGGCCTTGTCGATCCACATGAGGGGCGTGTGGAGAACGAAGCGGCGGTCCATGCCGAGGTTGAGGGCCACCTGCAGGGCCTTGATCGTGTCGTCGCGGCAATCGGGGTAGCCGGAATAATCCGTCTCGCACATGCCGCCGACGATGTGGCGCAAGCCCCGCCGGTAGGCCAAAGCCGCTGCGAAGGTGAGGAACAGCAGATTGCGGCCCGGCACGAAGGTGTTGGGCAGGCCGTCCGCCGCCAGGGCGATCGCGGTGTCGCGGGTGAGCGCCGTGTCGGAGACGGCGCCGAGCGCCGCGAGGTCGAGGGTGTGGTCGTCGCCGAGGCGGGACGCCCAGCCCGGGTTCAGGGCCGTCATGCCGTCCCGCAGGGCGGCCCGGCCGTCGAGTTCGATCCGGTGGCGCTGGCCGTAGTCGAAGCCCAGGGTCTCGACGCGGGGGAACCGGTCGAGCGCCCAGGCGAGGCAGGTGGCCGAATCCTGGCCGCCCGAGAACAGGACCAGGGCGCCGTCGTGGCTCACCGGGTCTCGCCTTCGTATTCCGCCCAGGACATCGGCGTCTCGTAGACCTTCACCGAGGACAGGGCCGGCAGGGCCGCCTTGGTGCGGCCCCAGATCCAGGCGGCGATGTGCTCGGCCGTGGGATTCTCCAAGCCTTCGATGTCGTTGAGGCAGTAATGGTCGAGCTGCAGCAGCACGGGGGCGAAGGCGTGCTCCACGTCGAAGAAATCCACCACCCAGCCGGTGTCGGGATCGACGGCGCCGGTGAGCGTCAGCTCAACCCGGTAGGAATGCCCGTGCATGCGGTGGCAGCGATGCGTCTCGGGCACGTTCGGAAGGCGGTGGGCCGCCTCGAAGGTGAAGGCTTGGGTGATCTTCATGGGTCGCAGTCTACACGGCTCGCTAGGGGATTCCGATGATCTTGTGGGTCTGGAGCGAGAGCCGCCAGCGCGCGTCGCTCCGACAGTACGCGACGGCCGCCTGCGTGTTGGCGCGGCGCGCCGGCCCGTCCATGGGCTGGAGCCAATGGTGGCGGAAGGGCAGATCCGCGAAATGCGCGGGATCGGCCGCGGCCTCCGCCTGTGGATAGACGAGCTTGAGTTCATGGCCCGTGCGCTGCACCAGGGGATTGCCGGCCTTGGGACTGACGCAGATCCAGTCGATCCCCTCGGGCGCGGCCAGGGTGCCGTTGGTCTCGACCGCGATCTCGAACCCACGGGCATGCACCGCCGCGATGAGGGCGGGATCGAGCTGGAGCAGGGGCTCGCCGCCCGTGAACACCACGTAGCGATGGTGCGGCCCGCCGGTCCAGGTCGCGGCGATGGCGTCCGCGAGGGCGTCCGGCGTGGCGAAGCGTCCGCCGCCCTCGCCGTCCATGCCGAGGAAATCGGTGTCGCAGAACCGGCAGGCCGCATCGGCGCGGTCCTGCTCGCGGCCGGACCACAGGTTGCAGCCGGTGAACCGGCAGAACACCGCCGCCCGGCCCGCCTGCGCGCCTTCGCCCTGGAGGGTGTGGAAGAGTTCCTTGACCGCGTAAGCCATGCTGTTCCGGGGCGCCCCTCGCCAAGCGCCGCGCCCGATGTTCCCGAATGAGGCCCTGCACATAGGCCCGCCGCGCCCGCGAGGCCACACCGAACCGCGCGGATGCCGTATCGCGGGAAGACGGGCCGGCCGTCGGCCTCACGATCGCTGCGCCTGCTTCATGGAAAACACCCAGCCCATCCACGCGAGCGCGGCTGGCCTGTGCGCTGCGAAACCCTTCGCCATGCTCTCGCCACGGAGGCCGGGTTGGTGGCATCCGAATGGCGGGGACCCTCGCCCGAGCTTTGCCGTTGCCCCCAACATGTCCGCCGGGTTCGATGTCCATCGAGCCGGACTGGACCTTTCCGAGACAGGCCCGATGTCGAACCCGTTGTTGAGGCGTCTCGCCTTTGGTTTCACGGCGTGCGTGGGACTGCTCGGTGCGAGTTCCGCCGGCGCGGTGACCGCGCCGATCCTCGTCGTCGAGGTGGATTCCGGCAAGGTGATCTACGCGCAGGGTGCCACCGACCCGTGGTTTCCCGCCTCCATCACCAAGCTGATGACCGTCTACGTCGCCCTCGACCTCGTGCGCCAGGGCAAGGTCTCGCTGGATTCGCTCCTCACCATCTCGCCCGCCGCCGCCGCCGAGCCGCCCTCGAAGATGGGCTTCCGGCCGGGCACGCAACTCACCCTCGACAACGCCCTGAAGATCATCATGGTGAAGTCGGCCAACGACGTCGCCTGGGCCATCGGCGAGAATCTCGGCGGCTCCATCGACGGCTTCTCCGCGATGATGAACGAGACCGCTCAGCGCATCGGCATGCGCGAGAGCCGGTGGACCAACCCCAACGGCCTGCCCGACGCCCGTCAATGGACCACGGCCCGCGACATGGCGATCCTCGGCCGCGCGCTCATCCGCGACTTTCCCGACAATCGCGGTCTGTTCTCCATCTCGGCGATCCAGTTCGGCAAGTCGATCATGGCCAACCACAACGGCCTGCTCGGGCGCTACGCCGGGGCCGACGGCATGAAGACCGGCTTCATCTGCGCGGGTGGGTTCAACGTGGTGTCGAGCGCCACCCGCAACGGGCGCCGCCTCATCACCGTGGTCATGGGCCAGCCGAGCGCCCGCGAGCGCGACCTCAAGGCCTCCGACCTGTTCGATTACGGCTTCGGCCAGTCCGCCGGCTGGACGGCCCAGACCCTCGACGCCCTGACGACCTCCGCCATCGCCGAGCCGCCGGACCTGCGCCCCTACATCTGCGACCGGAAGAAGCCCATGCCGGTGGACGAGGGCCCGGGCGCCATCGCGGGCAACACCGACAGCTCCAACGCCCAGATCCTCGCCGCGGCGGCGCTCCCCGGTTCGGCCCTGGCCCTCGCCACCCTCAACAACGGCGCCATGCGGGGCCGCGCCCTGCCGGCCCGCGCCCCGCTCCAGCCGATCCCCGTGTGGATCGGCCGCAATCCGGCCGAGGGCGCCATAGCGCTCAACGCCCAGGCGGAAGCCGACAAGGCCGAGCGCGCCCAGACCCTCGCGGCCGCCCGCAAGGCCCGCCTCGACACCCTGTCGGCCCGCCGCGAGGCGGCGAAGGAGGCCCGTCAGGCGCAAGCGAAATCGGACCCGAAGCACCCCGACGCCAAGAAGGCCAACGGCAAGACGCCCGAGTCGAAGAAGGCCTTGGCGCGCGGCAAGTCCACCGTCCCGTCGACGGCGAGCGCCTACGCCCCCGTCGAGTCGACGCCGGTCTTGGAGGGCGCGCCGAAACTCAAGGTGACCACCCCCGCCGGAAAGACGGCGCCGAAGGGGGGCAAGCCCGAGGCGAAGGCCGAGATTAAGCCGGTCGTCAAGCCAGCGGCCAAGCCGGTCGTCAAGCCGAAGCAGGCGGCCCGCCCGGCGAAGGCCGGCGACGACGAGTAACGCCGGGGGCTTCCCCCACGGCTGGGGCCAAGCCCCGGCATCGGAGCGGTCGAGCCTCGGTATCGGGGCGATTGAGCCCCGGCGCGCGCCGGGTTAGGCCATCCCCATGACTGCATCCCCCGCTTCCGTCCTCTCGCCCACCGATCCGCGCGCGCCCGCGCCGATCCCCCTGACAGTTCTCACGGGCTTCCTCGGGGCCGGCAAGACCACCCTGCTCAATCGGATGCTGCGGGATCCCGCGCTCGCCGACACCGTGGTGATCGTCAACGAGTTCGGCGAGATCGGCCTCGACCATCTCCTCATCGAGACGGTGGACGAGGACATGATCCTCCTCGGCGCCGGCTGCCTGTGCTGCACCGTGCGGGGCGACCTCATCGCCACCCTCGAAGACCTGCTGCGCAAGCGCGACAACGGCCGCATCCCGCCGTTCCGCCGCGTGGTCATCGAGACCACGGGCCTCGCCGACCCGGCCCCGATCCTCCACGCCCTGATCTACCATCCCTACCTGGTGATCCGGTACCGCCTGCAGGGCGTCGTCACGGTGGTGGACGCGGTCAACGGCGACGCGACCCTCGACGCGCACCCGGAGGCCGTCCGGCAGGCGGCGGTGGCCGACCGGCTGGTGCTGACCAAGGCGGACCTGGCGGAGGGAGGCACCGACGCCCTCGTCGCCCGCCTGCGTGCCCTCAACCCGGCCGCCCCCATCGACGGCGCCGACGTCGCCCCGGCCGACCTTCTCGGCGGCTTCTTCGGCCTCGCCGGCAAGAGCGCCGATGTGGCCGCGTGGCTCGGGGTAGAGGCCGTGGCGGCGCACCACCACCATGATCACGCGCACGACCACGGGCACGGCCATCGTCATCACGACGTGAACCGGCACGACGCGGCGATCCGGGCCTTCACCCTGACCCACGACGTGCCGGTGCCGCGCGCCCGGTTCGAGATGTTCCTCGACCTCGTGCGCTCGGCCCACGGCCCCAAGCTCCTGCGCCTCAAGGGGCTGGTGGCCCTCTCCGACGCGCCGGACAACCCCGTGGTGGTGCACGGCGTGCAGCACATCGTCCACGCCCCCGTGCACCTCGACGCCTGGCCCGACGACGACCGGCGCTCGCGCCTCGTCCTCATCGTGCGCGACCTCGACCCGGCCTTCGTCACCGGCCTGTGGGACGCCTTCCTCGGCCGCCCGCGCATCGACGCGCCCGACATGACCGCGCTCACCGACAACCCCCTGGCGATCCCGGGCGGCTGAGGCCCCGCGGCCCGATCCGGGGCACATCCGCACGGCATCGATCTTGGAGCGATCGACCAAAGGGCGCCCTGCGGGGTGCCGGTTCGTCCCGAAACGGGACGCCGCGTGGGATCGGTGCGAAATGGTGAAACGGCGCTTCACGGTGATCATGGGCGGGGCGGGCATGGCACCCGAGGCCGGACCCTGGCAGGTCGATCTGTGCCGGCCGGGAGAGGTCGCGCCCGAGGCCGTGGCGGGCTGGCGCGCCCTCCTGACCCGGACGGGCGCGGCGGACCCGGTCTTCTCCGATCCCGATTATCTCCTGACCGCGGCCCGGCACCTTTCCGACGGACGCACGGTGACGGTCGCCCTGGTCTCGGCCGGGGAGGGCGTGCGGCGTACGCTCCATGCCGCGATCCCCCTCACGGTGCCGCATCCGGTTTGGGGCAAGGGGCGGTTCGCCGTCTGGCAGCCGCACGGGCACGCGGGCGCCCCGGCCCTCGACCCCCGGTTCGCCGGGGCGATCCGCGCCGCGTTGGTGGAACGCCTCGGGACCCTGCGCCGCGGCGCCAGCCTCGACCTCGCTTCCACGGGTCCGACAACCGTCGGTCCGGCCCTCCGGCCGGTGGCGGAGGCCGTGCGGATCCCGGCGCACCACATCCTCGCTGTCGGCGGAGCCGGCGCGTCGGTGCGGGAGCGCATCGCCGAGCCGCACCGCATCCGCGACGCCGTGGAGGAATTCTTGGGCCTCGATGCCGCCCATGCGGCGGCGCCGATCATCGGCGACCCGTGCGAGGCGACCCTGGTCCGGGTGGTGACGCGCCTGTTCGCCGAGCGCCGTCAATGCGCCGTCGACCTCACCCGCCGGGACGGCCAAGTCGTCGCCGCCAGCCTGATCCTCGGAACCGGCCTTCAGGCGGTGGTCTGGCGGCGTGCGGCCGAGGGCATGGCGGGGCGCCGGCGCCTCGACCGGTCGGCGTGAGGGCCAAGCCGCTGCAGGCACCTGCTCGTGAGAGCCGGGCGCCGCAGGCGCCTACTCGTAAGGACCAAGCGCCGGCGGCGCCTACTCGTCCTCGCCGAACTTGTTCGCCAGGAGGTCGGTGATGGCCTGGAGGCTGGCATCCGCGTCCGGGCCGGAGACCACCACCGCGATGGTGGTGCCCTGGGCGGCGCCGAGGGTGAGCAGGCCCATGATGGAGCGCCCGCCCACGGTCTCGCCCGAGCGGGTGACGGTGACGACGGCGTCGTAGCGCTCGACGGTCTGGACGAACTTCGCGGAGGCTCGGGCGTGCAGGCCGCGCCGATTGACGATGGGCAGCACCCGCAGCAGGCCGCCCTCGGGGACGGGGGGAAGGGCCGCGTCGGAATCCTCGTCGTCGATCATGCGCTTGGTCGCCATTCCCGATCCGCCGCGCCCCGTTGGCCGGCACCGGATCCGTCACGATGGCCTGTAGGCCCTTGTGAAGGCGTTAGGAAGGCAAGCCGATGTTCGAATCGGCCTCGACCCGTGCTCGGCCTACTTGCCCGCCAGGACCCGCGAGGCGACATTGATGTACTTGCGGCCCGCCTCCTGGGCGTGGAGCACCGCGTCGCCGAGGGGTTCGGCGTCGCGCACGCTGGCGAGCTTGATCAGCATGGGCAGGTTGATGCCCGCCACCACCTCGACCTGACCGCCGTTCATACACGACAGGGCGAGGTTCGAGGGCGTGCCGCCGAACATGTCCGTGAGCACGACGACGCCCTTGCCGGAGTTCACCCGGCCGACGGCGGTCATGATGTCGAGCCGCCGCAATTCCATGTCGTCCTCGGGCCCGATCGTGATGGTCTCGATCTGCTTCTGCGGCCCGACCACGTGTTCAAGGGCAGCCTTGAACTCCGTCGCGAGCAGCCCGTGGGTGACGAGCACCATTCCAATCATCGACGCGGATTCCAACGCCCTGTGAGCGGAGCCGCCATCTTGTGCAGCGCAAGGTCGAGCGCAAGGTGATCGCGACGTTTTGTAGGCCCGAACGTCATGATCATGCCACGATGGTGGCCCCCGCGCTACGGTTCGCTTGGCCTCGGCATCCGAAGGATCGCCCCGGGGGCTCCGATCCCGAGCTCCGCCAGGGCGTCGAGGACGAGGCGGGGGCCGAGGCCGGAGCGCAGGTGCCGCCGGTCGAGGACCAGGCGCGGGAGCGCGAGGCCGAGGAGCCGGGCCGGGGCGGCGGGCTCCGGCAGGCGCGGTTGGCGCGCCACGAGGTCGACCACGAGGCGGACCGGGGCCTCCGTCACCGCCACGGCCCGGCACAGGCCGAGGCCCCGCACCTCGATCCCGTCGCCGAGCGCCGGATGCCGCCGGGCCAGGAGGGTGTCGCCGTCGCGGGCGAGCCGGATGCGGTCGTCGCCGATGAGGGCCGCCGGCAGGGAGAGGGTGGCCGCCCGGTCGAGGAGCAGCAGGGCGAGGGTCGATTTGCCCGATCCCGACGCGCCCCGGACGATCACGCCCGCGCCCCGGAGGGCGAGGCCGGTGGCGTGGATCGTCTCCCCGTCCAACGCGCGGCTCAGCGCACCGCCGGCAGGCGCACGATGAAGCGGGCGCCGCGCACCGTCGGCTCGCCGTCCTCGTCCGCCGGGCCGGGGCGGTTCTCGGCCCGGATCGTGCCCCGGTGCGCCTGGACGATCTGGCGCGAGATCGAGAGACCGAGGCCCGAATTCTGGCCGAAGCCCTGCTCGGGCCGGTCGGTGTAGAAGCGCTCGAAGATGCGCTCCAGGGCGTGCTCGGGGATGCCCGGACCCTCGTCCTCCACCACCAGCTCCACGTCGGCCCGGACCCGGCGCAGGGCCACCCGCACCTTGGCGTCGGGGGGCGAGAACGAGCGGGCGTTGTCGAGGAGGTTGTTCACCACCTGACCCAGGCGCGAATCGTGGCCGAAGATCGCGAACGGCGCCTCGACCTCGCCGGGCGGCACGGCGACGTCGAACAGGATCACCGCGTCCTTCGGGCGTCGGCGCTCGTTGGCCACCGAGACCACGGTGGTCATGAGCTTGTGCATGTCGACCTTGCGGGCCTCGGCGCGGGCGAGCTCGGCGTCGAGGCGCGAGGCGTCGGAGATGTCGGAGATCAGCCGGTCGAGGCGCTTCACGTCGTGCTGGATGATCTGGAGCAGGCGCGCCTTGGACTCGTCGGATTTGGCCAGCGGCAGGGTCTCGACGGCGCTGCGCAGCGAGGTCAGGGGGTTCTTCAACTCGTGGGAGACGTCGGCCGCGAAGCTCTCGATGGCGTCGATGCGCCGGTAGAGGGCCTGGGTCATGTCGCGCAAGGCCCCCGAGAGGTGGCCGATCTCGTCCGTGCGCCCGGTGAAGTCGGGGATTTCCTCGCGCGACTTGATGCCAAGGCGCACCTTCTCGGCGGCGTCGGCGAGGCGGCGCACCGGCCCCGCGATGGCGCCGGCGAGCAGGATCGACAGGACCAGCATCACGGCCGCCGCCACCAGGAACACCTGAAGCAGGCCGAAGCGCTCCGAGGCGATGACGCGGTCGATGTCGCCCCCTTGCGTCGAGAGCAGCAGGGCGCCGCGCACGGACGTGCCGCGCTGGATCGGCACCGCCACGGACACGATGGTCTCTCCGACCTCGTTGCGGCGCACGATGGTGCCGCGCGAGCCGCCCAGCGCCACCTGCACCTCTTTGAGGCCGTGCCCGCTGGTGGGGCCGACCTCCTCGGCCGGCACCGCGCGTTGCCCGCCGAGGATGCGGGTCTGAACGAAGTCGAACGCCTGTTCCAGGGCGGTGCGCTTGCTCTCGCGCAGGACGGACTCGCCGCGCCCGATCTCGCCCCGCCCGATCTCACCCCTTGCCGACAGGGTGCGGGAATCGAACAGCAGGCCGCCGTCGCCGTCGTAGACCCTGGCGCGGTTGCCCGTCGGGGTGATGAGGCGGCGCAGGAGCGGGGCCACGCGCTCCGGGTTCAGGGAGAAGGCCAGGGGCGAGGGGGCCTCCTCCGCCTCGCCGGCCTGGAGTTCCAAGAGCTTGTCGGGGTCGATGCGGATCGCGCCCGTATCCCCGGAGGCCGAGGCCGAGGCCGCGATGGCGCCGGCGATGATCTCCCCCTGGATCAGCAGGCTCTGCACCCGCGCCTGGATCAGCCCCTGGCGGAACTGGTTGAGGTAGAGGAAGCCGAACAGGAGGGCGAAGAGCCCCACGAGGTTGAGCACGACGATCCGTCGCGTCAGGCTCGACGAGGCCCTCTGGCCGATGGCGTTCCACAGGGCGCGGGGCCACTCCACCAGACGGAGGGGACGGTCTTCGGCTTGATCTGTGGTGGCCACGTCTGTCCGGTTCGGTGGGATTGCGGAAGGGGGGCGGCGAGCCGCCCGGTGCCGGGCCGGTCTCAGCCTTCCTTGAAGCGGTAGCCGACGCCGTAGAGCGTCTCGATCATGTCGAAGCTTGTGTCGGTGACCTTGAACTTCTTGCGCAGGCGCTTGATGTGGCTGTCGATGGTGCGGTCGTCGACGTAGACCTGGTCGTCGTAGGCGGCGTCCATGAGGGCGTTGCGGCTCTTCACGACGCCGGGGCGGTGGGCCAGCGCCTGCAGGATGAGGAATTCGGTGACCGTCAGGGTCACGGGCTCGCCCTTCCACGTGCAGGTGTGGCGCTCCGGGTCCATCATCAGGAGGCCGCGCTCGAGGGAGCGGGCGGCGGCGTCGGCCTCGCGGGCGGCGGCCCCCGGGCCGTCCTTCGGGGCGAAGCGGCGCAGCACCGCTTTCACGCGCTCGACGAGGAGGCGCTGCGAGAACGGCTTATGGATGAAGTCGTCGGCGCCCATCTTGAGGCCGAACAATTCGTCGATCTCCTCGTCCTTCGAGGTGAGGAAGATCACCGGAAGGTCGGATTTCTGCCGCAGACGCCTGAGAAGCTCCATCCCGTCCATACGCGGCATCTTGATGTCGAAGATCGCGAGATCGGGCGGGGAATGCTTCAGGCCGTCCAGCGCCGAGGCGCCGTCCGTGTAGGTCTGGATGCGGTAGCCCTCGGTCTCCAGCGCGATGGAGACGGAGGTGAGGATGTTTCTGTCGTCGTCCACGAGGGCGATGGTGGGCATGCGCGTTCCCTACTGCTCGGATGCGGTCCTCGCGGCCGAAGGTTCGCCCGCATCCCCGCATCCCACCCCGAACACACCGGAGCCGGCGAAAAACGCGCTGGCGGCCGGGCCCCGAGGGGCGAGGCCGCATTCGCGCGGAGAGTCAGGCTGTGTAAAGGCTCCCTTCCGAAAAAGCGAGCCGTGTTGGATTGGCGCTTGACTGAGGCCAACGGGCCGCACTCTCTCCACCTCGCAAACCGGACCGTGCCACCGCTATCATCGCGTGTCTGAACGAGAGCCGAGACGGGGACGAGACCATGGCGGACGCTGGCGAGAAGACCGGGGACAACACGCCCGCGCGGCGTGGGCCGGCGGTGCCGCTGCCGGCCGCGGAGGCGCCGTTCGACGCCATCGGCCTCGCCCGCCATCTGCTGCGCACGATTCGATCGGGGGCCCTCGCCACCCTCGATCCGGAGGACGGCACGCCGTTCGTCTCCCTGGTGACCATCGCCACCGACGTGGACGGCACACCCCTGATGCTGCTGTCGCGGCTCTCGGCCCACACCCGCAACCTGCTGGCCGATCCGCGCGCCTCCCTGCTGTTCAGCGCCGGCGGCAAGGGCGACCCCCTGGCCCATCCGCGCCTCACGGTGACCGGGCGGGTGGCGCAGACGGCCGAGCCGCGGGCCCGCGCCCGTTTCATCGCCCGGCACCCGAAGGCGAAGCTCTACGCGGATTTCCCCGATTTCGGATTCTTCGCCCTGGAGCCGAAGGCCGGCCACCTCAACGGCGGGTTCGCCAAGGCGGCGGTGCTGACGGCGGGCGAACTGCGCCTCGACCTCACGGGCGCCGAGGGCCTGGTGGCGGGCGAGGCCGGCGCCGTCGAGCACATGAACGCCGACCATGCCGACGCCCTGGCGCTCTACGCCGCCGGCACCGGCGCCGAGCCCGGGCCCTGGCGCCTCACGGGCCTCGATACCGAGGGCATGGACCTGCTGACGGGAGACCGGACCGCACGGGTCCTGTTCCCGGCGCCCATCCGTGAGATGGGGGGCCTGCGCAAGATCCTGGTCACCATGGCGGCCGAGGCGCGCGCGGGGGCGGCCCCCAAGACCGAGTGAGCGCGGCTCCGGACCGATTCGCAGGAGCGTAAGTCCGAAGGCATCGGCGCGTCGGGGCTCGCCGCGCAGATGCCGCTCCGGTGGCCTACTTCTTGTCGCGGGTGTGGCCGTGGGCGTGCCCGTCATTGGCGGAATGCACCGGCTTGCCGTCGCGGGTCACCTCGCGGTTCTCGCTGACGTGCGGGTCGTCGCGGTGGGCCGGGCCGCCCGAGACGCTGCCGGTGTTCGGGACGGCCTGCGACGGGTTGGCGGCGTTGCCGTGGCCGTCGATGGCGGAGGCCGGGCCGGCGAGCGCGGCCATAATGGCCAGGGAGAGCAAGCTGAGCGTGGTGCGTGTCATGCCGTTGTCCTCGTGTCTCGCAGCCCCATCGGCCGCGTCGAGGATGGAGATAGCGAGGCTGTTCGACTGCCGGATGCCGGCTTCGTGACGAAGTGTGCCGGACCCGGTCCGTGCGATCCCTTCGCGATACCCGCGCCCGAGGAGTCCGGCCCGGTCAACCCGCCGGGCGGGGCAGGCGGATGCAAACCCGTAGGCCGCCGCCGGCCCGGTTTTCGAGGTCGATGCTCCCGGCCTCGCCCTCGATCACGCGCCGGGCGATGGTGAGCCCAAGCCCGGTCCCCCCGGTGTTCCGATTCCGGGAGTTCTCCAGGCGGGTGAAGGGCGCGAAGGCGAGGCCGACCGCTTCGGGCGCGATGCCGGGGCCCTCGTCCTCGACCCACAGGACGAGGGTCGCGGCCTCCAGGGCGAGACGAAGATCGGCCCGACCTCCGTAGCGCACGGCGTTGTCGACGACGTTGTCCAGAGCCCGCCGCAGCGCGACCGGGCGGACGACCGCGAGGGCGCGGCCCGGCCCGTCGTAGCGGACGGCGTGCCCCGCATCCTGTCCCGCATCGGCGATGCTCATCAGGAGGCTGGCGACGTTGGTGACGCGGCGCGCCTCCGGGTCGGCGTCGCCGCGCAGATAGGCCAGGGTCGAGTCGATCATCGCCAGCATGTCGTCGAGGTCGGACGCCATCGCCCGGCGTTCGGCGGCGTCGGCGAGGCCGTCGAGGCGCAGGCGCAAGCGCCCGATCGGCGTGCGCAGGTCGTGGGAGACGGCGGCGAGCGCCTGGGTCCGCTCGGTGAGGAGGCCTTGAATCCGCCCCTGCATGCCGTTGAGGGCGCGCGCGATCGCGCGGGTTTCGTCGGGGCCCGCCTCGGGCACGGCAACCACTTGCCCGTGACCGATCAGCCCGGTCAGGCGCGTCAGCGTGCGAAGCGGACCGGCGATCCCGTGCATCAGGATCACCGCCGCGAGCCCGACGAGGATGGCCATGGCGGTCGCGAGGAACGCCCAGGGATTCCGCAGGGCCAGGCTCGGCGCATGGGCGGACCGGAAGGTCAGCGTCGTTCCGTCCGGCAGCACGAGGCTGCCGGCGAGATCGTTCGCGTGCAGCGGGTCTTCGCCCTCCATCGCCAGGGAGAGGCCGGGGCCGAGGCTCGGGTCGAACGCCCGCAGGCGCTCGCTCAGGGCGAAGAGGGCCGGATCGTTCCGCGCCCCGGCTGGCGCGGTGGCTTGTGACCACCCGATCTCGAAATGCAGATTGGACAGGGCCTTCGCCTCGGCGTCCCGCTCGGCGGGCGGCCGCCGCATCACGGCCTTGCGGGCCAGGGCGAGATGCGTGGCGGTCTGGCTCGCGAAGGCCTCGTCCGCCGCCGCCGCGGCCGACTGGCGGTAGAGCAGCACGGCACCGCCATGGACCGCCAGGATGGCCACGAGCAGGACGGCGACCGTCCGGACCTCCAGGCTTCGCGCCAGGACGCGCCAGCGCCTCATGCGCACGCGACCTGCGCCGCCAGCATGTAACCCGAGCCCCGCACCGTCTTGATCACCGGCACGCCGCCCTCGGGTGGATCGAGCTTTCGCCGGAGCCGGCTGACCAGGGTGTCGACGCTGCGGTCGGACGGCGAGCCGAGGCGGGCACGCGAGAGTTCGAGGATCTGCTCGCGGCCGAGGACGCGCCCGGGATGGTCGAGGAACACCAGGAGGAGGTCGTATTCCGCACCCGAGAGGTCGACGCCGGCGCCCTCCGGATCGACGAGCGCCCGGCTGCGCAGATCGAGCCGCCAACCCGCGAAGGTAAGGATCTCGCTGGCGCGTGCGGCAGAGGGAGCCGGTGCCAGAACGGAGCGCCGCAGCACGGCCCGGACCCGGGCGAGAAGCTCGGGGCGCCCGAACGGCTTGGCGATGTAGTCGTCGGCGCCGAGTTCCAGGCCCAGGACGCGGTCGGCCTCCTCGCCCCGCGCGCTGACCATGATCACCGGCACCCGGGAGCGGGAGCGCAGCGCGCGCAGGAGATCGAGGCCCGAGGCGCCGGGCAGCATCACGTCCAGGAGAATCAGGTCGACGCCCCCCTCCGGCAGCAGCAGCCACATCTCGGCGCCGCTCCGGCAGCCGGTGACGCGGTAGCCGCTCTCGCGCAGGCAGCGGGTCACCAGCAGGCGCATGCCGTCATCGTCCTCGACGAGGAGGACGTGACCCGCGTCGGGGAGGAAACCGGCGCTGTCCATCGGGATCCTCCTTCGGCCTCGGCTGCGCGGATCGGGAGCGCCCGACGAGACGCCGGGGCTGGGCGTGACACCGGGAGCATCGGGAAATCAAGCTCGGCCGCAAGGTCGGGTCGCGCGCGTCCCGTTTGCGGTGGCTCGCCCTCGCGGCAGGGGTGCGAAAGGCCGCGGCCTCCGGCCGGCCGATCCATCGCGGCCGCTCCCCCGCGCTTGGCGCAAGGGGCCCGCACTGCTATCTGCGGCGTTCCAGTTTTCTCAGCCCTTATGACCGTGCGCCGGGTTCGTCCTCAGACGACGCGCCGCGCCGCGCCGGAGATCGCACCCTCGATGACCACGTCCCCCATCGACAACATCCGCAACTTCTCCATCGTGGCGCATATCGACCACGGCAAGTCGACGCTGGCCGACCGGCTGATCCAGACCACCGGCACCGTGGCCCTGCGCGACATGAGCGAGCAGATGCTCGACTCCATGGACATCGAGAAGGAGCGCGGCATCACCATCAAGGCGCAGACCGTGCGCCTCGAATACAAGGCCCAGGACGGCAAGACCTACATCCTCAACCTGATGGACACCCCCGGCCACGTCGATTTCGCGTACGAGGTCTCAAGATCGTTGGCCGCCTGCGAGGGCTCGCTGCTGGTGGTCGATGCCAGCCAGGGCGTGGAAGCGCAGACCCTCGCCAACGTCTACCAGGCGCTGGACGCCAACCATGAGATCGTCCCCGTCCTCAACAAGATCGACCTGCCGGCCGCCGAGCCCGAGCGCATCCGCGCCCAGATCGAGGAGGTGATCGGCATCGACGCCTCCGAGGCGGTGGCGATCTCGGCCAAGAGCGGGCTGAACATCGAGGCGGTGCTGGAGGCCATCGTCACCCGCCTGCCGCCGCCCAAGGGCGACCGCGACGCGCCCCTGAAGGCGCTCCTGGTGGACAGCTGGTACGACGTCTATCTCGGCGTCGTGGTGCTGGTCCGCATCGTCGACGGCGTGCTGAAGAAGGGCATGAACATCCGCATGATGCGGGCCGACGCCGTGCACGGCGTCGACAAGATCGGGGTGTTCCGGCCCAAGATGGCCGATATCGGCGAACTCGGCCCCGGCGAGGTCGGGTTCTTCACCGGGTCGATCAAGGAGGTCGCCGACACCCGCGTGGGCGACACGCTCACCGAGGACAAGCGCCCCTGCAAGGAGATGCTGGCGGGCTTCAAGGACGTGCAGTCGGTGGTGTTCTGCGGCCTCTTCCCGGTGGATGCGGCCGAGTTCGAGACCCTGCGCAGCGCCATGAGCAAGCTGCGCCTCAACGATGCGTCCTTCTCGTATGAAATGGAGACGAGCGCGGCGCTCGGCTTCGGCTTCCGCTGCGGCTTCCTCGGCCTGCTCCACCTCGAGATCATCCAGGAGCGCCTGGAACGCGAGTTCAACCTCGACCTGATCTCGACGGCGCCCTCCGTGGTCTACCGCCTGCAGATGACGGATGGCACCATCAAGGAGCTGCACAACCCGGCCGACATGCCGGACGTGATGAAGATCACCGCCATCGAGGAGCCGTGGATCCGTGCCACCATCCTCACCCCCGACGAGCATCTCGGCGGCGTGCTTAAGCTGTGCCAGGACCGGCGCGGCGCCCAGGTCGACCTCAACTACGTCGGCAAGCGCGCCATGGTGGTGTACGACCTGCCCTTGAACGAGGTGGTGTTCGACTTCTACGATCGACTGAAGTCGATCTCGAAGGGCTACGCCTCGTTCGACTACCACATCTCCGACTACCGCGAGGGGGATCTGGTGAAGATGTCGATCCTGGTCAACGCCGAGCCCGTCGACGCCCTCTCGATGCTGGTCCACCGCACCCGCGCCGAGCATCGCGGCCGGGCCATGTGCGAGAAGCTGAAGGACCTCATCCCCCGCCACCTGTTCCAGATCCCGGTCCAGGCGGCGTTGGGGGGCAAGATCATCGCCCGCGAGACCATCAAGGCCCTGTCCAAGGACGTGACCGCCAAGTGCTACGGCGGCGACATCTCGCGCAAGCGCAAGCTCCTCGACAAGCAGAAGGAGGGCAAGAAGAAGATGCGCCAGTTCGGCAAGGTCGAGATCCCGCAGGAGGCGTTCATCGCCGCCCTGAAGATGGACGATTGATCCGAGCGCGTGCAGATCGATTCCGCGGAAGAGGCGGGCCGGGCCGCCTGGGGTCTCGGCGCCTCCCACGCTCCACCTCTTTGAGCGGGGCGTCCGGCGGGCGGCCAGGACCGCCGATGGAAAATCCCGGTGCATGCCGGGCGGCCGGCCGCTCGAACGCCCAGATCCTAGATTGTAAATCAACCTAAGGTAATGATACTCGGCCTCGCCTTCAGCGGGACAGCCGATGCCGATCGACGCAGACATCCTCGCCGCCATCGTGGCGGAACTGACGAGCCGCCCGGGTCACGAGAAGGTTCGGGCCCTCCTGCACCGGCTCCTCACCGATGCGCTCGGCGCTCGCAGCGAGCAGATCGCGTTCGAGCGAAAGATACCTGAGGTCAACGGGCGCGTGGACGCCCTCCTCGGGCGTACGATCATCGAGATCAAGGCGGACCTGCGCCGGGAGCGGCCGGCCGCGGAGGCGCAGCTCGCCCGCTACCTGCCCGAGCGCGAGCGGGCGACGGGCCAGCGCTACGTCGGCCTCGCCACGGACGGCGCCACCTTCACCGCCTACGAGATGCGCGACGGCGTCCTGGTGGCGCTCACCGGCCACGACGTGCGCGTGGCCGAGGCGGCCCGCCTCGTCGCTTGGCTCGAAGGCGTCATCGCCGTGCGCGACTGGCTGCCCGCCGACGCCATCGGCATCACCGGCGAGCTCGGGCGCGAGAGCGCCGCCTTCGCGCGGACCCTCGGCCTCCTCGCCGCGGCCTGGGACGCCCTGGAGCGCCACCCGGAGGCCGTGCTCAAGCGCCAGCTGTGGTCGCGCCACCTCGGGATCGTCTACGGCCGAACCATCGACGACAGTACCCTTTGGCTCCAGCACACCTACCTGGTGATCCTCGCCAAGGCCATCGCGGCCGGCACCATGGGGTCGGGCCGCTACACCCCGGCCGACCTCCTCTCCGGGCGGCAGTTCCGGGAAGCCGGCGTCCACGGCGCCGTCGAGACCGACTTCTTCGGCTGGGTCCTCGACGCGCCGGGGGGCGAGGCCATCGTGGCGGGCCTTGCGGCCCATGCCGCCCGGTTCGATCTCGGCAGCGTCGACGTCGATCTCCTCAAGGTTCTCTACGAATCCCTCATCGATCCCGAGCAGCGCCACGATCTCGGCGAATACTACACACCCGACTGGCTCGCCCGGAAGGTCGTGCGCCGCGCCCTCGACGCGCCGGCGGACCAGAGCTGCCTCGATCCGGCCTGCGGCTCGGGCAGCTTCCTGTTCCACGCCGTGCGCCTCAAGCGCGAGGCCCTGCTGGCCGCGGGCGTCGAGCCCGGCGCCGTGGCGGCGCGCTGCTGCGCGTCGGTGACGGGGTTCGACGTCCATCCCGTCGCGGTGATCTTCGCCCGGGTGACCTATCTCCTGGCCCTCGGCGAGGCCCTGCCGGCCCGGTCCGGAGATATCTCGCTCCCGGTCTACCTCGGCGACGCCCTGCAATGGAACGTCACCCGCGACGGCCTGATGCGCGACCTCGTCGTCGAGGTGCCGCGCGATCCCCGCGAGGGCCGCAAGGGGGCGCCGCTCCTGCGCTTTCCCCTCGATCTGTGTGCCGACCCGGCCCTGTTCGACCGGGTGGTCACCGCCCTGCACGCGGCGAGCGAGGCCGGCTGGCGGGTCGAGGCCTTCGTGGCGAGCCTGCCCGGCCTCGGCGTGCCGCCCGGGCAGGTCGAGACCCTGCGGGCGACCTACGTCACCTACGACCGCCTGCGCCGGGCCGGGCGCGACCACGTCTGGGGGTTCGTCGCGCGCAACCTCAGCCGGCCCGTGGCGCTCTCGGACGGCGCGCGGGTGGACGTGGTCATCGGCAACCCGCCCTGGCTGTCCTATCGGTACATGGCCCGGTCGATGCAGTGCCTGTTCCGCGACACCGCCCGGCGCCTCGGTCTCTGGGTCGGGCCCGACGAGGCCCGCCTCGTCACCCAGACCGATCTCTCCGGCCTGTTCTTCGCCCGCGCCGCCGAGCTCTATGCCCGCCGCCCGGCGGGACACCGCGCCGGCGGGCGCGTCGCCATGGTTCTGCCCCTGGCGGCCCTGAGCCGGGGCCAGTTTCGCGCCTTCCGCACCGGGGACTGGACCGGCCTCACCGTCGCCTTCACGGAGGGCTGGGTGCTCGACAACCAGGCGGTCGCGCCGGTCTTCCGCGTCCCCACCTGCGTGCTGTTCGCCGAGGTCACCGACGGCCGGGCCCGGGCGACGCCGGCGCGGGTCACGGCCTTCGCCGGCCGCCTGCCGTCGAAGGATGCGCCCGAGGCCCTGGCCGACCGTCATCTTGTCCTGCGCGACGCACCGGCGCCGGAAGCGGCGAACTTCGCCGCCGTCTCGCCCTACCGCGACCGCTTCCGCCAGGGGGCTTCCCTGGTCCCCCGTGTGCTCTGCCTCGTCGAGCGCGTGCCCGTGGGCCGTCTCGGCGCCAATCCGGGCGCGCCCCTGGTGCGGAGCCGCCGCTCGTCCCTGGAGAAGATGCCCTGGCGCGACCATCCGGGACAGCAGGGCGCCATCGAGGCGCGCTACCTCCGCCGCGTCCACCTCGGGGCGACCATCGCCCCGTTCCGCGCCCTGGACCCGGCCGAGGGCGTGATCCCGGTGGCGGATGGCGTCCTCCTCGATGCGCGTCAGGCGGCCGGAGCGGGCGCGCCGCGCGCCGCCGCCTGGCTGCGCGAGGCCGAAGCGGCATGGACCGGGAAGAGCGCCGGCACCATGACCCTCAAGCAGCAATGGGACTATAACCGAAAACTCACGGTCCAGTTTCCCATCGCCCCCCTGCGGGTGGTCTTCGCGAAGGCCGGCACCCGCCCGGCGGCCTGCCTCCTCGACGGTGACGAGATCATCGATCACAAGCTCTACTGGGCTTCCGTGGAGAGCCGGGCCGAGGGCCTCTACCTCCTCGCCCTGCTCAACAGCGAGGCGGTGCGTCGGCGGATCGCGCATCTCCAGAGCCGGGGCGAGCAGGGCGCCCGCGATTTCGACAAGCTCATGTTCACCCTGCCGATC
The DNA here is from genome assembly GCF_001422775.1 of Methylobacterium sp. Leaf87. NCBI lineage: Bacteria > Pseudomonadati > Pseudomonadota > Alphaproteobacteria > Hyphomicrobiales > Methylobacteriaceae > Methylobacterium > Methylobacterium sp. Leaf87. Next base: position 248,414 of record NZ_LMMI01000034.1, on the reverse strand, counting down.
CCGCTCTTCGACGCGCGCCTGCCCCTCCACGCCGAACTGGCGCGGTATGCTGAGACCGCCGAGGCCGTGGCCGACGGGGTCGCGCTCGTGCACGACCTTCCGTTCCAGAAGGCCCGCGCCCTGGTGCGGGCGGCCCTCCAGGCGGACGGCATCGCGGCGCGGATCGACGGCGCCGTCGAGACCCTGCTCGGGCCGGTGGTCGGCGGGCTCGTCGTGCCGGTCGAGGCCAGGCTCCCGGAACCGGCCGAAGTCTGACCATCGTCCGCTCCCCCGAGCGCGGAGCAGTACGGCCAAGCTTTCGCCGGTGCGACTCTGCGATGGGTGGCCGGTTCGGTGCGTGCGGAACGAGGTTTCCTCACGCAAAACGCGATCTTTCGCCGAGAAAGACGTTTGCCGGTCGCACAGAACACTGGCAGCGGCAGACTATTTTTTTGGCGTATTGAACGACATTGCGCCGACTGCGTTGCCAATCCAAGACGAACACATTGGATGGAACGCACCATGCGCACGACGACACTCGCCCTCGCCGCCACCCTCGCCCTGTCTCTCACCGGAGCGGCTCTCGCCCAGACTCCGGCCGGCGGTGGAAGCGCCACCGGCAACATGAACAATCCCGGCAGCGTGAAGAGCAACGGCGAGAAGATGAACGAGCGCGCGACGGGCTCGGCCACGGGCGACACCACCGGTACCGTCGGCGGTGCCCCGGGGGCTGCGGGCGGCGCCGGGAACATGGGTGGCGGCACCGGTGCGAGCTCCAACACCGGCGTCGGCCTCGGTGCGGCCGGAAACACCCAGGGCCCGCGCCAGTAACATCGGCGCAGGTTCGGACCGAAGGGCGAAGCGCCGTTCGGTCCGGGCCGTTCTCCACGAGCGATCGACCGCAAGGGCTGGGGGTTTCCCCGGCCCTTTTCGTTTGGCCGGGGCCGGCTTCGTCCCACCCGTCGTTCGATCCCGTACAGCCCCCGTACAGCCCCCTGATCCGCGTCGGCCTGTACTTGTTGCGTTAGCTATGGGGTGCGCTAGCCACGCGGAAGAGCGTCTTTACATTTGATCAAGCAAGGCGGGGCACGGTTTTTTCATTTCTCTCCGTCAATCAAGAGAAGAACGAGCGACACGTTATTCGGTGCAGGCAACGATGGTTTCGATTTTCCGCACAACAAGAGTTCACACCAACACCGCCGTCGACTGCGCTGACTTGGGCCATGTCTCGCGCACCGTAGAGTTGGGAACATCGACTCGACGGCCGGGCGTCGACTTCGTCGCTGCGCGCGACCAAAGCAGACGGACGCGCGGAGCGGGCGTCCGGAACGCCCGAGTGATGGCCGCCCGAGTCCTGGCAGCCCTGGCCGCCCTGGCGCTTGCGACGCCGCTCGGCTCCGTTCGCGCCGAGCCCGCGCCCAGCGACCTCGAGACCCTGCTGAACTGGTCCGCCGATCTGCCGCCCCGGGGGACCGCGCGCGACGGCGAGAACCCGCTGCACGACCGAGTGGTGTTCGTGTCCTTCGTCAGCGCCGGCTGCACCATCGGGTGCGTCGTCCGAACCCGCGACTTCGACAAGGCCGCCCGCGCGCTCCCCGAGGCCCTGCGGACCCGCGTCGCCTTCCTGGCCATCGGCACCGATCCGGCCGGCGACGACGCCGGACGCCTGCGCGCCTTCGCGGACGGCTTCGTCGGCCGGGAAACCCCCTTGCGCTTCCGCACGGGCGACGCGGCCGGAACGGCGGCGCTGGCGGCCCGGCTGCACTACCCGGCCGCGTCCCTGCCCGAACCGCCCCCGACGATCCTCGCCTTCGACCGGCGCGGCCGGATCGCCATGACCTACGCGGGGGACAGCGTCGACGGGGACCGCCTCCTGCGCGATGCGGCCCTGCTCGACACCTTCGCGGACGGCATCGGCCGCCCGCCGCGCGTCGCCCCCGACGCCGCCCCCTTCTGATCGGCTCCCGCCCCGGCGCGCCGGGGTCCTGCCCGTTCGGTTCCCCCCGATGCGACACCGGTCCCCGCGACGGGGACCGGCGCCCATCGTCATCCAACCTGCCGAGGAGATCTTCGTGACGACACCGACCCTGGACGCGGTTCGAGACCGGGCCTGCGCCCGCAGGACCTCGCTCCTTTCCGCCACCATCCTGGCGAGCTTCGTGCTGCAACCGGCGCAGGCGGCCCGCTTCGGCGTCGTCGTCAACCCGGTGGCGGACCCGCTCCTCGCCGGCTTGGCGATCCCCGACAACGCACCGACCGCCGGGATGTGGTCGGGCGTGCGCGACTGGCCGATGAACGCGATCCACCTCGGCCTGCTGCCGAGCGGCAAGGTCGTCTCCTTCGGCACCGCCGGCGGCAATCCCGGCGTGCAGGACGGCCGGACCTTCGACATCTGGGACCCCTACCGCGGCCTCGCGCGGGAGAGCCACCTCACCCTGCGGGGGCCGGGCGGCGTCAACAGCTTCTGCGCCACTGATGCCTTCCAGGCCGACGGCTCGCTCCTGATCTCGGGCGGCATCTTCGAGGCCGGCAACGACAAGGGCAGCGCCATCCTCAACATCACGGCCAACACCGTGACGGCCGCCGGGGCGCGGCTCGCCAACGATCGCTACTATTCCACCATGCTGACCCTGCCGAACGGGCAGCAGATCATCATGGGCGGTTCGTACCCGTATCTCGGCGGTTACGCCGATCCGCAGGGCAGCATCGACCGCGGCTGGATGACCGGCATGACCCCGGAGGTCTACGATGGCGGGGCCTGGCGCAGCCTGTTCGGCGCTACGAGCCGCGAGGCGTTCGGCCCCGATTTCGGCCGCTTCTGGTATCCGCGTGCCTGGGTCGCCCCCAACGGGCGGATCTTCGGCATCTCTTCCGAGCGGATGTGGACCCTCGATCCGGCGGGGAACGGGGCTGTCACCACCATGCCGTTCCGCGAAGCGCAGCGGAACGCCGGCACGGCGGCGGATGCGCCGAACGTCGGCCCCTCCTCGACGGCGGTGATGTACGAGCCCGGCAAGATCCTCCAGGTCGGCGGCAACAGCTACGACAACGGCAACGGCTTCCTCGCGAGCAGCCGCGCCTCCCTCATCGACATCAACGGGGCGGCTCCCGTGGCCACCGACGCCGCGCCCATGAGCACCGGGCGCGCCTGGGCCAACGCGACGATCCTGCCCAACGGGATCGTGGCCGTGACGGGCGGCAGCAAGTGGAACGACCGCGGCGGCGGCGACGTGGTGCTGGCCTCCGAGTTCTGGGACCCGAAGACCGGCCGCTGGTCCGTGGGCGCGTCCGGGGCGGTCTATCGCGGGTACCACTCCACCGCGATCCTGATGCAGAACGGTGCCCTGCTCATCGCCGGCGGCGGCGCTCCGGGCCCCGTCGACAACCAGAACGCGGAGTTCTTCTATCCGCCCTACCTGTTCACCACGGTCGGCGGCCGAGCGGCCCTCGCGCCGCGGCCGCAGATCATCAGCCTGAGCACCAACCGCCTGCAGCACGGCCAGGCGATGCAGTTCGAACTCGCCTCGCCGAACGGGGTCGCGCAGGTGGTGCTGATCGGCCTGAGTCAGGTCACGCACAGCTTCAACACCACGCAGCGCCGCTACCCGGCGAGCTTCACCCAGACCAACGGGACCGTCACCCTGCAGACGCCCCCCAACACGGCGATCGCGCCGCCGGGCTACTACCAGCTCGTCGCCATCGACGAGAAGGGCGTGCCCTCGCCGGGCGTGATCGTCGCCCTCGGCGCCGTCGCCGCACCGCCGCAATCCGCGGCACCCATCGTCGGCACACCGGCGACCGCCGGGGGAACCGGCACGGCCGGCGGCGGCACCACGGCCGGCGGGGGCGGCACGGGGACTGGCACCGGCACCGGCGGCACCGGTGCCAATCCGGGCACCGACACCGGCGGGGGAACCGGGGGCCTCGGCACCGGTGGGGGCGGCCCGCTCAAGGCGGCGAATTCCGGCCTGTGTCTCGCCATCCCGGCCGGTGACGTCAGTGACGGCGCGCTCGTCACCCAGCAGCCCTGCTCCGGTAAGGCCGAGCAGAACTGGAAGATCCAGGCCGTCAACGGCGGGTCCGCCCTCGTCAACGCCGCCACCGGCAAGTGCCTCGATGCGAGCCTCGCGACACCGCTCGCCAACGGAAGCCGGGTCTACCAGTGGGGTTGCCACGGCGGCACGAACCAGGCGTGGACCCCGCGGGCGCAGGGCGGCGGCAACGCCTACGTCTCGGTGGCGGCCAATCTCTGCCTCGACGTCTTCGGCGCCACCACGCAGGCCGGTGCCGGAACGGTGGTGTGGGCGTGTAACGGCGGCGGCAACCAGACCTTCACCAGCCCTGTCACCGCGACGGGCGGCGCCACGGGACCGGTGGCGGGCGCAGCTTCGGCCTTCACCCAGCCGGGCACCGGAAACTGGACCGAGATCGGGGTCGGCGCGAGCAAGATCGCAACGGCTGCCGATGGGACAACCGTTACGATCAACCGGGACAACGGAACCGTTTGGCAGTACGTCGCCGACAATGTCTGGAAGCAGCTGCCCCTGGCCATGAAGGACGTGGCTGTGGTCAAGGCCAACAGCATCTACGGGATCGGCATTGATGAGAAAGTCTATCGCTACGACGGGACGAAGTGGACGCTCCTTGAGGGTGCCAACAACGTCACCATAGCGGCGGCGGCCGATGGGACAGTGGTGGTCGTCAACCGCAACAACGAAGTCTGGGTCAAGCCCACGGACGATACCCAGGTGAACTGGCGGCGCCTGCCAGGCACCGCCCGCAAGGTGGTTCCGATGAATGGCAGGAGCTTCTGGTCCATCGGCCTCGACAACAACGTCTATCGCAGCGACGGCGTCGCCGGCTGGGTCTATGTCGGCAACGCCGTCAGTGACATCGCCGCCTCCGCCGATGGCAGCGTCAGCGTGGTGAACCGGAACAACGGCATCGTCTGGCGCAAGATCGGTGACAATACTGTCGAGGCCTGGGCGCCGATCCCGAACTCCAAGGCGGTATCGGTGGCGATTCCCAACAGCCAGCGCGCCCTGGCCATCGGTCCGGACGCGAAGGTCTACCGGTACTGAGTGTTCGTAACCGAGCCTCCGTCGCGCGTGCCCCCGGGCTTCCGCGACGAGGGCCGATTGGCCGGGCGGGGACCCGCTCCAAGCACGCGGACGGCTTCGCCGTCCGCGTGCAACCCTGTATGAGAAAGCGCCGCATGCATAGCGACGGCGCCAACGTCACCTTGCTTCGCGAAAGAAGGCAGGGAATGGATAGGGTCTCGGCTGCCGTCTCAACCAGGGGTGGTAAGACCGCCGGCGGTACGGACGGCTTCACCCTCGTGGAGATGCTGGTGATCCTCGCGATCATGGGCATCGCCGTGACCATGGCCGCCCGCTCCATGGGCGGCGCCGCCGACCGGCGCGCCCTCCACGTCGCCGACGCCATCGCGACCGAGATCGGCCGGCTGCGGGCCGATGCCCTGCGCTCCGGCCGCAGCGGGCGCCTGGTGTTCGAACCGCCGACCGGCCGCTTCCTCAGCTCCCGGGCCGGCATGGCGCCCATCGGCGCCGCCGCCCTGCGGGTGAGCGTGGAGGCCGACGGGCCGGACCGTGCGGTGCCGGGCGAGATCCGCTTCCTGCCCGACGGCAGCTCGACGGGCGGCCGCATCGTCCTCGACACCGGGGCCGCCCGCCTCGTCGTCACGGTCAGCGCCCTGACCGGCCGCGTGCGCCGCGACGAGGTCCGATGACGACCGGGACGCCTCGGCCGGGCGATCGCCCCGAGGCCGACGCGGACGCGGCCGGCTTCACCATCGTGGAGGTGCTCGTCGCCTTCGCGGTCACGGCCCTCGCCACCCTCGTCGCCCTCGAGACCGGGGCCGGGCTGGTCGCGGGACTCCGCCGCGTCGATGCGGTGCGGGTCGCCGTGGACGAGGCCGAGGGCGTCGTCCTGCGGCGGCTGTCGCAGGGGCGCCTCGCGCCCGGCCTGACGCAGGGGGCCTTCTCCAACGGTGCACCCTGGACCCTCGCGGTGAGCGATGCCCGCCCGGCCCTCGGCCTCGTGCGCGCGCCGCCGCTCTGGCGCATCCGGGTCACCCGGGGCGGCCCCGACGGCGAGCCGGTCTTCGCGACGGTGGTCACGGGGGATCCCGATGGCTGACATGGACGCGGACGCCCGCGCCGACGAGAGCGCCGATGCATGGGTCGATGCATGCGTCGATGCGCGCCGGGCCGGCTTCACCCTGGTCGAGATGATCGTCTGCCTCGCCCTCGCGTCGCTGATCGGCGTTCTCCTGATCAACACCATGCGGATCGCCGGCTCGGCCTCCGTCGCCGCCGCGACGGCTGCCCGGGCCGAGGACGTGCAATCCGTCCGCGATCACCTGCGCCGGACGTTCGGGGGCCTCGCCCGGCGCCGCGTCGACGGCCGTCGCCCGCCCCTGCGCGGCGGCCCCGACGGGCTCACCGCGGTGATCGGCGCCGACGCGTCCCTGGAGCGGACCGAGGAGATCGCCGTGTCCCTGAGCGGGCGTCCGCGCGCGGACGGCACCGTCGATCTCGTGGAAGCCCGCGCGCCGTCGGAGGCCGCGCCCGGCGCCGGCGCCCGCACGGAGGTTCTGCTGGAGCGCGTCGCCGGCTTCGAGATCCGCTACTTCGGCGCCCAGGCCGAGGGAACCCGCCCGTCCTGGCACGCGACCTGGCGGCCGAACGAGCGCCAGCCCACCCTCATGGAGATCTCGGTGGCGTTCCCGCCGGGGGACCGGCGCCGGTGGCCGCCCCTCCTCGTCGCGTTCGGGGACCGGCCGTGACGGCGCGGCGCGAAGCGGCGGAGGTCCGGCGAGCCGGCTCCGGGGCCGAAGGCGGACGGGCGGGCTTCGTGCTCGTCTCGGTTCTGGTTCTCCTCGCGGTGGTCAGCGCGATCCTCACCACCGCGATCCTGCAGGCCCGGTCCGGCACGGCGTTGACCCAGGCGCGGGCGGCGAGCCTTCGCCTGCAGGGCGTGGCCGACGGGATCGCCCGGTTCCTCGCCTACGATCTCGCCATGCAGCGGACCTACCGGGCCGCCGGGCTGGCGCTGCCCGAGGACGGGACCGTCGTGGTCTGCCGGCTCGCGCCGGGGCGGACGGCGTGGCTGTCGCTGCAGGACCAGGGCCGGCTCATCGACGTGAACACCACGCCGCGCCCGGCCATGGAGGAGGCCTTCCGCCTCCTCGGAATCCCCGACGCCACGGTGCTCGCCCTCGCCGCCGAGATCGTCGACTACCGTGATGCCGACGACGTGCCCGAGCCGAACGGCGGAGCGGAGGCGCCGCAGTACCGCGCCCGCGGCCTGGCGCGAGGTCCGAAGAACGCCCCCTTCGCCAGCCCCGACGAGATCGAGCGCCTGCCCTCCATGACGCCCGAGATCGCCGCGACCCTGGCCCCCGTCCTCACGGTCTACAACGAGGGCGGGCGCTTCGATCTCGCGGCCCTGATCGGGACGGTGAAGCCGTCGGCGCTGCGCTCGCTCCCGCAGGCCTCCGGGCCGGTGCCCTCGCCGCGCCAATACTACCGGATGCAGGTGGTGGTGGCGGGCCGGCGGGCGCGGGCCGGGCGCTCCGCCCTCTACGCCATGGGCGGCAGCCGGACCGGCACCGACTTCCTCGTCTGGCAACAGGCGGCACCGCCCCTGGCCGCATCCGGACCCGACCACCCGGCCTGCCGGACGATCGTGGCGGTCCTCGGTCCCGAGGCCATCGGGTCGGAGGCCGGTCCGGCCCTCCCGTGACGGCGCGGGAGGTTCTGTCGCAGGCTCCTCGCGGCCTCCGCCGCGTTGCCTGCCGCGAACCCAATCACGCACGCGCACCCGCCAGCTGGAGATCACATGGCCGCCACCGAGAAAGCCGCAGTCTACACGCTCAAGCAGGCCATCGCCGCCAAGGTCGACGACCATGTCGAGATCGCCGTCGAGGCCGAGGACGGCACCAAGTTCAAGATCGTGGCCACGCCCGAGCAGCTCGAAGCCCTGACGGGCGACCTCGAAACCATCCTCGACGCTGACGACGCCTGACCGCCCGGCGCCACCCCCTCGGGGGTGCCCGAGGGAATTTCGCCGCGCCACCCGCCCCGGGCATCGGGGCCGGGTGGCGCGGGTTTCCGTGCGTCGTCGCTCGGCCGATACGTCCCGTCACGCCTCGGACATCAGCCGGACCGAGAAGGCGGCGAGCAGGCTGCCCATGAGCCGCCACTGCGCCAAGAGCCAGCGTCGCGCCAGGAGCCGGGACGGGCGCCTAGCGAGCGCCTTGGTCTGGTCGACGGCGCACCACAACTCGTTGGTGGATGCGGTGCTTGCGTTGGTGGGGGAGGGTTCCGACCGGCCGTCGGCGGATCCGGGATGAACGTCCCACGCGGCTTCCTTGATGTACGGCTTCCGGTGCGAGACCGACGGGCTTCGACGGCGTGCCCCGGGGAGCCGGCCCCGCCTCTCACCTTCCGGCGATCCGCGTGATCGATGGCACCGCCACGGCCGCCCCGTCGCCGAGGTGTCAGCCGGCGGGGGCCGACTCCGACATCCGTGGAAAAAAACTCCGGTGGGTGTTCCGGCCCGTGGCCTTGGCGGCGTAGAGCGCCCCGTCGGCGCGGTCGAACAGTTCGGCCGCGCCGCAGCTGCCGGTCCGGGCGATGCCGATGGAGGCCCCAAGGTGGACGACGCGGCCGTTGCCCTCAATCCGGGTGCCAAGGGCGGCGATGATCCGGTCGGCGCAGGCCTCGGACCCCTCGGCTTCGAGGGGCCCGTGGAGCAGGACCGCGAACTCGTCGCCGCCGATCCGGGCCACGAGGTCGCCGGGCCGGCAGGCGTCGTGCAGGCGCGCGGCCGCCTCCGTCAGGCAGGTGTCGCCCCGCGCGTGCCCGAAGGTGTCGTTGACGGCCTTGAACCCGTCGAGGTCGATGAGCAGCAGGGCCGCGAAGGCAACCGCGTCGGCACCGGGCCCGTCGAGGGCGGCGAGGCCGGCCTGGAACACGCTGCGGTTGGGAAGCCCGGTCAGGTCGTCGAACTCGGCGCGGTGCCGGGTGCGGTCCGCCTCGCGCTTCTCCTCGGTGATGTCCTGCTTCATGCCGAAGATTCGCACGGGCACGCCGTCCACGCACTCCACCGTGGCGGTGAGGCGCATCCAGCGCCGCCGGCCCCGCGCCGTGACGATCTCGGTGTCGAGGTGGAAGCCGCCGCCCTCGGCGATGGCCCGGCTCCGCAGCGTCTGCATCGTCGCGAGGGACCCCGGCGGGTAGCAGCGCAGGGTGGCTTCGCGGTCGAGACGGTCGCCGCGCGGTATCTCGAAAAGGTCGTAGACGCCGTCCGTCCAGGTCAGGCGCTCGTCGGACAGGCGGCACTCCCACACGCCGATCCGGGCGCCCCGCGCCGCGCCCTCGAAGGTGTTTCGCGATTCGGCCAGGGCCGCGCCCTGGTCGCGGACGATGGCGGTGAGAAGGGCGCACTCGGACTTCGCCCGCGCCAGGGCCGCCGTGTCCTGCCGCCGCGCGAGGGTGAGCGCCACCGCGAGGGCGTAGCCCGACAGGCACGCGCCCTGGGCCTCGGACAGACCGGGCAGGCTGGGATCGAACAGGCTCAGGGTGCCAAGGTCCCCGTCGGGTCCGAGGGGAATGTCCACGAGCCATCGCGGCTCGGCCCGACCGGTCCCGCTGCGCACCAGAACCCCGTCGGCGAGGCGGACCTCCGCGCACGCGACACCCACCGCACCCCGCAGGGTGTCGAGCAGACCGACGAGGGGGTCCGCCGCCGTGGAGGATACGCCCCACGGCCCCGCCGGGATCGGCTCCGAGGGAAAATCCGGTTCGGACCACCGTGCCACGAACATGAAGGGTCGCTCCATCCGTGCAACGCTGCACCGATGCCGTACCCTATCGCACGAACCTGAAGGAAAAACCCCGGTCCGCGTCCTATTCGGTCGTCCGGCTCACCGCGAGGATGTCGGCCGTATCCAGGGCGGCCTCCGCCCGCTCGAAGGCGGGTTCGGCGCTGGCGACATCCTGGCGCGTCAGCACCGGCTGGAGTTGGCCGGCGAGCTGCTCGCCGAGGTGGCGGGTGTAGGCGGTGCGGAAGAACCGCTCGCCGCTGCCGCGGCCGTAGAGTCCGTCATGCGCCCGCACCATGGCGTCGACCTCCGGCCGGCACAGGAAGCCGATGACCCCGGCGGCCTCGTACCAGCGCCCCGCCCGCGCATGCTTCATCGCGGTGGGATTTGCCAGGATGGTCTCGGCGAAGCACGCCGTCGCGGTGGTTTCGAGGGGGGACATCACCGCGTGCGGTCGGGCCGGATTCCGGGGCGCGGCCCCGGCCTCGGACCCGAAGCCCGTCAGGACCGCGATGGCGCCCAACAGCCGAATCGTCCCGAGCAAGCCAGTCTTCATCGCGCCACGCCCCGATCGAACCCTGCTTCGAATCCGAACGAGTATTCCGTGGGAATTTCGGCGGGAACAGGGCCGGGATGCCGATCAGCGCGGTTTGCGCCCGTCGTGTGACCAGCGCATCACAGGAGAGGACCGGTCCGCGCGACGGCGCAGGGCGGGATGCGCCGTTCCACGCTGCGTCACCTGCGCCGCTCGGCGTTCCAGCGTCCGCTGCAGCCGATGAGACCCGTGGTGTTCCAGGTTCCGCCGCCCGTGCCCTGGCGCCCGAGCCGTCCCACCACGTCGGCCTTGTCCGAACCCCGGCTGATCACGGCACGCACGGAGCCGTTGCCCGAGACCCGGCCGTTGATGCTGAACTCGCCGCCCGCATAGGTCGCCTCGCCCCGGCGGATCTGGACGCCGTAGCGGTAGGCGCGGTCGCACGGCCCGTCGAGGGTGACCACCTCGATGCTCCACGCGCCATCGTACCGATGCGGCACCTGGACCTTCTTGGTGGCGGCCGTCGCAGGTCCCGTCAGAACCAGGAGGGCAGCGGTAAGAAGTTGAAGGCGCATGGTTTTCCGCTCCGGAGACAGTACGGCAACGCTCGTAGAACGCCCCGGACGCCGGTTCGGTTGCGGCTTCGGCGTACCGCGGTCTGGTCGTCAGCGCCCCGCAGCTTGGTCTTCAGCGTGCCGCAGCTTGCGCCTCCGTGAGCAGGGCCAGCAGGTCGCAGCCGGCGAACAGGAAGTCGTGGACGCCGGCCGCCTTCAGCGCGTCGTTCAGCTCCCCGGGCTTGCCCGCGAGGTAGATCCGCTCGGCGCCGGCCGCCTTCAGGGCCTGCGCCACCGCCACCGCCCTGGCGGCGTAGACCGCGTCCGACGAGCATAGGCAGGCGATGCGGGCCTCCGATTTCGTGAACGCCTGCGCCGCGGCCTCGGCCTCCTCGAACCCGTCCTCGTTCACCGCCTCGATGCCGCCGGCCGCGAACGCATTGGCGGCAAACGTCGAACGGGCATTGAACACCGCCACCGCGCCGAGATTGGCGAGGAACACCCGCGGTCGCTTGCCGGTCGCGGCGAGGTGCGCATCGGACGCATCGCGAAGCGCCTCGTAGGGCTCGGCCAGACGGCGCGAGGGCAGGGGCGCGCAGGTGAGTGTCTCGCCCGCGCCGAACGGAACGGCCTCTCCGGGCACTGGTGCGACGTCCAGAACGGTCACCGGCTTCTCGGCCAGGAACGGGAATTCGCTTGCCCCGGTCAGGGCTTCACGCCGGGTGGCGACGTTCCGCGTACGGGTCTCGGCGGTCTCGGCGATCCGGGCCTGGAGGGTGCCGGCGCGAAGGCTCGCGACGATGCCGCCCTCGGCCTCGATGGCCTGGAACGCGCTCCAGGCAGTCCGGGTCAGCTCGTCCGTCAGGGTCTCGAAGCTGCCGGCCCCCGCCGCCGGATCGGCGACCCGGGCGAGGTTGGATTCCTCGATCAGGACGATCTGGCTGTTGCGCACCACCCGGCGCGCGAAGGCGTCGGCGAGCCCGAGGGCCGCCGTGTAGGGCAGGGCGGTGACGCTGTCGGCGCCGCCGAGGCCGGCCGACCCCGCCGCCATGGAGGTGCGGAGGATGTTCACGAACGGATCGTTGCGGTTCATCATCCGCCACGCCGTTTCCGCGTGCAGCCGTAAGGGCTTGGGGTCGAGCCCGCAGGCCGCCTCGACCCGGGCCCAGAGCCGGCGCATGGCCCGGAATTTGGCGATGGTCAGGAACTCGTCGGCATCGGCCACCAACAGGATCGCGATGGCGTCGCGGGCACGGGCGAGATCGTGGCTGCCGGTTTCGAGCGCGCGCAGGTAGGCGACCGCCGTGGCGAGGCTGGCTGCGAGTTCCACCGCCTCGCTGGCGCCGGCCTCGTGGTAGGGGCGCCCATCGGCGAGGCCCACCCGGCCGTCGAAACCCGCTTCGTCGAAGCGCGCGAGCGTATCCGACAGGTCCTTGGCGAAGTCCGCGCCGAGGCGGCCCGTCGCCGCGAAAGTGCCGATGGGATCGAGACCGAGATCGAGGTCGAGGCCGGCCAGGGCCTCGCCCCGCCGCTCGGCCACCCCCTTCAGCAGGGTCGCGGCCTCGACACCCCGGCCGCCCGCATCGAGGCGAATGGCGATGAGGGGCAGCATCACGCTGGCGAGCGCCGCGTCCAGATCCTCGACGGTGGCGGCGCTCAGTCCGTAGCCCCTGGCCGAGGGGGCGCCTGAAAAGACGAGGGTCAGGGCATCGGCGCCGCCTTCGAGATCGGCGAGCGCCAGCGCCTGGGCAGGCTCCGCCTGCGGGTGATCGACCCGTTGCGCGATGCGCCAGGGCCCCGGCGCCCGCATGGGCTGGGCTACGGGGGCTGCCGGTTCGTAGAGGGGTTCGACCCGGATGCCGTCGGCGGTCTTCGAGACGAGGCGCTTCTCGAAATCCCCGCCTTTCAGCACGCCGTCGACGAGGCCGAGCCAGCGCTCGCGGGTCGCAGGCGGAAACAGGTCGGCGAGGGGACGGTCTTCCATCGTTCGGGCCTTCGATCGGGGCACCGGCCGCAGAGGGCCGGTCACAGCATCAATGTCCGGAAAAGCCCTTGCACGGTGGCGCACGCCGAAGCAATCGCCCCCGATCCCGGATATCGAATACGCCGGCCCGGTCTCGGAATTGCCCTCCGGTCCTCGCCGGCGTGGCGCGCCTCAACCGAAGACGATCAACCCGAAGAAGCCGAGGGACCCGACGATGATGCGCCACCATGCGAACAGGCGAAAGCCGTGGGCGGAGACGTAGTCGAGCACCGTACGGACCACGAACAGGGCGGAGAAGAACGCGACGATGAAGCCGATGACGATGAGGCCGGTGTCGTCGCGGGAGAGGTTCTTGTAGTTGTCGAGCAGGTCCTTTGCGAAGGCACCGGCCATGGTGGGGATCGCGAGGTAGAACGAGAATTCCGTCGCGGAGCGCTTGTCGGCACCCATGAGCATCGCACCCACGATGGTGGCGCCGGAGCGCGACACACCTGGAATCATCGCGATGCACTGGAACAGGCCGATCTTGAAATCCATCGGCAGGGAGAAGTCGAACACGTCGCGCTTCTTCACCTCGAGATCCGTCTCGTCGAGCACGAGGAGGACGAGGCCGCCCGCCACGAGGGTCGCGCACACGATCCACGGATTGAAGAGGTAGTACTTGATGTACTTGGAGAAAAGGCCGCCGACGATGGCCGCCGGCAGGAACGCGAGGAGGATGCCGAACACGAAGCGGCGGGCGTTGGGATCGCTCGGGAGAGCTTTGGCGATGCCGAGCAGACGCCCGAAATAGACCGCCAGGATCGCCAGGATCGCACCGAGCTGGATCAGCACCTCGAAGGTGTTGTTGGGCGACTGGAAGCCGATGAAGTGGCCGACCAGGAGCTGGTGCCCCGTGGACGAGACGGGGATGAACTCCGTCGCGCCTTCCACCACGGCGAGGACGACCGCCTTCGCGATGCTCATCGCATCCATCATCGTATCGCCTCGCTTTAAGTTGTAGAGCATTGTGTCGGGGCGTGGCCACGCAGGTCACGCGCCGGGCACGGCCTCGGATTTAATCCGAGCCATCGACCATGACGGTTGACGGATGGTTACCGCCTTTGGCCGAGCGTGTTAATGAGGCGGCAACGATCGAGCAATATGTCTGGAGGGGCGACCCTCTGCGAGGGGCCCGATACGGCTCGTCCCCGGCAGCTTCCCCCGTCCGAACGGCCTCGATGGCGACGCTTCACCACTCCCCCTTCTGCCCCCATTCGCGCTTCATCCGCCTCGTGCTTGCCGAGATGGGGATGGAGCCCTCCCTGCTGGAGGAACGCCCGTGGGAGCGGCGCGACGCCTTCCTGATCATCAACCCGGCCGGCACGACGCCGGTGCTGGTGGAGCAATCGGGGCTGGCGATTCCGGGAGCCGGCATCATCGCCGAGTATCTCGACGAGACGCGGGGGCTCGGCCTCAGCGGCCGGCGCCTCTTGCCCGAGACCACGGCGGCCCGGGTCGAGGTCCGCCGGCTCCTCGACTGGTTCCTGGTCAAGTTCGATGCGGAGGTGACGGGCTACCTCGTCACGGAAAAGATCTTCAAGCGCTTCATGAACAGTGCCGCGGGTGGCGGGCCCCCGGACATGAACGCCATCCGGGCGGCGCGCACCAATGTGCGCTATCACCTGAAGTACATCGGCTACCTCATGTCCCGCCGCAAATGGATTGCGGGCGACCATCTGACCTATGCGGATCTGGCGGCGGCCGCCCACCTCTCCTGCGTGGATTACCTCGGCGACGTACCATGGGACGAGGACGAGACGGCGCGGGACTGGTACGCACGGGTGAAGTCGCGCCCGTGCTTCCGCACGCTCCTGGCCGATCGGGTGCCGGGCATGGCGCCGGCCGACCACTACGCGGACCTGGACTTCTGACCGACGGCCCGACGAAAGTCCGTCCACCGCGCAAGATTCTGGCGGGGGACGACCTGCGCCGGGCCGTGGAGACCCGCGCCCGGCACCTCGGCTTCGACGATGTGCGCGTGACCCGGCCCGATGCGGTGCCGGCCCTGGTCGAGCGCCTGCCGACATGGCTCGCCGCCGGCCATCACGGCGACATGGCCTGGATGGTGGACCGGGCCGACCAGCGCGCCGACCCGGCGACCCTGTGGCCGGGGGTGCGCAGCGTGATCATGCTCGGCATGAGCTACGGGCCGGAGGAAAATCCCCTCGCGGCGTTGGACCGGCGCGACCGGGGCGCCATCGCGGCCTATGCGCAGCGGCGCGACTATCACGAAGTGCTGAAGGGCAAGCTCAAGGAACTCGGGGGCTACCTCTCGGCCAAGGGCGACGTGCGCGTGAAGGTGTTCGTGGACACCGCGCCGGTGATGGAGAAGCCCCTGGCCGAGGCCGCCGGCCTCGGCTGGCAGGGCAAGCACACGGTCCTCGTCTCGCGCGCCCACGGCAACTGGCTCCTGCTCGGAGCGATCTACACCTCGGCCGATCTCGCGGCGGACGCGCCCGAGACCGACCATTGCGGCTCGTGCCGGCGCTGCCTCGATATCTGTCCGACCGACGCGTTTCCGGCGCCCTACCAGCTCGATGCCAGACGCTGCATCTCCTACCTCACCATCGAGCACGAGGGTCCGATTCCCCGCGCGTTTCGCGCCGCCATCGGCAATCGCATCTTCGGCTGCGACGACTGCCTCGCGGTCTGTCCCTGGAACAAGTTCGCGGCGATCGCGGGGGAAGGGCGGCTCGCCGCGCAGGCCGACCTAGCGGCTCCCCCCCTCGCCGATCTGGCCCGGCTCGACGACGCAGGGTTCCGGACGCGGTTCGCCGGGACCCCGATCAAGCGCACGGGCCGAGACCGATTCCTGCGGAACGTCCTCATCGCCATCGGCAATTCCGGATCGGCCGCGCTCGCACCCGAGGTGGTACGCTGCCTCAGCGATCCCGCGCCCCTGGTGCGCGGCATGGCGGTCTGGGCTGCCACCCGCCTCTTCGACGCGGACGCCCTGCGGGCCGCATTCGAGGAGCACGGTCGGCAGGAAACGGATGACGCGGTCCGGGCTGAATGGCAGAACGGCTTGGCTCAGGACGGCCCGTCGGGATCGATCATGCAGGAACTACGAGACTCATGAACCTCTTCGTCTTCGGCCTCGGCTTCACGGCTCGCCGGTTCGTCGAACGGGCCTCGGGCCGCTTCGCCGAGGTCCGTGCCACGGTGACCGATCCGTCGCGGCCCGGGGCCGGCCTCGCCGGCGTGGCACTTCGGACGTTCGGGCCGGACGGCGACGACGACCGCATCGCCGCCGATCTCGCCGATACCGATGTGCTCCTCGTCTCGGCTCCCCCCGGGCGGGAGGGCGACACGGTTCTGGCTGGCTACGGCGATGCCATTCGCAGGAGTCGCATCGGCTGGATCGGTTACCTCTCGACCATCGGCGTCTACGGTGACCAGCAGGGTGCGTGGATCGACGAGACGACGGAGCCGCGTCCGACGAGCCAGCGCTCGCACGGGCGCCTCGCCGTGGAAGCGGCCTGGCTCACCCTTGGGCGCGAGTCCAACAAGGCCGTTCAGGTGTTCCGCCTGGCCGGCATCTACGGGCCTGGCCGAAACCCGATCGTCAAGTTGCGCGAGGGGAAGTCGCAACGGATCATCAAGGCCGGACAGGTCTTCAACCGCATCCATGTGGACGATATCGCGACCACGCTGCTCGCCTCCCTCGACCGGCCCCGGGCCGGGGCGGTCTACAACGTCACGGACGACGCACCGACCCCGCCACAGGTGGTGACCGAGCACGCAGCCAGCCTCGCGGGCCTGCCCCTGCCGCCGGAGATCGATTTCGAGACCGCGGATCTCAGTCCGATGGCGCGCAGCTTCTACGGCGAGAACAAGCGGGTGCGGAACCGGCTGATCCGCGAGGAACTCGGCGTCGATCTCGCCTATCCGACCTACCGCGAGGGACTGGCCGCCCTCGTGGCGGATGCGCGCGCGTCTTAGACTTCAGGCCCGGCCCTGGGTCGGCTGCGCCCATCCGAGCCGCGACAGAGCGCCGAAGAGGGCCGCCCGTGCCGGCTTCGGACGCTCCACGGCACGGGCGGCGGCGATCGCAACAGCCTGGGCCACGAGCCACGCCGCCGCGAAGGTCGCAACATCGCCGGTCCGACCCGACGCCCAGCCGAAGTGGGCGCGAACGGAGAACACCAGGACCAGGATCGGCATGTGCACCACGTAGAGGGTGTAGGAGAACGAGGCTGCGCCTTCCCAGCGCGCGAAAGTCCGTGCGGCGGGCGCCTCGTTCGTCGCCAGACCGAGCAGAGCGACGGCCAGGGGCAGTCCCAGTGCAGCTTGGTAGGCAAGGAACGGCCCCCACGCGCTCATGGCATCGACGAAGCCGGGGTTCGCCGCGAAGGCCAGGGGTGCGCCGAGCGCGAGCCCCGCGAGGGGGAGAACGACCGGTGTCGCCGCCAGCCGGCGTAGACCGGGATGTCCCCCGAGCCGGGCCGCGCCCACGCCCGCCCCGAACAGGGCCAGGGATTGCAGGTAGAAGAACCGATTGGCCGTCACGAGAACGAGCCCCGAAGCGAGGACGATCCCCGTGGCGCGCCAGGCTCCACGCCCGACGATGGCCAGGGTGGCGAAGGCGGCGACCGCGTAGAGGTAGACCTCCTGGCGCAGGGACCAGAGCGGATTGTCGATGACGAAGGTCGCGTCGCTGGGGGCGAACGTCAGGGTGATGCCCCGCAGGAAGGCGAGGACGCCCATGGTGTAAGGCTCCCCCGTCCGGGTCAGGAGGGGGAGGCCGGCCCGGCCGAGGATGCCCACCGCGAAGGTGAGGGCGATGGCGAAGATCAAGGGGGGCGCGATGCGGGCCACCCGGTGGACCGCGTAGGGCACGAGGAAGCGGCCATCCCGCCCGGCCATCCGGCTGAGACTCGTCGCGATGACGAACCCGCTGAGGGCGAAGAAGATCATCACCGAGACTCGGCCGATCCAGCCGGTGATGGCCGCTCCTGTCCCATGGGTGGGCAGGAACGCCATCTCCACCGCGTGGGTGAGCACCACCGCCTGCGCGGCGAGACCCCGCACACCGTCGAGCGCCTCGTATCGATAGCCCCGCATCCGTCCCGCCCCTCCGGCCCGCGGGACCGGGTTGCCGGAGGGATACGGTTCCCGCAAGCGGCGTTACGCGGCCTTGCGGTTCGCGGTGGGGCCGAAATGATCGATGTAGCGCGCGGCGATGGCCGAGACCGGCAGGACCACGAATACGTCGGTGGTGCCGAACTGATGATCGACCACGGCCCCGTCGCCGAAGGTCGCGCCGACCCGGAGGTAGCCCTTGATCAGGGGCGGCAGGGATTGAAGGGCGGCTTTCGGGTCCACGGCTTCGCGGGCGAGGCGGTCCATGGCGACGTAACGTGCGGGCAGGGCCGTGGCGCCCCAGCCTTCCGGCGCGCGGGCGTGATGATGGAGGAAGCTCAAGGGGAGGGCGAGGCGGTCCGGATCGGTGCCCTCCAGGCTGGCGCAGCCGAGCATGGCATCGATGCGGTGGTGTTGGACGTAGGCCCAGATTCCGGCCCAGAGCAGTTCCACCGTGCGCTTGGTCCGGTAGGGCTTGAGGACACAGGAGCGGCCGAGTTCGAGGAAGCGCTCGCCCGGATGCGCGGCGAGGAGGGGCGCGATGTCGTACTCGGCCTCCGTGTAGAAGCCGAAATGCCGGTCGGCCGTCTCCTGGCGAAGGAGGCGGTAGGTGCCCACCACCTTCGGGCGGGGGCGCCGGAACGGGGTCTCGTCCGTGGCTGCGTGATCGATGACGAGGAGGTGGTCGCAGACCGTGTCGTAGGCATCGATATCCCGGCGCGAAAGCAGGGACAGGCCGGTGGCCACCGCCTGCATCTCCTCGAAGAACACCCGGTAGCGCAGGCGCTGCGCCCGGCGAATCTCGGACACGGAAGTCGCCAGCCGAACCTCGAGATTGCCGATGCGTCCGAGGCTCGGATCGAGGCCTGGGGCCGGGAACGGCTTCTTCAGGCGCGGCGTGAACTTGATCGGTACGGAACCGGGCGGGATGAGCGCCCGCCCGTGTGGGGTGGGCACTCCCAAAAGGCCTGCTTCGCTGCGCTTGCGCTTCATTCGGGTGAAGGGCGCATGAACGTGCGTCTCCCAACCGGTGAGCCACGCCGCGGATGCCTCTCGCGCGAAGTTCGGAACCATGGTCGAATCCGCCTGTCGGGATCGCGAGACGGGCTCACCCCGGAGCCCTGAACCTCACGCCTTCGGGACGCCACAACACCATGCGGCGCACACGCTTTTATGACACGGATTCGCCAAGTGCGAGAGGGAGTTGAGGCGCTTAGCCGACACCTCTCCGGCAGCCCGCACGTGCGTAGCCGCCGAAGTGGATCGAATGGATGGTCAGACGAACTGGTTCAGGCCAGGGATCGAGCCGACGATGGGCCCCATGACGTCCTCGCCGGCCTTCTCGCGGCCGTAGGCGAACAGCTCCCGGCCGAGCGGCTGCATCTGGCCCATGGGGACACCGGCCGCCATGAGTTTCTGACCCAGCGCCATCACGCCGCCGCCCATCATGCCACCGAGCATGCCCATCAGACCGCCGCCGCCTTCGCCCGCATTGGACTCCGCGATGGTAGTCTCAGAACCGGGAAGGGTGGCGAGGAGCTGGCTGACTTCGGTGGCGGGCCCTTCCTTCTGGAGGAAGGCCAGAATGTGGCCGATGGCCGTCTGGGCGGTCGCGGCGTCCAGCCCCGTCACGGTGGTGACGCGGGCAATCAACTCTTCCATCTCGGGTCGCTCCAGAGCATTCGGGATTTTGTCTGTCCGGCCTTGCCGCGGGTAAATCAAGGGTGGCAGCCGCGTCAGGCCTCTGTTGCTGGAAAATGCCGCGCCCAGGCCGCATAACCCACCTGAGCGAGGCGGCACGCCGCTTCTCAGCATCGGGGAGTGGGCGATCATGCAGGGCGACGGCACAATCCTCGTGGGCAAGAGTCTCCTGAAGGGGGGCGGCACCAAGCCGGAGGCACTCACCCTGCGGCTCGCCAACCGCCATGGCCTCGTGGCGGGCGCCACCGGCACCGGCAAGACCGTGACCCTGCAAGTGATGGCCGAGGGCTTTTCGAATGCCGGGGTCCCGGTCTTCGCCGCCGACATCAAGGGGGATTTGTCCGGGCTCGCCGCCGCCGGGGAAGCGAAGCCTCAATTCGTCGAACGTGCCGAGCAGCTTGGTATTCCGTACGAGCCCGACCGCTTCCCGGTGGTGTTCTGGGATCTGTTCGGCGACCAGGGGCATCCGATCCGCGCGACCGTGATCGAGATGGGGCCCCTGGTTCTCGCCCGCCTGTTGGAACTCAACGACACCCAGGAGGGCGTCCTCAACATCGCCTTCCGGATTGCCGATGACAACGAATGGCCGGTTCTCGACCTCAAGGATCTGCGTGCCCTCCTGCTCTACGTCTCGGAGAACCTGAAGGCGATCTCGGGCCAGTACGGCAACGTCTCGGCGGCGAGCGTGGGGGCCATCCAGCGTCAGCTGCTGATGCTGGAGAATCAGGGTGCAGACCAGTTCTTCGGCGAGCCGGCCCTGGACCTCAACGATTTCATGAAGACCGACCGCGAAGGGCGCGGCATCGTCAACATCCTGGCCGCCGACAAGCTCATGCAGCGGCCCCGGCTCTACGCCGCCTTCCTGTTGTGGATGCTGTCGGAGCTGTTCGAGCAATTGCCCGAGGTGGGAGACCTCGACAAGCCCAGGCTCGTCTTCTTCTTCGACGAGGCCCACCTGCTGTTCGACGATGCGCCCAAAGCGCTTCTCGATGCCGTCGAGCAGGTGGTGCGGCTGATCCGCTCCAAGGGTGTCGGCGTCTACTTCGTCACCCAGAACCCCCTTGATGTCCCCGAGTCGGTTCTCGGTCAGCTCGGCAACCGGGTGCAGCACGCATTGCGTGCCTTCACGCCGCGCGACCAGCGTGCGGTGAAGTCGGCGGCCGAGACGTTTCGCCAGAATCCGGGTTTCGATGTCGCCAAGGCCATCACCGAACTCGGCGTCGGCGAGGCCTTGATGAGCTTCCTCGAAGCGAAGGGAACGCCTTCCATCGTCGAGCGGGCCCTCGTCGCTCCGCCCCAGGGCCGCGTCGGCCCCATCACGCCGGCCGAGCGCGCGAGCCTCATGGCGAACAGCCCCGTGCGGGGGAAGTACGATGCGGCGGTCGACAACGAGAGCGCCTACGAGATCCTGGCCAAGCGCAAGGGTTTGGATTCCGCGCCGGCAGAGGCGGCTCAGCAAGCCGAGGGCGGTCTGACGGGCATGCTCGGTGGATTGCTCGGCAGCGTCTTCGGCTCGAAACCCGCTGCAAAGGGGCGCCGCCCTCCACAAACCCTCGCCGAACAGGTCATCGGTAACGCTGCCCGTTCCATGGCGCGCAAGGTTGGAACGGAGGTGGGGAATGCGATCCTTCGCAATGTGCTGGGCGGGCTGACCAAGCGTTGAATTCGTGGCACGCGGCTCTTGCCCGAACCGGCATCGCATTGACAAATCACCCCCATCGCGCCTATGCACCAGCGCAATGCGCGGCTTCCTCGACGAAGTCCGCGCGTTTCGCGTTCGCGCCCGGCTCGACCCGGTGTCGCGGATGACCTGAACAAGAAGACGGTCCAGGTTCACCTGACGGTGAGCGGGAGGCCGGCAGAGAACACGAAAGAGAACGATGTTCGCAGTCATCAAGACGGGCGGCAAGCAGTATCGCGTTGCCGCCAACGACACCATCACGATCGCCACCCTCGAGGGTGAAGCCGGCTCCACCGTGACCTTCGGGGACGTGCTCCTTTTCGCCGACGGCGCTGGCGCCACTCAGATCGGCGCGCCGCTGCTCTCGGGCATCAGCGTCACCGGCGAGATCGTCAGCCATGGCCGCGACGCGAAGGTCATCGCCTTCAAGAAGCGCCGCCGCCAGAACTCGCGCCGCAAGCGGGGCCACCGCCAGCACCACACGGTGGTTCGCATCACCGGCATCAGCGCCTGACGGTCGGATCGTTTTTCGAGATTTCGGAGTAAGCCACAATGGCCCATAAAAAAGCAGGCGGCTCGTCCCGCAACGGCCGCGATTCCGCCGGCCAGCGCCTCGGCGTGAAGAAGTTCGGCTCGGAAGCCGTCATCGCCGGCAACATCATCGTGCGCCAGCGCGGCACCAAGTGGCATCCCGGCGCCAATGTGGGCATGGGTACGGATCATACCCTGTTCGCCAAGACCGATGGCCGGGTGCTGTTCATGACCAAGCGCGGTCGTGCCTTCGTCACCGTCGTGCCGCTGCAGGAAGCTGCCGAGTAACGAACTTTTCTTTCGGTCGCCCGGCCTTCCGGCCGGTCGGGGCATGGATGGGGGAGGATGGGTATCCATCCTCCCTTTCGTCGTCTGAGGCGGAGTAGGTTCCGCCTACAGCGATGGGGTCGAGGCCATGAAGCGTACCCTTGCCGTATCGGGCGCGGCTGCCCTGGCGGCCTTCGGGTTTGCCGCCCTCCTGTTGCGTGGCTTGGACCACCCCCAGCCAGCACCCGGTGTCGTCGCGACGACGTCTGCGATGCCGACGCTGTACTGTGAATTCTACAATTTCGTCGGCCGCGCTCCGAAGGTCGGGTTCACCTTCTCGACCTCGCGCGCCAACGAAGCTCCGGCCTTCGCCCAAGTGAACCAGATCGAGGCGGACGGGACGCGGACCGCTTTTGGCGCGGACAGCGAGCCGTCACGGAATTGGACTTTCGAGGCGGGAGACCCGCCGAATCTGGTTTCGCCCGACGATGCCATCCGCATCCTCCTTTACGGATACGAGGGCACCACGTCCGCCGGGACGTGGTTCGAAGCCGGACTTCGGAGTATCCAGTACCTGAACCTCGACGGGAAATGCCGTTGCGGCGGCGTCTGACGCCGATACCGGCATCCCGCCGGAGCCGACCCGCGAGACCGCTTCGCGTGTCCGAGACGAATGAAGTGAGACGAGCAGTACCGTGAAATTCCTCGACGAAGCCAAGGTCTACGTGCGCTCCGGCGACGGTGGTGCCGGATGCGTGGCCTTCCGGCGTGAAAAGTTCATCGAATTCGGCGGTCCCAACGGCGGCGACGGCGGCCGGGGTGGCGACGTCTGGGTCGAGTGCGTCGACGGTCTCAACACCCTGATCGACTACCGATACCAGCAGCATTTCAAGGCCAAGAAGGGCGAGCACGGCATGGGCTCGAACCGCCACGGGGCCAACGGCGCCGACGTGGTGCTCAAGGTGCCGGCCGGGACTGAGATCATCGCCGAGGACGGCGAGACACTGATCGCCGACATGACCCATATCGGCCAGCGGGTACGCTTGGCCAAGGGAGGCAACGGCGGCTTCGGAAACGCCTATTTCACCACCTCGACGAACCGTGCCCCCAAGCATGCCAACCCGGGCCTCGAGGGCCACGAGCAATGGGTCTGGCTGCGCCTGAAGCTCATCGCCGATGCGGGCTTGGTCGGCCTGCCGAATGCCGGTAAATCGACGTTCCTCGCCACCGTGACGGCGGCCAAGCCGAAGATCGCCGATTACCCCTTCACCACCCTGCACCCCGGCCTCGGCGTCGTCCGCTCGGACGAGCGGGAATTCGTTCTCGCGGATATTCCCGGTCTCATCGAGGGCGCACACGATGGCGTCGGCCTCGGCGACCGGTTCCTCGCCCATGTCGAGCGCTGCCGCGTGCTCCTGCACCTCGTCGAGGCCACCAACGAGCATGCGGGCAAGACCTACAAGCTCGTCCGCAAGGAACTCGAGGCCTATGGCGGCGGCCTGACCGACAAGCCCGAGATCGTCGCCCTATCGAAGGCCGACGTGGTCGATCCCGACACGCTCAAGGAGCAGGTCGCCCGGCTCAAGCGCGCCTCGGGGAAGAAGCCGTTGATCCTGTCGTCGGCGACGGGGCTCGGCGTTCAGGACGCGCTGCGGGCGATCACCCGCTCCATCGCGGAGGCCAAGCGCGCCGAGGCGGAGGCGCAGCCGGCCGATGCGTGGCAGCCGTGAGTGACGCGGCGGTGACTTCGCCGCGTGCATCGACGCCCAACCTCCAGGACTTCCGCCGGATCGTCATCAAGGTCGGTTCGGCACTCCTCGTGGACCGCGCGCGCGGACGTCTGCGCCATGCCTGGCTCGCGGCTCTGGCCGAGGACATCGCCGACCTGCACGCGCAGGGAGCCGACGTCCTCGTCGTCTCCTCGGGCGCCATCGCCCTCGGGCGTACGGTGCTTGGATATCCGCCCGGTACCCTGCGGCTGGAGGAGAGCCAGGCGGCGGCGGCCGTGGGACAGATCGCGCTCGCGCGGCACTGGTCGGAGGCGCTCGGCCACCACGGGATCGCGGCCGGTCAGATCCTGGTGACGCCGCAGGACACCGAGGAGCGCCGACGCTACCTCAACGCCCGCGCCACCGTGCTCAAGCTGCTCGAAGTGCGCGCCGTGCCGGTGGTGAACGAGAACGACACCGTGGCCACCAGCGAGATCCGCTACGGCGACAACGACCGGCTCGCCGCCCGTGTCGCCACCATGATCGGTGCCGACGTCCTGGTGCTCTTCTCCGATATCGACGGCCTCTATACGGCGCCGCCTCACACCGACCCGCTCGCTCGCCATCTTCCGGTGATCGAGCGCATCACCCCCGAGATCGAGGCCATGGCCGGCGGTCCGGCCTCGGATCTGTCGCGCGGTGGGATGCGCACCAAGGTCGAAGCCGCGAAGATCGCCGCCAGCGGCGGCACCCACATGGTCATCGCCGACGGCCGCGAGAAGAACCCCCTGCGCACCATCCTGAAGGGGGGGCGTTGCAGCTGGTTCCTGTCGGGCTCCAACCCGATCGCCGCGCGCAAGGCCTGGATCGCCGGGTCCCTCGAGCCGCGCGGCATCCTCATCGTCGATGACGGTGCCGCCCGCGCGCTTCAGGGGGGAGCCAGCCTGCTGCCGGTGGGCGTCACCGGGATTCACGGCGGATTCGGACGCGGCGACGCCGTGGTGATCCGCGATGCCGCCGGGCGGACCCTCGGGCGTGGCTTGGTGGCCTACGACAGCGATCAGGCCGTGCGGATCATCGGCCGCCCGAGCCGCGAGATCGCCGATCTGCTGACTCATCCCGGCCGCGCCGAAATGGTGCATCGCGACGACCTCGCCATGGTGGGCGAATAGCCGGGTTGTCATGCGTTACGCTTGTTTCCCCAGTATCCGGCATGCGATGACGGGCGGGACAACAGGCGGGCGCGCCGGATCGCGCGACGGCCCGCGAGGATGAAGGCCGTGCCCGTTCTGAACCTGCGTACCGATTTTCAAGCTCCCGATCTGACCGCCGAGATGCATGCCATCGGCCAGCGCGCGCGAGCCGCCGCGCGTGGCATCGCGCTGGCACCAGCTCAGATCAAGGATATCGCGCTTCGCACCATCGCCGAGCGCTTGCGGGGGGCACAGTCCGAGATCCTGACAGAAAACGCCCGGGACGTGGAAGCGGCCCGCGCCGCCGGCCAGACTCAGGCGCTCATCGACCGGCTCACCCTCGATCCCACGCGCCTGAGCGCCATCGCCGACGCCGTCGAGAAGATCGGTGCCTTGCCCGATCCCGTCGGGCGTCAGGTCGCTGCGTTCGAGCGTCCCAATGGCCTGCTGATCGAGCGCATCGCCGTGCCGCTGGGCGTCATCGGCGTGATCTTCGAGAGCCGCCCCAACGTCACCGCCGATGCCGGCGCGCTGTGCCTCAAGGCCGGCAATGCCGCCATCCTGCGCGCCGGGTCCGACAGTCATCGCACGGCCATGGCCATCGCGCGCGCCATGCGGGCCGGTCTGGAAGCGTCCGGACTGCCGGCGGACGCGATCCAGATCGTACCGACCCGTGATCGGGCTGCCGTTGGCGCCATGCTGTCCGGCCTCGACGGCTGCATCGACGTGATCGTGCCCCGGGGCGGGCGCGGTCTGGTGGAACGTGTCCATGCCGAGGCGCGGGTGCCGGTCTTCGCGCACCTCGATGGTATCTGTCACGTCTACGTCGCCGCCGGCGCCGATCTCGACATGGCCCGTACCATCGCCCTCAACAGCAAGATGCGCCGTACGGGTATCTGCGGCGCCGCCGAGACCCTCCTGGTGGATCGCGCCTGCGCCAGCACGCATCTGGCTCCCCTCGTCACGGCTCTCATCGAGGCAGGGTGCGCCGTGCGTGGCGATACGGATGTGCAGGCGGTCGATGCCCGTGTGACGCCGGCCGCGGAGGCGGACTGGCGTACGGAGTACCTCGATGCCATCATCGCCGTCCGAGTGGTCGATGGTCTCGATGCGGCGATCACCCATATCGAGACCTACGGATCGCACCACACCGATTCCATCGTGACCGCCGACCGCGCCGAGGCGACGCGCTTCCTCGCCGAGGTCGATTCCGCCATCGTCGTCCACAACGCCTCGACCCAGTTCGCCGATGGCGGGGAGTTCGGCTTCGGGGCCGAGATCGGTATCGCAACGGGCCGGATGCATGCGCGCGGACCCGTCGGCGTGGAGCAACTCACCACCTTCAAGTACCGCGTCCACGGGAGTGGGCAGACGCGTCCTTGACGCTTCGCTTCGTTCCGCCACCACACGCGGCTTCCGATGCGACTTGACGTGTCGGGACCCGTTCGGCTTCCGCCGGCCTGCCCCGGCCTCCGGATCGGCCTCTACGGCGGTTCGTTCAACCCGGCTCATCTCGGGCATCGGCATGTCAGCCGCGTCGCCCTGCGGCGCCTGGGCCTCGACCGCGTCTGGTGGATGGTCACGCCGGGCAATCCCCTGAAGGACCGGGCCGATCTCGCTTCCATCGACGCGCGCGTCTCGGCCGCTCAGGCTATCGCTGCCCATCCCCGCATCGTGGTGACGGCTTTCGAGAGCCTCATCGGTGCTCGCTACACTCGGCAAAGCCTTCGCTACCTCACGGACCGCCATCCGGCCGTGCGATTCGTCTGGATCATGGGAGCCGACAGCCTCGCGACATTTCATCGCTGGCAGGGATTCCGTGCGATCGCCGAAACCATGCCCATCGCCATCATCGACCGGCCCGGCTTCACTCTCAAGGGGCCGGTTGCGCGGGGTGCGCAAGCCCTCGGCCGTTGGCGGATCGACGAGGCGGATGCCCGTGTGCTCGCCGATCTCGACCCACCGGCCTGGGTCTTCCTGCACGGTCCACGCTCTCATCTGTCCTCCACGGCCCTGCGAACCGGGGGGCGGAAAGATGGATTGCGCGAAGACGCAACGGGAACGTTCCATGTCGCGCCCATTCAGGGTACGATCCCCGCATGACGATGGCCATTGCAGGAACTGAGACGCTGAACGACGCGGTCCACCAGGGAGCCCCAGGTTCCGACGACGTTGCCGACCGCAAGATCGGCGACCTCAGAGCGCTCGCCCTCGATTGTCTGGAGGACATGAAGGCGGAGGAGACCATCGAGATCGATCTGATGGGTCGGACGTCGCTCGCCGACACCATGATCATCACTTCGGGTCGCTCGCAGCGCCATGTCGGTGCCATCGCTGACCGCATCCTCCAGGACATGAAGGCCAAGGGTCTCGGCTCCGCCCGGGTCGAGGGCATGCCGGCCTGCGACTGGGTGCTGATCGATGCAGGCGACATCATCGTCCACATCTTCCGCCCGGAAGTGCGCGGCTTCTACAATCTCGAGAAGATGTGGGGCGCCGACCGTCCCGCCGTCGACCTGCCCAGCAACGCCCTAGCCGAGTAAGCGACCGCGGGTCGTCGACTCCATGCGGCTCCTCATCGCGGCGGTCGGGCGCCTGAAGGCCGGTCCGGAGCGCGACCTCGCGGCACGCTACCGCGAACGGGCGGCCCAACTCGGCCGCAGTCTCGGCTTTCCAGCCTGCGATACGGTCGAGATTCCCGAGAGCCGTGCACGTCGGCCTCAGGATCGTTGTGCGGAGGAGGGCACGGCCATCCTCACGCACGCGCAGGGAGCCGCCCTCGTCGTCTACGACGAACGCGGACGCGCCGATCTCACCAGTGAAACCTTCGCCGATCGCGTGGCGGCCTGGCGCGACGCCGCGCGTCCGAGCCTCGCCATCGCCATCGGCGGAGCCGACGGACTCGATCCGGCGGTACGAGCGCGAGCCGATCTCACCCTGTCCTTCGGCGCGGCGACGTTGCCGCATGGCCTTGTGCGCGTGCTGGCCTTGGAGCAGGTGTATCGAGCGCTGACGATCCTCGCCGGCCATCCCTATCATCGCGGAAACCTCGACGAACGATGACGGCGGCCAGGCCATGGATGGCGGCACGGGGGGGAGGGCGCAGCTTATGCGTGCTCGCCCTGACCGGCCTCGCCGTGACCACGCCGGCCGCAGCGCAGGAATCTGCCAGGCAAGAGTCTGCCAGGGAAATGACTCCGAAAGACCCAAGCGCCAAGTCACCGGCTGCCGAACCGGATGCGGTTCAGAAAGCCGTCGAGGAAAAGAACCGACGTGCCGAGAACTTGAAGCGCATCGAGGAGGCACTCGCGGCCTCGACGGGGACGCGTGCGCAACTCGAGGCCGAAATCACATCCATCGGCGGCGACCGGGCCAAATTCAATACGGCCCTCCTGGATGCGACCCGTCAGGCTCAGGCGACGGAAGACCGGATGACCCGGTTGGAAGAGCGTCTCAAGACCCTTGGGGCCTCCGAGGCGGCCATCCGCCGGTCGCTGGACGGGCGGCGCGGCGTCATCGCCGAGATCCTCGCAGCTCTCCAGCGCATGGGTCGTCGGCCGCCTCCCGCGGTGCTGGTGCGTCCCGAGGACGTGCTCGCCGTTATCCGAACTTCGATGCTGCTCGGTGCCGTGGTGCCCGAACTGCGCGGCGAAGCCGAGACCTTGGCGGCCGACCTCACCGAACTCGTGCGCCTGAAAGGTCTCATCGCCGCCGATCGCGAGGGTTTGAAGAACGATCTCGCCGGATGGGCGCGGGAGCAGCAGCGCCTCAACGGCCTCATGGCTGCCCGAAAGGCGCGGCTGGCCGAGGTGGAGAGCGGCTTGGCGACCGAACGCTCACGCACCGCCGAACTCGGCCTCCAGGCCCGCACCCTCAAGGAACTCCTGGAGCGGATGGAAGGCGAGGTGGCCTCCGCACGCCGTGCGGCGGACGAGGCGCGTGCGGCCGAGACCCGGGAGGCGCGCGCCACGCAGGAGCGCTTCGCTGCCGCCGGTATCCGCGACCCGGCGCGCCTCGCCCCCAAGGTTCGGTTCGCGGACACACGTGGCGATCTGCCTCGGCCTGTGAGCGGAGCGCTGACGCGCGGCTTCAACCAAACCGACGCCAATGGTGGCACCACCCGCGGCATTTCGCTCACCACCCGACCCAAAGCCGTGGTTTCGTCACCGGCCGATGGCTGGGTCTCCTTCGCCGGCCAGTTTCGGTCGTATGGCCGACTCTTGATCATCAATGCCGGCGATGGCTACTATCTACTGCTGGCGGGGATGGATCAGATCGACGTCGAGGTCGGCCAGTTCGTCCTGGCGGGCGAGCCCGTGGCGGCCATGGGCGAGGGCGGTGCGGGTACGACCCCGGCCGGCGGCGATCCGGTGTTATACGTCGAGTTCAGAAAAGACGGCGGCTCCATCGATCCGGAGCCTTGGTGGGCCAAAAGCCCCAGCGAGAAGGTTCGCGGATAATGCGCAAGGTTTCCCTCGTTCTCCTCGGCGCGTTCATCGGCGTCGGGTCCTCCATGGTCGCGACCCAGACCCGCCTGCTGTCGGGGACCAGCGCCGTGGCGGCCTCGGCCGAGACCTATCGCCAACTGAGCCTGTTCGGCGACGTGTTCGAGAAGGTCCGCACCGACTACGTCGAGAAGCCCGACGAGGCCAAGATCATCGAGGCGGCGGTGAACGGCATGCTCACGTCGCTCGATCCGCATTCGAGCTACATGGACTCGAAGAGCTTCCGCGACATGCAGGTGCAGACCCGCGGCGAGTTCGGTGGTCTCGGTATCGAGGTCACCATGGAAGACGGTCTGATCAAGGTCGTCACCCCCATCGACGATACGCCCGCGTCGAAGGCCGGCATCCTTTCCAATGACGTGATCACCCAGATCGACGAGGATCAGGTCCAGGGACTCACCCTGAATCAGGCCGTGGACAAGATGCGTGGCCCGGTGAACTCGCCGGTCAAGCTCAAGATCAGTCGCAAGGAGTCGAAGGACCCCATCGAGGTCGTGCTCAACCGCGACGTGATCAAGATCAAGCCCGTGCGCTCGCGCGCCGAGGGCGGCGACGTCGGCTACATCCGTCTGACCCAGTTCAACGAACAGACCTTCGACGGGCTGCGGTCGGCCATCGACAAGCTCAACGGCGAGATCGGCGCCGACAAGCTCAAGGGCTACGTCCTCGATCTGCGCAACAATCCGGGCGGCCTCCTCGATCAGGCCGTGATGGTCTCCGACGCGTTCCTCGATCGCGGCGAGATCGTCTCGACCCGCGGCCGCAATCCCGACGAGACGCAGCGCTTCTCGGCGAAATCCGGTGATCTGACCAAGGGCAAGCCCATCGTCGTACTGGTCAACGGCGGCTCGGCCTCGGCCTCCGAGATCGTGGCCGGCGCCCTGCAGGATCATAAGCGCGCGACGGTGCTCGGCACCCGCTCGTTCGGCAAGGGCTCGGTGCAGTCGATCATTCCGCTCGGCGGCAGCGGCGCCCTGCGCCTGACCACGGCACGCTACTACACCCCGTCGGGTCGCTCGATCCAGGCCAAGGGCATCGAGCCGGATCAGGAGGTGCTGCAGGAGGTGCCGGACGAGCTCAAGGGCAAGGACGAGACCAAGGGCGAGGCCGGCCTGAAGGGCCACCTCAAGCAGAAGGACGTCGAGGAGCGCGGTGGATCCTCCGCCTACGTTCCGCCCGACCCGGCCAAGGACAAGCAGCTCACGGCCGCCTTCGACTACCTGCGCGGCATCCAGAAGGGTGCGTCCAACACCAAGACGACGGTTCCGAACTGACCCGGCACACGGTCGCTCTTTAGGGAAGCGTTAACCATGGCGGCCCCCAATGTCGGTTCAGAACCGATATCGGGGGCCGCTTTCGTTTCGGGAGGCGGTTGCCGTTCTCGTCCCGACCCTGAGGGAAGCGGCTGAGCGTGGCCTCCGACGACATCCTGACCTGGCCTCTCGGCGCCAAGCGAACCCCACGGGAGCGCCTTCGCAGCCTCAACGCCACATACCTGACCCCACGGATGGTGACAGGGGGCCTCGTCCTCGGCCTCGTCGGTGGCCTGAGCATCCTCGGCGCCGTCGGCGATCCGCAGGGAGGCGAGCCGGTGGCCGTCGCTACCATCGCCCTGCGCGACCCGCCGCCCGTGCCGACCGCTGCGGTCTCGGTGCCCGAGAAACCGGTCGCAGCCCAGCGCTCGGCCGATGCCGTCGAGACCGCCTCCGGTGTCACCGTGGTGCGCGCGGGCGGCGGCAATGCGCCGAGCGACGCCGTGGTGATCCGTGTTCCCGATGCGGCACCGGTCAAGCTCGCGTCCGCCCCCGACCCGCGCCTCGTCGAGCGCGGACGCCACGGCAGCGTGCCGCGCCTCGGCGAAGGGCGAATCCGCCCCCTCGACGTTTATGCCCGGCCCGATCCCGGGACCACCGGCCCACGCATCGCCATCCTGGTGTCGGGGCTCGGCATCGGGCAGGCCGCCACCGCCAGTGCCATCACCCGGCTGCCGCCGGAGGTCAGCTTCGCCTTCGCCCCCTACGGCGGCGACCTCGAACGGACCGTGGCGCGCGCCCGGGAAGCCGGCCACGAGGCGCTTCTTCAGGCACCCATGGAGCCGTTCGACTATCCCGACAGCGATCCGGGGCCACAGACCCTGCTTACGACAGCGCGTCCGCCGGAGAACCTCGACCGGCTTGCCTGGGCCATGAGCCGCTTCCAAGGCTTCGTCGGCATCGTCAACTACATGGGCGCCAAGCTGACGAGCGATGCCTCCGCCTTCGAGCCGGTGCTGCGCGAGATCGCCGCGCGCGGTCTCGGCTACGTCGACGACGGCACCTCGCCGCGTTCCATCGCCACCACCCTCGGTGCCAAGGCGAAGATTCCTGTGGCACGGGCCGAGTTCGTCCTCGACGCCCTGCCCCGGCCCGAGGCCATTGATCGGGAACTCGCGCGGGCCGAAGCGCAGGCCCGTGCCAAGGGCTTCGTCCTGGTGTCCGCCACCGCGATGCCGATGACCATTGACCGGATCGCGCGTTGGTCGAAGGACCTCGAAGCACGCGGCGTGCGGCTCGTGCCCGTGAGCGTCGCCCTGCGTGCGGCTTCGGGGAGCGCCCGCCTCAGCAGCGCCGCGCCCTGAGTGTCGGGCCGATACGATTCTTCGCATCGTGCCGCCATCGTGCGTTGCGGCGCGGGGATGGGGTGCCCTATGATCGCGCCGATGACAGCCCTCCCGAACGACGACGGCACCGGATTGCCGTACCGCCCCTGCGTCGGGATCACGTTGATCGCACGCACCGGTCTCGTATTCATCGGTCGTCGCCGCGCCGATGCCGGTCCGGAACACGTTGCCGATGGCCGTGCCTGGCAGATGCCGCAGGGCGGGATCGACCCCGGCGAGGCCCCCAAGGATGCGGCCTTGCGTGAACTCTACGAGGAAACCAACGTCGCACCCGGCTCCGTCCGGCTGCTGGCCGAAGCGCCCGACTGGCTGACCTACGATCTTCCGCCAGCGGTGATGAAGCAGGCCTGGAAGGGGCGTTATCGCGGGCAGACGCAGAGGTGGTTCGCCTTCGGTTTCCTCGGCGACGACAGCGAGATCGATGTCGCGTCACCCGGTGGGGGTGCCCACGCGTCCGAGTTCGATGCTTGGCGGTGGCAACCCATGGCTGGATTGCCGGACCTCATCGTGCCGTTCAAACGGCCCATCTACGAGGGTGTGGTCGCGGCGTTCGGTGGTTTGACCGACTGGTGCGTTCCGGCGTGAGCTCCAGCACTCTCCCGGCTCGCCGGTAAGGCTGCCCACCGATGCGCTGGTGGTCGATCCCCGTTGTACTGGCGCTGTGCTGGTTCGTGTTCACCCTGACGCCGTTCTGGGCGCTCTACGACCTCGCCCGTGCCGTGCAGGCGCATGACGTGGCCTATATCGAGCGCCACGTGAACTTCCGCACCCTGCGGCTGTCGGTGATCCGACAGGCCGCCGCCGCCGCTCAGGCCCGTGGCGAAACGGGCGGTGCGGAACCGCGCGAGCGCCAGCGCGTGACCGATGCCCTGGTGGCCCTCGCAATCCCCATCGCCGAGTCCCTGGTGACGCCCCAAACCGTGGTCGACCTCCTCGACGACGGCTGGCCCCAATCCATCGACCTCGGCCCTCCGGAGCCCCGGCAAGGAGACACACCCGCCGACCTGCGCAAGCCCGGGCTGCATGCCGAGGGCTTCCGCCGGCTCATCCCGTTCTACCTGTCCTCCGAGATGCGCGGCTTTCGCACCGTGGTCATTCCGGTCCCGCCCGACGAGACGCGGGATCGCCGATTCCGCCTGCGCCTGCGCCTGCGCGGCTGGACATGGCGCCTCGTGGACATCGAGCTACCCGAGGAATTGCGCGAGCGGATCGCGCAGAAGCTCGCCCGTACGGGGCGGAGCCGTTAAGGCGAGGGTGCCAGGGATATAGGACCGGTTACTGGCCCCGGTTTGGTTGGGCCGGATCCGAGTGTTCGCTTCGCCAGAGCCAGCTTCTCAGGCCTATCTCTCAGGCAGTCGCATCGTCGGCGTTCCGGTTGGTGAAGCGAGCGTTGCCCAGGCCGGTGCCGATGGTGAGGATGCCCCAGCGGGTCACCTCCTGTCGGTACGGCACCTCGCTCAGGCCCTGCACGACGGCATCGTTGTGCATCACCACCATGGTGGCGTGGTCGCCGATCCGCGGGATCGCCGCGACGAGGCGCTCGGCGAGGTTGAAGCGGTCGCTCTCCCAGTTGCCGGGCAGGTTCTGTCCACCGCGGTCGATGGTGCCGTCCGCTTCGATAACGCCGGGGCAGCCGATACCGATGAAGGGCGCCAACGTGAGATTGGCCCGGCCCGCTCGCCGGATCAGGTCGTTGAGCATCCCGATGAGCCGATCCACGGCGGCGTCGCGGGTCGGTGCCGGATCCTCGTCGCGGTGACGCCAGATCTCGGAGCGCCAGACCGCGCTCCGGGACAGGTCGGGCGCCTTGCGGAGGTTCGTCGCGACGACCCCGGCGCGGATGTTGGTGCCGCCGATATCGACGGCGAGCAGGCTGTCGTATCCGGCGAAGATCCAGGCCGGTGCGAGGTGGACCGACCCGATGAGGCCGGCTTCGTCGGGGTGGTGGCGGATCGGCTCCAGGGTTAGATCGAGGCCGGCGGCCCGCAGGAGCACACCGGCCCGGGCGATGGCGAGGTGCCCGACGCGGCTGTCGCTGAAGCCGCCCCCGACCACGATGCTCTCCGTGTCACGCCAGCCCTTCTGACGCAGGAAGCGGCGCACCACACGCGCGAGTTCCTGGGCGAACTCCTCGATGGCGCTGAAGATCAGGCCGGAGCTCAAGGGATCGCTGCCGTCCAGCGCCCGATCGAGCGCCTTCTTGCTGAGGTCGGCACTGGGCTTGTCGCCGAAAGGATCGGGGCCGGCCTTGCGCAGGGTTTCCCGCCACGTTTCCAGGATCTCGCGAAACGCCTTCTTCGAGACCTTGTCGCCGACGAACCCGTCGTCGGCCTTCAATTCGCTGTTGTAGTCGTCGACGATCACCGAAGGCAGTCGATGGGCGGCATGTGCGATGCCCGCCTCGCGGGTGAGGATGTCCGTCGCCATGCCGATACGCTGCCCCTGGATACGCGGTCGCCCCCTCAACGCGGCATCCGCTTTAGTGGATGGCGATACGCGCGAGCGGGCGCCGCGGTCCTAACGCGGCGCCCGGGGCATGGGAAGCCGACCGCACCCCCAGGGGTGGGCCGGCCTCGATATCGGGTCGTCAGTTCGCCTTCGGCGCGGCCGGCGCGGCCTCGGCCGGGGGGGCCTTCGGCTCGCGGGTTTCCAGAACCTCCTCGGCCTTCTCCTCGTCGGTGTCGCCGCCGCGCTCGATTGCCTTTGCGGGATTGGCCGCGAGCGCCTTGACGATCGCGACGAGGCGTTCGCACTCGGGACCGTACTGGTAGGTCTCGAGCACGATGGCGGCGTCGCGCAGGGTACGAAGATCGCGCACGGTCTGCTTGTTGGCCGCCTCGCGCAGCTGGCTCTTCGCCGCGATGGCCTCTTCGAGCTTGGCTGCCTTCACGTCGCAGGCGGAAGCGACGCCCGTGGAGGCGATCACGAAGGCGAGGGTGGTGAGGATGGTGCGCATCGGTGGGTCCGGGGGCTGGCGCTCAGGCGTGGTGGGCGGGTGAGCGCAGGATGTCGTTGGCCAGGGCCACGAGGGCGCTGAGGCGATAGGGCTTCGGTACGAACACCGAGTCCGTCACGGCGTCGCCGTGGGCAAGATGGCCGCGTCCGCCCGAGGTGTAGACGACGGGCAGGTCGGGGCGAACCTGGCGCGCACGCTGAGCCAGGGCGAGACCGTTCGTGTTGCGGGCCAGATCGATATCGGTGAAGAGCAGATCGACCCGCTCACGGGCCAGGATGCCCTCCGCTTCATCCGCATCGGACGCGGTGAGAACGCGATAGCCTTCCTCCAGAAGCGCCTCGGCGGCAAGCTCGCAGACCATGATCTCGTCCTCGACGATGAGCACGGTCTCGGCGATCCCGCAGGAGCCGAAGACGGACGGGGTGAAGCTGGGCAGGGCGAGGGCGGCGCAGGCGAATGGGATCATGACGCAACTCCTACTCACCCGGCGGGGGACGCATGGTCCCGTACCGGATCACCCAACCAACGGACCGCAGCGGCGCGATGTTCGAGTGCGTTCACTCCAATTGCGCGGACTTGGTGAGCAAAGCTTTAACCCTGCCGGCCCGGTGGTGAACGCGAAGGGGCGGCGCCCGTGACCCGGCCCTGGCATCTCGGCTTCGGCCTCATTCTCACGGCGCTGGCCGGCTACGTCGACGCCCTCGGCTTCATTCGGCTCGGTGGCCTCTACACCTCGTTCATGAGCGGCAACACGACCCAGTTCGCCGTCGCCCTCGGACATGGCCAGCCCCACCTCGCCTGGCTGCCGGCCCTGCTCATCCTCGCTTTTCTCCTCGGTGGAATCTGCGGCGGCGCCCTCTCGGCCCTGACGCCCGCACGCTGGAGCACGCCCGTGATCCTCGGCTTCGAGGCCGCAATCGTCGCAGCTGCCTTCGAGGCTGCCGTCGCCGCCCCGGATTCGGGCCTCGCCTCCCTGATGCTGGCGCTTGCCATGGGGGCGCAGAACGCGGTCCTGTCCCACGTCCAGGGCTTTCGCGCCGGGACCACTTTCGTCACCGGCGCGCTGTTCAGCTTCGGCCAGAAGCTCGCTTTGGCGCTCGCCCGGCGCGGCGCCCGTTACGCCTGGGTCGGCGATGGGGTGGTCTGGCTCGCGCTTCTCGTCGGATCCCTCGCCGGAACGGTCGCCTACGGCCGTTTGGCGTTGTATGCCCTCGCCATCCCTGCCGGCATCGCCGGCATCCTGGCCGTCGTCGCCACGATCCTGACGGCGCGGCGTGCGGTCTCCGGCGCACCCGCCCTGTGAGGCTCGGGCTCCGCGCGCCTATCGCAACCGAGTGACGAGAGATCCCCGCCGGATGGCCGAGACTGCACCTTCCCTCCTCGACCACGTCACGCCCATCGCGGCCGGGGCCCACGTCACCGCCGCTGTGTGGTTGAAGGACACCCTGGCCCTGGCGCTGGGCGACGGCGCCGTGCTGCTGGCCGGCCGCGGCGAGGTCCGCCGGATCGAATCGCACCCGGACGGCGCCATCCTGGTCGCCGCCGGTGACGGACGCCGGATCGTGACCGGGGGCGATGACGGCCGCGTGGTGGCGACATCGCCCGAGGGCGATGTCGTCGAGGTGGCCGTCGCCAAGGGCGGGGCCTGGATCGACGCCCTGGCGCTCCATCCCGACGGCGCCATCGCGTACGCCGCCGGACGAAACGTTGTGGCCCGCGACGCCAAGGGCCGCGAGAAGGTGTTCGCCGCCCCATCCACCGCGCGCGGCCTCGCCTTCGCGCCGAAGGGCTACCGCCTGGCCGTCTCGCACTACAACGGCGCCACCCTGTGGTACCCGAACCTCGAGACCGCGCCCGACTTCGTCGAGTGGAAGGGCTCGCACATCGACGTGACCTGGTCGCCGGACGGCCGCTTCGTCGTCACCACCATGCAGGAGAACGCCCTGCACGGCTGGCGTCTCCAGCCCGACCGCGGCCACATGCGGATGTCGGGCTATCCCGGCAAGGTCCGCTCCGTGGCCTGGTCGGGCGATGGCGACTGGCTCGCCACCGGGGGCGCGGAAGCCGCCATCATCTGGCCGTTCGACTCGAAGGAAGGCCCCACCGGCAAGGCCCCGCGCGAGTGCGGCGTGCGCCCGGCGCGGGTCTCGCGGGTGGCGTTCCATCCCAAAGCCCTGGTGCTCGCCATCGGGTACGAGGACGGCTGCATCCTGCTCGTGCGTTTCGCCGACGGGTCCGAACTGTTGGTGCGCCCGGCCGTGAAGGGCAGTGGCGTCACGGCCCTCGCCTGGGACGCGCGCGGCGCCCGCCTGGGCTTCGGCTGCAGCGACGGGGCCGCCGGCCTCCTCACCCTTCCGGGCTGACGTCCATGGCGCTGTTCGGGCGGAAACAGCCACAGGCCGATGCGGCGGTGCGCGCGGCGATCCTCGCCTGGGCACGACAGGCCGCGGGCTTCGACGCGGCGGGAATCGTCAAGGTGAACGAGATCGTTTGCGCCGATCCGGCCTGCCCCGGCATGGAAACGATCCTCCTGCTCATGCCGCCGGGGCAGCCGACCCGTGCGGTGAAGATCACCAAGCCCATGGCGGCGGTAACGGAAACCGATGTGGTCCTGGCCCTCGCGCGGGATTGACGATCCCGCGCAGGATTGAAACCGCGTCGCTTTTCTGTCATACGCCGCCTCGCGTTGAACCGCCCGGCCGATCGGGCTGCCGTGGCGGTTCGTGCTGCTCCATCAGAAGCATCAACCGAGCGCATCCCTTCGATCCCAACCCGGATCGGGGTGCATGCGCGTTCAGGAGAGCCAAATGCCCAAGCTGAAAACCAAGTCGGGCGCGAAGAAGCGCTTCAAGATCACCGGCACCGGCAAGGTCATGTACGCCCAGGCCGGTAAGCGCCACGGGATGATCAAGCGGACGACGAAGCAGATCCGCAACCTGCGCGGCACCACCACCCTGTTCGAGGGCGATGCCGCCAACGTGAAGAAGTATTTTTTGCCGAACAGCCGGTAAGCCTTCTTTCACCCGCCGAACTGCTTTTTCTGATCCAGGAGACTCCATATGGCCCGCGTCAAGCGCGGCGTGACCAGTCACGCGAAGCACAAGAAAGTCCTCAAGGCCGCCCGTGGTTATTACGGTCGCCGCAAGAATACGATCCGGATCGCCAAGCAGGCGGTCGAGAAGGGCATGCAGTATGCCTACCGCGATCGTAAGAACAAGAAGCGCACGTTCCGCGCCCTCTGGATCCAGCGTCTCAACGCCGCCGTCCGTGAGCATGGCCTGACCTATTCGCGCTTCATCAACGCGCTGTCCAAGTCCGGCATCGAGGTGGACCGCAAGGCCCTGTCCGAGCTCGCCATCCATGAGCCGGCCACTTTCGCCGCCGTGGTCGAGAAGGCCAAGGCCTCCCTGCAGGACGTCGCCAAGGCGGCTTGAACCTTCTTCGTTCGGCCTTCGCGTCGGACTCTGTGGAAAAGGCGCGGCCCCGCACGGGCGCCGCGCCTTTTCGTTTTTACTGGGCGCGCCGGGTTTTCCAGGGCGCGATGGCTTGCCAAGGCGGCCTCGACCCGCAAAACCCTCGCGCCATGATCGCCCGACCATCCTGTGGTCGAGCCGCAGCCGGTGAGTTGAACCGATGACCGATCTCGACACCCTCGAAGGTGACCTCCTCGCAGAAGTCGCCGCCGCGTCCGATGAGGCCGCCCTCGACGCCGTACGCGTGGCGGCGCTGGGGAAGAAGGGCTCGGTCTCCGAACTGCTCAAGACTCTGGGCGCCATGACGCCCGACGAGCGCAAGGCGCGCGGGCCCCTCATCAACGGGTTGCGCGATCGCGTGCAGGGCGCGTTGGGCGCTCGTCGCGAAGCCCTCGGCGAAGCGGCGCTCACCGCACGCCTCGCCGCCGAGCGCATCGACGTGACCCTGCCCGTGCGCGAGGCGCCGGAGGCGCGCGGCCGCATTCATCCCATCAGCCAAGTCATGGACGAGATCGCGGCGATCTTCGCGGATATGGGGTTCTCCGTCGCCGAAGGGCCCGACATCGAGACCGACGACTACAACTTCACGGCTCTCAACTTCCCGCCCGGCCACCCGGCGCGCGAGATGCACGACACCTTCTTCCTTGCGCCCGACCGCAACGGCCAGCGCAAGGTGCTGCGCACCCACACCTCGCCGGTGCAGATCCGCACCATGCGGTCGAAAGCGCCGCCGATCCGGGTGATCTGCCCGGGACGGACCTACCGTCACGATTCCGACCAGACCCACACGCCGATGTTCCATCAGGTCGAGGGTCTCGTCATCGACAAGGCGGCCAACATCGCCAACCTCAAATGGGTTCTGGAGGAGTTCTGCCGGACCTTCTTCGAGGTCGACGCCGTGAAGATGCGCTTCCGTCCGTCGTTCTTTCCCTTCACCGAGCCCTCGGCCGAGGTCGACATCCAGTGCTCGCGCAAAGGCGGCGAGATCCGCTTCGGCGAGGGCACCGACTGGCTCGAGATCCTCGGCTGCGGGATGGTCCATCCCAACGTCCTGCGCAATTGCGGCCTCGACCCCGACAGCGTCCAGGGCTTCGCCTTCGGCATGGGCATCGATCGTATCGCCATGCTCAAGTACGGCATGCCGGACCTGCGCCCATTCTTCGAGGCGGACGTCCGTTGGCTCGATCATTACGGTTTCCGGCCGCTGGATATCCCGAGCCTGGTCGCCGGGCTGACCGGCTGATGTGATGTCGCGAAGGTCCGGGCGCTGCCCGGATCGTCCTTCTCAACCCTGATGGGTGCCGGATCGCCAGTCGCTGGCCGATCGGAGAGCGCCGACGGACGCAAGTCATGAAATTCACCCTCTCCTGGCTCAAGGATCACCTCGACGCCGAGGCCTCCCTCGACACGATCTCCGAGACGCTCACGCGCATCGGGCTCGAGGTCGAAGGCATCGAGGACAAGGCCGCGAGCCTGAAACCCTACGTGATCGCCCACGTGCTCACGGCCGAGCAGCACCCCAACGCCGACCGCCTGCGCGTCTGTTCCGTGGATGCGGGCGACGGGGAGCCGGTACAGGTGGTCTGCGGTGCGCCGAATGCGCGCGCCGGCATGAAGACCGTGTTCGCCCCCCCCGGCACCTACGTGCCCGGCAAGGCCATCACCCTGTCGGTGGGCACCATCCGCGGCGTCGAGAGCCGGGGCATGCTGTGCTCGGGCGCCGAACTCGGCCTCGGCGACGACCACGACGGCATCCTCGATCTGCCGGAGGACGCGCCCACGGGGCAGACCTACGCGGTCTATGCCGGCCTCGACGATCCGATCATCGAGATCAACCTGACGCCGAACCGCGCCGACTGCACCTCGATCCACGGCATCGCCCGCGATCTCGCCGCCACCGGCCTCGGTGGCCTCAAGCACACGCCCCAGCCGCCCGTACGGGGGGAGGGGGCCTGCCCGGTTCCCGTCACCCTCGACTTCGAGCCGGCCGACCGCGGCCTGTGCCCCTACTTCACCCTGCGCCGCGTGAGCGGCATCACGAATGGCCCCTCGCCGGATTGGATGCAGGCCCGCCTGCGCGCCATCGGCCTGCGCCCGATCAACGCCCTCGTCGACATCACCAACTATCTCACGTTCGACCGGGGCCGGCCGCTGCACGTCTTCGACGCCGCCAAGGTGGCGGGCGGCCTCACCGTGCGCCGCGCCCGCGATGGCGAGGCCCTGAAGGCGCTCGACGGCAAGACCTACGCGCTGACGGACGACACGGTGGTCATCGCCGACGACAACGGTGTCGAATCCATCGGCGGCATCATCGGCGGGGAGGCGTCCGGTTGCGACGCCGGCACCACCGATGTCCTCATCGAATCCGCCCTCTGGGACCCGGTGAACATCGCCCAGAGCGGCCGGCGCCTCGGAATCATCACCGATGCGCGCTACCGCTTCGAGCGCGGCGTCGACCCGGCCTTCACCCTGCCGGGCCTCGATCTCGCCACCCGCCTCGTCCTCGAGATCTGCGGCGGCACCCCGAGCCAGCCCGTGATCGTCGGCGAGCCGCCCGAGACCGAGCGGGTCATCGATTTCCCCTGGACCGAGACCCGGCGCCTGGCCGGCCTCGAACTGTCGCGCGCCGAGATGAAGGTGACCCTGGAAGCCTTGGGCTTCCACGTCGCCGGCAGCGGCGACCGGGTGAAGGTGCTCACCCCGTCCTGGCGCGCCGACGTCGAGGGCAAGGCCGATCTCGTCGAGGAGATCATCCGCATCGCCGGTCTCGATCGCATCGAGCCGAAACCTCTTGCGCGCATCGAGGCCCAGGTCGGTAAGGCCGTGCTCACGGTGATCCAGAAGCGCACGCGGCTCGCCAAGCGCGCACTCGCCGCGCGCGGCCTCGTTGAGGCCGTGACGTGGTCGTTCATTCCCCATGACGACGCCGTGCTGTTCGGGGGCGGCCGGGCGGATCTGGTGCTGGCCAACCCCATTGCGGCTGACCTCTCCGATATGCGCCCGAGCCTCGTGCCCGGCCTGCTGCGCGCCACCCAGCGCAATGCCGACCGGGGTCTCTCCGACGTCGCCCTGTTCGAGGTCGGTCAGTGCTTCAAGAACGATCAGCCGGAAGGTCAGACCGCACGCGCTACAGCGATCCGCCGTGCCACCGCCGGCCATCTCGGCGGTGGCCGCCACTGGGACGGCGCCGCTGCCCCCGTGGATGCGTTCGACGCCAAGGCCGATGCCCTGGCGCTGCTCGCCGCCTTCGGCATTCCCACGGGTGGCCTGCAGGTGGTCGCCGGCGGGCCGAACTGGCTGCATCCCGGCCGCTCGGGTACCCTCCAGTTCGGGCCGAAGAACCCCGTGGGGTATTTCGGTGAGATCCACCCGCGCGTGATGAAGGCGCTGGACCTCAAGGGCCAGATCGTCGCCTTCGAAATCACCCTCGATGGCGTGCCGTTGCCGAAGTATCGCCCGACCAAGGTGAAGCCGGCCCTGGCCCTCTCCGACTTCCAGCCGGTCTCGCGCGACTTCGCCTTTGTGGTGCCCCGCGACGTGGCGGCGGGCGACGTGGTGAAGGCGGCGCAAGGGGCCGAGCGCAAGCTCATCGCCGGCATCGACGTGTTCGACATCTACGAGGGCGTCGGCGTTCCCGAGGGGGCGAAGTCGGTGGCCATCGCCGTTCGGCTCCAGCCCGTCGAACGCACCCTGACCGACGCGGAGATCGAGGCGGTGACGGCCAAGATCATCGCCGAGGTCGGCCGCAAGACCGGCGCGACCCTGCGCGCCTGAACCCCGGAAGAACGGAGCCTCGCCATGATCGACCGTGCCCTCGTCGATGCCCTCTCGGCGGCCGAGTACCTGCCGGCCGCCGAACTTCGGCGCGCGGTCGAAACACCGGAGGCCATCGCCGACGAGGTGCTGCGCGTGCTGGCCGGGCCTGCGGACGGTGCCGAGGTGTCGGAGGCCGACGCCAACCTGCTGTTCTACGGTCTCCACGTCCTCGCGGCCGCCCGCAACACCCGTGTGTTCGCCCCCCTGGTGCGTCTGCTGCATCAGGACGGGGATACCCTCGACGCCCTGCTGGGCGACGCGGTGACGACGACGCTGGCCCGTATCCTCGTCAGCGTCTTCGACGGGGAGGTGGCGCCGCTGCACCGCCTCATCCTCGACAGCACCCTCGACGATTTCGTCCGTAACGAGGCCCTCGCGGCCCTGACCTTCTTGACCCAGACCGGCCGCGTCGACCGTCAGGCGACCCACGACCTCCTCGTGCGCTTCGACGACAAGCGCGTCGCCGTCGAGGGTGATATCGGCTGGGTCGGTTGGGAGGAGACCATCGCGCTGCTGGGGTTTCGCGACCTGGCGCCCCGCTCGGCAGCCGCGCGCAAGGATGGCCGTCTCACCGATGAATTCAGCGACGCGCCGTGGTTCCGCACCACCTTGCGCCAAGCCGAGGCCAAGCCGGACGACCTCGCCCGCTTCGATCCGCGCCGCTACGGCACCATCGACGATCCCGTCGCGGACCTCGCCTGGACGGCCGAGGATGCCGGCCAGCCCGTGCGCAATCCGTTCAAGGATGTCGGGCGCAACGATCCGTGCCCGTGCGGCAGCGGCAAGAAGTTCAAGAAGTGCTGCCTCGACAAGGCCGCCTGACGGCTCACCGCGCCGCGCCGCTGAGCGGGTTCGCGTCGTCCCAGGCATAACCCAGGGTTTCGAACCGCATCGAGCGGGCATCGACCATGAGCAGGCGTCCGACCAGGGGCTCGCCGAAATCCGTCACAGCGCGAATGACCTCCAAGGCCATGAGCGAGCCCATGATGCCGGCGAGCGCCCCGAGCACCCCTGCCTCGGCGCAGGCCGGCACGGAGCCGGGTGGCGGGGGGCTCGGGAAAAGGCAGCGATAGGTCGGATTCGGCCGCCCGTCCGACCCGGTCTCGTGGGCCCGGATGGTGGTCAGCGACCCGTCGAACTGCCCGAGCGCCGCCGTCACCAGGGGGCGCTTGCCGTGGAAACACGCATCCGAGACGGCGTAGCGCGTCGCGAAATTGTCCGAGCCGTCGGCGACGAGATCGTAGTCCGCGACAAGTTCCACCGCGTTCTCCGCCGTCAGCCGGAAGGGGTGGGCCTCGATGGCGACGTGCGGGTTGAGGCGACCCACGGCGTCCGTGGCGCTCTCGACCTTCGGCCGGCCGATATCGGGCGTGCCGTGGATCACCTGCCGCTGCAGGTTCGACAGGGAGACGATGTCGTCGTCGACGATCCCGATGGTGCCGATGCCGGCGGCCGCGAGGTACTGGATCAGGGGCGCGCCGAGGCCGCCGGCCCCCACCACGAGGATGCGCGCCGCCTTGAGGCGGGCCTGTCCCGGGCCGCCGACCTCGCGCAGGACGAGGTGACGGGCGTAGCGTTCGACTTCATCGGATGACAGGGCCATGACCGGGAGATAACGCCCGCGAGGGCGCATCGGAAGCCCCGCGATTTGCGCGGGCACCGGCGGGCGCCTATGGCCGTGGCGATAGTCGCCGAGACCCCGCGAGATTCTGGCCGTGTCTGATTCCCTCGACCGTTCGCCGCTCACATTGGCCCAGGCCCTGATCCGCTGCCCCTCGGTGACGCCGGAGGAGGGCGGCGCCCTCGCCTGGCTCGGCGAAGTTCTGGAATCGGCCGGCTTCACGGTCCACCGGCCGCGCTTCTCCGAACCCGGCACGCCCGATATCGACAATCTCTACGCCCGCATCGGCACCGGCGCACCCTATCTGCTGTTTGCCGGCCACACCGACGTGGTGCCGACGGGCGATGTCGCCGCCTGGCGCCACGGGCCGTTCGCCGGAACGGTGGCCGACGGCCTCCTCTACGGGCGCGGCGCCGTCGACATGAAGGGCGGCATCGCCTGCATGCTCGCCGCCGCCCTCGATTATCTCGACGCGGTCGGGCCGGGCTTCTCGGGCTCCCTCGGTTTCCTCATCACCGGCGACGAGGAGGGCCCGGCCG
This sequence comes from Methylobacterium sp. Leaf87, assembly GCF_001422775.1. Lineage (NCBI taxonomy): Bacteria > Pseudomonadati > Pseudomonadota > Alphaproteobacteria > Hyphomicrobiales > Methylobacteriaceae > Methylobacterium > Methylobacterium sp. Leaf87. Next base: position 203,737 of record NZ_LMMI01000034.1, on the reverse strand, counting down.
TCAACGGCACGGTGAAGCTGCTCGAATGGGCGCGGGCGCGCGGCGAGCGCTTCGATCACTGCCTGCTCGGCGAGCCGACGAACCCCGAACGTCTCGGCGACATGATCAAGATCGGACGGCGTGGCTCCCTCACCGGCAAGCTCACGGTCCATGGCCGCCAAGGCCACGTCGCCTATCCGCACCGGGCCGAGAATCCCATCCCCGGCATGCTGCGCCTCGCGGATGCGCTCCTGGCCGAGCCCCTCGACGGCGGCACCCGGCATTTCGATGCGTCGAACCTCGAATTCACCACCCTCGATGTCGGCAATCCGGCAACGAACGTGATCCCGGCGGAGGCGCGGGCGACCTTCAACATCCGCTTCAACGAGGGCTGGACCGCCGAGACCCTCGGCGCCGAAATCCGTGCACGCCTGGAGCGGGCGGCCCGGAACAGCGTACGCTACAGTCTCGACCTGCAGCCCTCGAATTCCCCCGCCTTCCTCACGGAGCCCGACGCCTTCACCAGCCTCGTCTCCGCCGCCATCGAGACGGAGACCGGTCAAGTGCCGAAGCTCTCGACCACGGGCGGCACCTCGGATGCCCGTTTCATCAAGGATGCCTGCCCAGTCATCGAGTTCGGCCTCGTCGGCGAGACCATGCATCAGACCGACGAGTGCGTGGCGGTGGCCGACCTGAACCGGCTCACCGCGATCTATACGCGGGTGCTCGCGGCGTATTTCGCCGCCGCGGCGCCGTCGGCTTGACCGTTCGCGTCAGGCGGCTCGGCGCTTGAGACTTCGGCAGAGCCAGCCGTGTCCGGACCGGTAGCGGCACCGATAGTTGACGCGGCTCGACCGAAACCGCCGGCTGCTCGCGCCCAGGCGATCACCCACGGCGATGTAGATCTGCCGCAGGCGCTGGACGTGGGGATCGTCGAGGCGCAATTCGATGCTGGCCCGGACCATGGCCACCGCAGCCGGCCGATCGGCAATCTCCCTCGGGACCAGTCCCTCGCCCAGGATGACCCGTCCGACTTCGAGGAGAAGGGCTTCGCTCGCACCCTCGCCCGAAGCGGCGAGGCGCTCGAGGTCGAACAGGGTCCGAACGCCCAGGGGCCATAACCGGATCACGCGATCGCGCCCGACCGAGCAACAGAGTTGCGCCTGGGCGACCCAGTCCATGATCTGATAGACCCCATAGGGTGTCTCCACGAACAGCATCAACGGGTTGGCCGCGGCGAGGTTCTGCGTGGAGTGGATATGATAATCCTCGAGCCGGATGCGGATATCGCTGTCGATGCCGTCGATGATCTCCACGGGCGTGATCTTGAACGCCTCGAACACCTCCTCCTCCCGCTTGAAGTTCCGTAATTTGTCGCGCTGGATGATGCTCCGCAGGACGACCTCCGGCATCACGCCCGCGATGAAGCTGGCGGCGACCACCAGCGCGATGACGGATGGCGCGGTCAGGGTCGCCTCGTTCGTCACCAGTGCTTGAACCGCCTCAGTGCCGATCCAGAAGAGGCCGACGACGAGTACCGGGGCGAGCACCGCGCTCAAAAGCATCCGGATCGTCTCACCGACGAGGGTTCCGGGGCTGAGATCGAAGTTCTTGATCGCTCGGTAGAGATTGCGAAGGGCGGTGATGTAGCTGCCGGCGAACGCTGCGCACAGGCCAAGCAGCCACACCATCCCGATGCCGTCGAGCGTAGGGTAAGTCACCCCCGGCCAGCGGAACGCCGCCGCATCGCTTCCCGCAGGCGCCAAAAGCGAAACGAGGAGCGACAGAGCGTAGAACATCGCCAGCCCCGACAGGACGCTGAACGGGATGCTGCCGATAAGCCAGGAGAGCGTTGCGTAGTCTTCCTTCCGACGTGGGAAGTCTTGGACTGCCGTGCCAGGCTGCATCGGAGTGACGACGGGCACTGAGCGGCGCTTGGCGCCGACGAAATACTTGTACTTCACAAATTCGAAGGATGGGATCAGGGAGGGGCTCGACCGGTCGGCGATCTCGAAAACCAGGGCGAGATCCTTGATGGTCTCCTGCCGCTGGCGTTTGATGGCCTCTCGGATCGCAATGAAGATCAGGGGTGAAAGGACCGCGAAGGCGGAGGCAACGACGATGATGACCCGCAGGGGTGTTTCCATGGCGATAATCCCGAGCTCCTCACGATGATCGGAGAGGTTGCGCATTTGGACGCAGAGCCGGGTATAAATTCAACCTCAGATTAAAATTTACTGTGAATCAGCGGTTCATTTAGGTAATCCACCCCCACCAGCGTCAGGCCACACGACGGGGCTAGAGGGCCGCAACGACTGCGGTCCCGGCTCGCCAGGATCCCTGCGACATCGTCGGCCGTGATCTTGCCGGAGCCTGCGAGCACCAGGGTGCCGACGAGCCCCCGGACCTGGTGGTGCAGGAACGAGCGCGCCGACGCCGCCACCACGATCTCGTCGAAGTGACCCATGCTCACTATCGCGACGTCGAGCTGTTCCAGGGTGCGGATCGGGCTCTTGGCCTGGCATTCGGCGGCCCGGAAGGCCGTGAAGTCGTGGCAACCCAGGAGCGGGCGCGCGGCGGCCTGCATCAGCGGGACATCGAGGGGCCACGGCACCTGCCAGACCTGTCCGCGCGTCAGGGCCGCCGGGCTGCGGCGGTTGAGGATGCGGTAGCGATAGTGCCGGCGGAACGCAGAATGGCGGGCGTTGAAGTCCGGGGCAACGCGCTCGGCACTCAGGATCGAGACCGGATGCGGGCGCAGATGCGCGTTCAGGGCGTCGCGCACCACATCCGTGCGCCAAGCCTTGGTGAGGTCGAGATGCGCTACCTGATGCGTGGCGTGAACCCCCGTATCGGTGCGGCCGGCGCAGGTGAGGCCGGCGGTCTCGCCGGAAAAGCGTTTCACCGCCACCTCGATGGCGCCTTGCACGGAGGGCTGCGCCGTCTGGCGCTGCCAGCCGCAGAACGGCGTGCCGTCGTACTCGATGACGAGCTTGTAGCGCGGCATCAGGCGCCGAGGGACGAGCCGGGCACCAAGCGGGCGCCCCGCATGAACTCCGGCCCGGTCGCGACGCCGCCCTTGCCGGCGCGGCGCAGGGCCGTGAGGCGGACGGCGCCCGTACCGCAGGCAAGGGTGCAGGCTTCGTCGAGGATCGTGCCGGGGTCGCCCTTGGCCTCCGTCGCGAGGGCGCCCAGCACCTTCACCCGCTCCGGACCCTTGCCGAGATCGGCCTCGAAGAAGGCGCCTGGGAAGGGGGCCAGTCCGTTGACGTGATTGGCGACCTCAGGGGCCGGGCGGGTCCAGTCGATGCGCGCCTCGTCGTTGGTGATCTTGTGGGCGTAGACGACGCCCTCAGTCGCCTGCAGTGTGAACGTGAGGGCGCCGTGCTCCAGTTCGGCGAGGGCGCGGGCCATCAGGTCGGCGCCGAGCGGCATGAGCGCGTCGTGCAGGGCACCGGCGCTCATGCCGTGCGTGATCGGCAGGCGCGCCTCCAGGCCGACCGGGCCGGTGTCGAGGCCGGCTTCCATCCGCATCACGCCGACGCCGCTCATCGCGTCGCCCGCCATCACGGCGCGCTGGATCGGAGCGGCGCCGCGCCAGCGCGGCAGCAGGGAGCCGTGGAGATTGAGGCAGCCGTGGCGCGGCAGGTCGAGGATCGCCTGGGGCAGCAGCATCCCGTAGGCCACCACCACGGCGACATCGGCCGCGTGCGCCCGAAAGGTCTCGACGGCTTCCGCATTCTTCAGGGTCGTGGGCGTCAGCACGGGCACGCCGAGGGCTTCGGCCATCACGTGGACCGGGGATGCCTTCAGGGCCATGCCGCGCCCGGCTTTGGCCGGCGCGCGCGTGTAGACGGCGACGAGGGTGTGGCCGTCAGCATGAAGGCGTGCCAGCGTCGGCACGGCGAAATCCGGCGTGCCCATGAACACGACGCGCATCGGGCTTTTTCCTAACGTGGGATCACGCGGCGTCGCGCTTGGCCGCCTTGGCGAACTTCTTCACCACCCGGTCGCGCTTCAGCTTCGACAGGTGGTCGATGAACAGCATGCCGTCGAGGTGGTCGATCTCGTGCTGGATGCAGGTGGCGAGCAAGCCGTCGGTCTCGATCTCCTGCGTCGCGCCATCGAGGCCGCGGAACCGCACGCGGACCCGGTCTGGCCGTTCGACCTCGCCATAATAATCCGGGATCGAGAGGCAGCCCTCGTCGTAGACCCGCTTCTCCTCCGAGCCCCAGACGATCTCGGGATCGAGAAAGACCTGCGGCCGGCGGTCGTCCTCGTCCTTCGACGTGTCGATGGTGACGACGCGCTTCGCCACCCCGATCTGGATCGCCGCGAGGCCGACGCCCGGAGCGTCGTACATCGTCTCCAGCATATCGGCGACCAGGGTGCGGATCTCGTCCGTCACGGGGCCGACGGGCTCGGAGACCTTGCGCAGGATCGGGTCGGGCAGGATGACGAGCGGACGGATGGTCATGGCGTGATGGGGTTCGGCTGTGGGGATCGCGGCGCCGCGATCCCCAGCAGATAAGGTCGTGCCGATGAGCGGTCAAATGACCCGTGCGTCCGCCCGTCAGAAGGGTGTGCGGCTGCGGATGGCGGCCGTCAGCGTGCCCTCGTCGAGGTAGTCGAGTTCGCCGCCCACCGGCACACCGTGGGCGAGGCGGGTGATCTTCAGTCCATGGACCTTCAGCGATTCGGTGACGTAATGCGCCGTGGTCTGACCGTCGACCGTGGCGTTCAGCGCTAGGATGATCTCGCGCATGGCCGGGTCGCCGGCGCGCGCCACGAGGCTGTCGAGGTTGAGGTGCTCCGGCCGCACGCCGTCGAGCGCCGACAGTACGCCGCCGAGCACGTGGTAACGGGCCGTCACCGCGCCCGAGCGCTCCAGAGCCCAGAGGTCTGAGACGTCCTCCACCACCACGAGGGTCGAGGGGTCGCGGCTCTCGTCGCGGCAGATGGTGCAGGGCTCGGCGGTATCGACGTTGCCGCAGGCGCTGCACACGACGATGCGCTCCGAGGCGACCCGCATGGCGTCGGCCAAGGGAGCGAGCAGGGTTTCCCGCTTCTTGATGAGCTGCAGGGCCGCGCGCCGGGCCGAGCGCGGGCCGAGGCCCGGCATGCGGGCGAGGAGCTGGATCAGGCGCTCAATCTCGGGACCGGCGACGGCTTGGGGCATGAACGGTCCGTCTGGGCTCGTGCGGATGGCCCGAGGCCACCACATGGTTCAAGCGGGATAGCGGGTGAGGCGTACCCGGCGAAAGTAGGAATCCTCCACACATAGGGTCGCGCCGCTCCGGTTTCGCCCCCGCAGGCCTACGCCCGCGCGGGATACGGAGAATTCAAATTTCTTTTTCCATTGTCGCAAACGTGATTTGTCGGCAAGATTTGAGGAACCGAGCACAAACGGTGACTCGTGGGGCGGCGAACCTGCGCGCGGCGGACCTGAACGACCGCGCGGACGCCCCACACACGAGTCCGGCCCGGCGGAGCGATCAGGGGCCCGAGGAGGAACGCGCATGACCAACATCGGACTTTTCAATTCGGGCCACGGCGCGGAGGCCATCGGCCTGCGCCAGCTGAAAGCCGTGCATTGGAATCTCGAAGCTCCGCGGCTCTACGAAGAGGCGCTGCGCCGCAACGAGGCGGAACTCGCGCAGGGCGGCGCCCTGGTGGCGACCACGGGAAGCCACACGGGGCGCTCGCCGAAGGACAAGTTCGTGGTGCGCGACGAGGGCACCGAGAACGAAGTCTGGTGGGAGAACAACGGCGCGATCACGCCCGAGCAGTTCGAGACGCTCTATCAGGATTTCCTCGGCCATGCCGAGGGGCGCGAACTGTTCGCCCAGGATCTCCATGGCGGCGCCGACCCGTGCCACAGGGTCAAGGCCCGGGTGTTCACCGAGCTCGCCTGGCACTCCCTGTTCATCCGCAACCTGCTGATCCGGCCCGAGCGCGAGACCCTGTCGGATTTCGTGCCGGAACTGACGATTATCGATCTGCCGAGCTTCGAGGCTCAGCCGCATCGCCACGGCTGCCGCTCGAAGACGGTCATCGCCATCGATTTCTCGCGACGCCTCGTGCTCATCGGCGGGTCGGCCTACGCCGGCGAGATGAAGAAGTCGGTCTTCACCTACCTCAATTACCGGCTGCCCAAGGTCGGGGTGATGCCGATGCACTGCTCGGCCAACGTGGCCCTCGACGAGGCCGGCCAGTCGGCCCTGTTCTTCGGCCTGTCGGGCACGGGCAAGACGACCCTCTCCAACGACTCCTCGCGCATGCTACTCGGCGACGACGAGCACGGCTGGAGCCCGGATGGGATCTTCAACTTCGAGGGCGGCTGCTACGCCAAGACCATCCGCCTCTCCCGGAACGCCGAACCCGAGATCTACGCCACCACCGAGCGCTTCGGCACGGTGATGGAGAACGTGGTCATCGATCCCGAAACCCGGGTGCCCGATTTCGACGACGCCTCCCGCACGGAGAACACCCGCTGCGCCTATCCCCTCGACTTCATCGCCAATGCGAGCACCACGGGACGCGCCGCGCACCCGAAGAACATCGTCATGCTCACCTGCGATGCGTTCGGGGTGATGCCGCCCATCGCACGGCTCACGGGGGCAGAGGCGATGTACCACTTCCTCTCGGGCTACACCGCCAAGGTCGCGGGCACCGAACGCGGCCTGACGGCCCCGGAGGCGACGTTCTCGACTTGCTTCGGGGCGCCGTTCATGCCGCGTCACCCGAGCGTCTACGGCAATCTGCTGCGCGACCTCATCGCGAAGCACGCGGTCGACTGCTGGCTCGTGAACACCGGGTGGACCGGGGGTGGTGTCGGCACGGGCCGACGCATGCCGATCCGCGTGACGCGCCGCCTGCTCACGGCAGCCTTGGACGGATCCCTGTCCCAGGTCGAATTCCGACGCGATCCGTATTTCGGGTTCCAGGTGCCGGTCTCGGTGCCGGGCGTCGAGGCGCAGGTGCTGTCACCCGTGGAAACCTGGACCAACAAGGCGGCCTTCGCTGAAACGGCAACGCGCCTCGTCGCCATGTTCCAGGAGAACTTCAAGCGCTTCGCCGAACACGTCGACGCCGACGTGCGGGCGGCCGAGCCGTCCGCTCAGGCGATCGCAGCCTGATCTCTCGAAGGGGGCGACCTGCGGGTCGCCCCCTTCGAGCCCCTAAAAGAGTTTCAGGCCGGGCGGCAGGGGCAGGCCCTTCGTCAGCTCGCCCATGCGCTCGGCGGCGACCTGCTCGGCCTTGCCCCGGGCGTCGTTCATGGCGGCGACGACGAGATCCTCCAGGATCTCGCGCTCATCCGGGTTCATCAGGGTCGGATCGAGCTGCACGCCCTTCACCTGTCCCTTGGCCGTCATGGTCACCCGTACGGCGCCGCCGCCGGAGGCGCCCGATACTTCGACGGTGTCGAGTTCACCCTGCAGGGCGGCCATCTTCTCCTGCATGGCCTGCGCCTGCTTCATCATGCCCATGAGGTCGCGCATGCTCGTAATGTCCTTCGGCTGTATCGGGTGAGGCGTTCAGGCTGATCTGGGGACGGAGCGGCGCCGGCGCTATGCCTCGCCGTCCGTGTCTTCGGTCTCGGCCTCGCCCGTCGGCGGAGCCTCGACCGCAATCTCAGGGGTCTTGTCGCGCACGTCGACGATCTGGGCACCGGGGAAGCCCGCCATCACCGCACGCACGAGGGGATGGGCGGCGGCGCTCTGATGACGGGTTTCCGTCGCGGCCCGTGCCGTGGCGTCGAGGGTCGGCTCGCCGGCCTCCTTCGACAAGGCGACGATCCAGCGCCGGCCCGTCCACAGGTCGAGGGCCTTGGCGAGGTCGTTGGCGATGGTCTGGCGCCCGCCCTCCGCGAGACGGAACTCGATGCGTCCCTCCTCGAAGCGCACGAGATGGACCTCGCGCTCCAGGGCCATCTTCAGGCCGATGTCGCGCTTGGTGTCGGCCAGCGCGACGACGTCTGCAAAGCGCGTCAGCCGTGGGCCTTCTGGTTCGGGGGAGGGGGCTTGGCTCGGTGCGGGCGCCTGACTCGGCATGGGTGAGGGCGCGACCATCGATAGGGCCGGACGGCCACCGCCGCCGGCCGCCATGGACAGGGCCGGGCGCGGCGGCGGCTCGGACGAGAAGATCGGGATCGGCGGCAGGGCCGGGCGCCCCTGCGCCGTGACGGGTGCGGAACTGGCGTGGGTGTCAGCCGGTGTCCGGGCCGGAGCCGCCAGGGCCTCGCCCTTGAACTGGCGCAGGGCTTCGTCGGGGGTCGGCAGATCGGCCGCGTAGGCGAGGCGCACCAGGGCCATCTCGGCGGCGGCCAGCGGCCGCGTCGCAGTCTGTACTTCCGGAATCGCCTTGAGGAGGATCTGCCACGCCCGCGATAGCACCCGGACGGAGAGCTTGCCCGCGAATTCGCCGCCGCGCGACCGCTCCGCCTCGCTCAGGGTCGGATCGGCCGCGGCCTCCTCCGGCACCAGCTTCAGGCGGGTGACGAGGTGGGTGAAGCTCGCGAGATCCGACAGGATCACGGCGGGGTCGGCGCCCGCCTCGTACTGGCCGCGCACCTCGGAAAAGCTCGCCGGAATGTCGCCGCGCATCACCGCCTCGAACAGGTCGACGATACGGCCCCGGTCGGCCAGACCCAGCATGTCCCGTACGCCCTGGGCACTCACGTGTCCGGCGCCGTGCGCGATGGCCTGATCGAGGAGCGAGAGGGCGTCCCGCACCGAGCCCTCCGCCGCCCGCGTGATCGCGGACAGTGCCTCGGCATCGGCCTCGACACGCTCGGCGGCGCAGATCCCGGCCAGATGCGACACCAGGGTGTCGGCCTCGACACGGCGGAGATCGAAGCGCTGGCAGCGCGACAGGATCGTCACCGGGACCTTGCGGATCTCGGTGGTGGCGAACACGAACTTTGCGTGAGGTGGTGGCTCCTCCAAGGTCTTCAGGAAGGCGTTGAACGCCTTCTCGGAGAGCATGTGGACCTCGTCGACGATGTAGACCTTGTAGCGGGCCGAGACGGGTGAATAGCGGATGCCGTCGATGATCCCGCGCACGTCGTCGATGCCCGTGTGCGAGGCGGCGTCCATCTCCAGCACGTCCATGTGCCGGGATTCCATGATCGCCTGGCAGTGGCGCCCGAGTTCGGGCATCGCGATGGTGGGACCGGTGTCGGGATGGCCGTCGCGGACGTAGTTCAGGCCCCGCGCCAGGATGCGGGCCGTGGTGGTCTTGCCGACGCCGCGCACGCCCGTCAGCATCCACGCCTGGGGGATGCGGTTGGCCGCGAAGGCGTTGGCCAGGGTCCGCACCATGGCGCCCTGTCCGATGAGGTCGTCAAAGTTCTGGGGGCGATACTTGCGGGCGAGCACCCGATAGGGCGTCGCGGACGCTTGCGGCTCGGGAAAACCCGGAAGGCCGGGGGCGTCGCTCGGAGTGCCGGAGGTCGCGTCCATGCCGCCTTCGCGTGGGTTGGCGCCGCCCTGGTCGGAGGGATGCCGCCACGCGGGCTATAGATCGAAAGGTGGGAGGCTGGACGAAGACCCGCTCGGTCTCGTTAGGGCTGCTTCCTTCCGGACCTGACCCGGTTGGCGAGTGAAACGTCCCTCGCCAACCTCCCGTGCGCTATATGGCCGGGGCCGGCGGCGGATGCAAGCGGCCGGACCGCAGCAGTGACACGGGAGAGCGAGGCATGGCTTCATTTCGGGCGCGGGCGCTCCACACCGCCTTGATCCTATCGGCCAGTTTCATTGCGCTGGGGACCACGGTGTCGGGGCAGGCTCCCGCTCAACCCTGGGCCGGACACTACGCCTTCGTACACGATGGCGGCCGCACGGCCGGTGGTTCTCCCATCGTCGTCACGTATCGCCTCGACATCGCGTCGGGCCGGGGAAACCGCGACTGTCTTCTCAGGATCGAAGGGTTTCAGACCGACGAGACCATCGTCTGCAAACTCGATGGCGACGCGACCTCGGTCGCGGTGAAATTCCACACCTACGGCGATGGGCGGCTCGTGAACGCCTACGGCACGAAGCTCTACGAGATCGGAAAGACGTTGTTCGCCCTACGCCGGACCGGACCGGTGGTTCTCACGGAGTGGCAAGCTCTGGGTCCGGACGGCGTCCGCCGGGGCACGGCGGGCACCGCGTTCGAACGGCAGCGGTGATCCTCTCGGGAGCGACCGCTGCCGTTCGCCTTACTCGGGCTTGCGCTTCACGATCGCAAAGGTCTTCGGGTCGAGCTTGAGGTCGAACTGCTTGCCGTTGGCGTCGAGGGCGTCGTCCACCTCGATCTCGTCGCTCTCGACTTCGATCTTCTTCCACTTGGTGAAGCCCGCCTCCTTCAGCACGGCGTCGATCCGGGTCAGCTCGGCGGCGGTGGGCTCGCGGTCCGCGCGGGCCGCACCGGTAAGGGCGAGGCCGAGGGCGAGTGCGGCGAGGCCGGTGGTCTTGAACGACATGTGAACTCCTTAAAGACGGTCGAGGTGGGGTGCGAACGACGCACCGCATGATCCGGTTCCCGGTCCCTGAGAAGTCCTGCGCGCGTTAAGGTTGTTTCTGACCGAACTGCCGCCTACGCTTGTATCCGTCGAGCCGTCCAAAAGGGTTGAGAGCCATGGTCACCCGCGTCGCCACCGTCGCCTTCGAGGGAATCGAGGCGCGGGCCGTCGATGTGCAGGTGCAGATCGCGCCCGGTCTCGTCGCCTTCACGGGGGTGGGGCTCGCCGACAAGGCCGTGGGAGAATCCCGCGAGCGGGTGCGCTCCGCCCTCATCGCCTCGGGGCTGGCGCTGCCGGCCAAGCGCATCACCGTCAACCTCGCGCCGGCCGATTTGCCCAAAGAGGGCTCCCATTACGATCTGCCCATCGCGCTCGCTGTCATGGCGGCCATCGGCGCCCTGCCGGCCGATGCCCTGGCCGGCTACTGCGTGCTCGGCGAACTGGCGCTCGACGGCACCATCACGGCGGTCTCCGGCGTGCTGCCCGCCGCAATGGCGGCCAATGCCCGCGGCCTCGGCCTCATCTGTCCGGCTGCCACCGGGCCAGAGGCGGCTTGGGCGGCGGGCGACATGGACGTACTGGCACCGCGCTCGCTCATCCAGCTCGCCAACCACTTCAAGGGCACGCAGGTGTTGGCCCGTCCCGAACCCGCCATCGCCGCGTCGGGCGGTCCACTGCCGGACCTGCGCGACATCAAGGGCCAGGAGGGTGCCAAGCGTGCCCTGGAAATCGCGGCGGCCGGATCGCACAATCTCGTGTTCAATGGCCCGCCCGGGGCCGGTAAATCGATGCTGTCCGCCCGCCTACCCTCGATCCTGCCGCCGCTCTCCCCGCGCGAACTCCTCGAAGTCTCCATGATCCAGTCCGTCGCCGGTGCCCTCAAGGATGGGGCGCTGTCGAACCGTCGGCCGTTCCGGCAGCCGCATCACTCCGCCTCGATGGCGGCTCTGGTCGGCGGCGGGATCAACGCCCGGCCGGGCGAGGCGTCGCTCGCCCATGGCGGCGTCCTGTTCCTCGACGAATTGCCAGAGTTCACCCCACAGGTGCTCGATTCCCTACGCCAGCCCATGGAGACGGGGGAGATCATGATCGCCCGCGCCAACCACAGGGTGACCTATCCGGCCCGCTTCCAGCTCGTGGCGGCCATGAACCCGTGCCGCTGCGGTCAAGCCCTCGAGCCGGGCTACGCCTGCCGCAAGGGTCCGAACGAGCGCTGCGTCGCGCAGTACGGTGCCCGCATCTCCGGGCCTCTCCTCGATCGCATCGATCTGCGCATCGAAGTCGCCGCCGTCACCGCCGCCGACCTCATCCTGCCGCCGCCGGCGGAAGGCTCGGCCGAGATGGCGGCCCGGGTCGCCGCCGCCCGCGCCCTGCAGACGGCACGTTACGCTGCCCGGGATCTTGGACCCAGCGTCACCAACGCCTCCTGCCCGGCCACGGTGATCGAAGCGGTGGCGGCGCCCGATGCGGAAGGGGCCGCCCTGATCCGGAGCGCGGCCGAATCCATGCGCCTCTCGGCCCGCGGCTTCCACCGCACCCTGCGGGTGGCACGCACGCTGGCCGACCTCGACGGCGAGGCCCAGGTCCGTCGCATCCACCTCGCCGAAGCCCTGTCCTACCGCGGCCGCGCCGATCGGCCGGTGGCGGCGTGACTCAGCGCCCGTAGATGTCCTCGACCCGGATGATGTCGTCCTCGCCCGTGTACGAGCCGACCTGGACCTCGATGAGTTCGAGGGCAATCCTGCCCGGGTTGGTAAGGCGGTGCATCGAGCCGATGGGCAGGTAGACCGCTTCGTTCTCGTGGACGAGGACCACCCGGTCGTCGACGGTGACTTCGGCGGTGCCCCGCACCACCACCCAGTGCTCGGCCCGGTGATAGTGCTTCTGCAAGGAGAGTCGGCCGCCCGGCGTCACCATGATGCGCTTCACCTGGAAGCGTTCGCCGATGTCGATGCGCTGGTACCAGCCCCAGGGGCGGTACATCCGCCGATGGGCGTCGGCTTCCGGATGGGCCTTCTCGCGAAGCTGGGCGACGAGGTCCTTGACCTGGCCGGAGCGGGCCTTCGAGGTCACCAGCACGGCGTCCGGAGTCGCCACCACCACCACATCGTCGAGGCCGACCACGGTGGTAAGGAGTTCGCCCTCGCTGTGGATCAGGCTACCGTGGGTGTCGATGGTCTCGACCCGGCCGCGCACGGCATTTCCCGACGCGTCGCGGGGCAGGACTTCCCACACGGCGTCCCAGGTGCCGACGTCCGACCACGGGAACGAGACCGGGAGCACGCCGGCCCGCTCGGTCCGCTCCATCACGGCGTAGTCGATGGAGGTCTTCGGAGCCCGCGAGAAGGCGGAGCCGTCGAGGCGCAGGAAGTCGAGGTCGACCTGCGCGGCGTCGAGGGCCGCCCGGGTCGCCGACAGGATCTCGGGCGCCCGCGCTTCGAGCTCGGCCAGCATCACGTCGGCGCGGAACAGGAAGTAGCCGGAGTTCCACAGGGCGCCCTCGCCGATGAGGCGCTCGGCCCCGTCGCGATCCGGCTTCTCGACGAAGCGCTCGACGGCGTAGGCGCCCGGCACCCCATCGAGGCCCGCTCCGCGCCGGATGTAGCCATAGGCGGTGGCCGGCCCCGTCGGTTCTATGCCGAGGGTCATAATCCGGCCGGCCCGCGCACCGATGGCGGCAGCCTGCGCGGCGGCGACGAAGGCCGGCGTATCGCCGATGACGTGATCGGCCGCCAGGATCAGAACGACGGCTTCCGGATCGCGGCGGGCCGCATGCAGGGCCGCGACCGCCACGGCTGCGGCCGAATCCCTGCGCTCGGGCTCCAGCACGATGTCGGCCTGCACGCCGGCCTGGAGCAGCTGCTCGGCGACGATGAACCGTGCCTCGGCGTTGCTGATGATCGTCGGGCGACCGAACACGGCGGGATCCAGCACACGGCGCGCCGTGTCCTGGAAGGTCGAGCTGTCGGCGTTCACCAGGGGGGTGAACTGCTTCGGCATGCTCTCGCGCGAGGCCGGCCACAGGCGCGTACCCGACCCACCGCACAGGATCACGGGGTGGATCAGTTCGGAACGTGCCTGTGCCATGGTCGATCACTCACGCGAGGGGAGGGCCAGGGTCCAGCATGGACCGGGCCGCGTGGATCATTCCGCCGCTTGGCGCGCGGCGTAGCCCAGGCGGCCGTTCAACTCCTGGATGAGCTTGACCGCCGCCTCGGCGATGACGGTGCCGGGCGGGAAGATCGCCGAGGCGCCCGCTGCATGGAGAGCGGGGTAATCGCTCGGGGGAATGACGCCGCCGATGACGATCATCACGTCCTCGCGCCCCTGCGCGGTGAGCGCGGCCTTGAGTTCCGGCACCAGGGTGAGGTGGCCGGCGGCGAGCGACGAGACGCCGACGATGTGGACGTCGTTCTCAACCGCCTGCCGGGCGGCCTCGTCCGGGGTGGCGAAGAGCGGCCCGATATCGACGTCGAAGCCGAGATCGGCGAAGGCCGAGGCGATGACCTTCTGGCCGCGGTCGTGGCCGTCCTGTCCCATCTTGGCGACGAGGATGCGCGGACGGCGCCCGTCGTTTTCCTCGAACGCTTCCACGAGATGACGGACCGTCTCGACTGCCGGCGACATGCCACCCACCTCCCGCTTGTAGACGCCCGAAATCGAGCGGATCTCGGCCCGGTGCCGACCCCAGGCCTTCTCCAGGGCATCGGAAATCTCGCCCACGGTGGCCTTGGCCCGCGCCGCTTCGATGCCGAGTGCCAACAGGTTGCCTTCGCCCTGCGCCGCCTCGGTCAGTGCTGCGAGGGCCGCATCGACATCGGCTTGGCTGCGCTCGGCGCGCAGGCGCTTGAGCTTGTCGATCTGCAGCATGCGGACGTTGCCGTTGTCGACGCGCATGAGCTCGATGGCGCGGTCGTCGTCCGGCTTGAACTTGTTGACGCCCACGATGGTCTGCCGGCCGGAATCGATCCGGGCCTGGGCGCGGGCGGCCGCCTCCTCGATGCGCAGCTTCGGGATGCCGGCCTCGATGGCTTTCGCCATGCCACCCAATTCCTCGACCTCGCGAAGATGCTCCCAGGCGCGGGCGACGATGTCCTGAGTCAGCTTCTCGACGTAGTACGAGCCGCCCCACGGATCGACCACGCGCGTCGTGCCACTCTCCTGCTGCAGGAACAGCTGGGTGTTGCGGGCGATGCGGGCGGAGAAGTCTGTCGGCAGCGCCAGCGCCTCGTCCAACGCGTTGGTGTGAAGGGACTGGGTGCCGCCCTGCGTCGCCGCCATCGCCTCGATGCATGTGCGGGTGACGTTGTTGAACACGTCCTGCGCCGTCAGCGACCAGCCGCTCGTCTGCGAATGGGTGCGCAGCGGCAGGGACTTGTCGGTCTTCGGCTCGAATTCCTTGACGAGCTTGGCCCAGATCAGGCGCGCGGCCCGCATCTTGGCGATCTCCATGAAGAAGTTCGTCGAGATCGCCCAGAAGAACGACAGACGCGGGGCGAATTGATCGATGGTCAGGCCGGCGGCGAGGCCCGCCTTGATGTACTCGACGCCGTCGGCGAGCGTGTAGGCCAGTTCGAGGTCGTTCGTCGCCCCGGCTTCCTGCATGTGGTAGCCGGAAATCGAGATCGAATTGAACTTCGGCATGTTCTTCGACGTGTAGGCGAAGATGTCGCCGATGATCCGCATCGAACCCGCCGGCGGGTAGATGTAGGTGTTGCGGACCATGAACTCCTTGAGGATGTCGTTCTGGATCGTGCCCGCGAGCTTCTCCGGCGGCACGCCCTGCTCCTCGGCCGCCACGATGTAGAGGGCCAGGATCGGCAGCACGGCGCCGTTCATGGTCATCGAGACGGTCATCTCGTCGAGGGGAATGCCGGAGAACAGTGTCCGCATGTCGTAGATCGAGTCGATGGCGACGCCCGCCATGCCGACATCGCCCGACACCCGCGGGTGATCGGAATCGTAGCCCCGGTGGGTCGCGAGATCGAAGGCCACCGACAGGCCCTTCTGCCCAGCGGCGAGGTTGCGCCGGTAGAACGCGTTCGAATCCTCCGCCGTGGAGAATCCGGCATACTGCCGGATCGTCCAGGGCTGGGTGACGTACATGGTCGGGTACGGCCCGCGCAGGAACGGCGCCACGCCCGGATAGGTGTTCAGGAACTCGATGCCCTCGCGGTCCTCGGGTCCGTAGACGCCCTTCACCGGAATGCCCTCGGGGGTCATCCAGGGCTCGCCCATCGGCGGCACCGGGGCGGCAATGGCATCGGCCGCGTAGGCGACGGCGGTGAAATCGGGAATGCGGGAGGGCATGGATGCGTGCTCGTGCGGCGGCGTGTTGCCCGGCATTATAGGTAAGCGCGCGAGCCGGGCTACTCCTATCCACCGAACGGCTGGCTCGAGGTCACGAAAATTTCGCGCGCCGTGTCTGGCCTTAAAATAATTTTTTTCCTCGGGATCGGGCGGTTTTGCCGGCGACTGGGCGATGGCTCGCTTCACTCCGCCGCCATTCGGCGCGGCGCCCAGTCCTCGACTTCGGCTGCCACCGCCGCGACGACGGTCCGCAGGTGCCACACCAGTTCCGAGAAGCCCCGCCCGAGGGCGAGGCTCGATTCGTTCATGTAGAGGGCACGGTTGATCTCCACCTGAAGGGCGTGGCGTCCGAGATTCGGTTCGCCGTAATGTTCGGTGATGAAGCCGCCCGCATAGGGCTTGTTGCGCAGGGTGCGGAATCCACGGGCACGAAGGTGGTCCTCGAAAGCCCCGATGAGCTCGGGCGCGCAGGCGGTGCCGAACCGGTCGCCGAGGATGAAGTCGGCCCGTGCGGACTCGTCCCGGCCGAGGCTCGAGGACGGCATCGAATGGCAATCGATGAGGATGGCGTGGCCGAAATCGCGGGCGGTGCGCTGGATCAGTCCGCGCAGGGTGCGATGATACGGTTTGTAGAGAGTCTCGATCCGGGTGACCGCGTCCTCCACCGGTAGGCGTCCGCGATAGATTTCCTGTCCGTCGGCGACCACTCGCGGCACGGTGCCGAGGCCGCCGGCCACCCGCATGGAGCGTGTGTTGGCGAACGCCGGCAATCGCCCGTCGAACATGCGTGGGTCGAGTTCGTAGGGCTCGCGGTTCACGTCGAGGTAGGCCCGGGGGAAGTGCGCGCTCATGAGCGGCGCGCCGAGATCCACCACCGGCGCAAACAGCCGGTCGACATGCGCGTCCTCCGACCGACGCAGGGTCAGGGCGTCGAGGCGTGAGGCCTCGACGAAGGCGCGCGGATACACGGCCCCGGAATGGGGCGCATTGAACACGAAGGGGAGGGTGTGGGCCTCAGGCTCGTCCACGCGGAAGGGCGGGTCGAACCAGGGATGTTCCGGAGAATCCGGAGGGGAGAGCGGTTCTGTCATCGCGGCGCGGGCGCCTCGGTCCGGGCGGGAAAACGCATGGCGCCACTGTGCGGGGCCGTGCGGGCCGTGTCTACCGTCACGGCACCCGTCGCCCGCAGGCCACGGTGCCGTCGCACACCAAGCCCGGGGGGCGGCCGGCGTCCGCTAGCAACGTTCTGTTTACCAAGCTGGTGCTTTGTGGAAAGAACACAGCAACTCAAGGGCACAAGGCAACGTTCGATGAAGATCCTCCTCGCGGAAGACGACAACGACATGCGCCGGTTCCTGGCCAAGGCGTTGCAGAATGCCGGCTACGACGTGCTCTCGTTCGACAACGGCCTCTCGGCCTACAACCGGCTGCGCGAGGAGCCGTTCGAGCTGCTCCTCACGGATATCGTGATGCCCGAGATGGACGGCATCGAGCTGGCGCGCCGCGCCACCGAGCTCGATCCCGACATCAAGGTGATGTTCATCACGGGTTTCGCAGCTGTGGCCCTCAACCCGGATTCGAAGGCTCCGAAGGACGCCAAGGTGCTGTCGAAGCCGTTCCATCTGCGCGACCTCGTCAACGAAGTCGAGAAGCTGCTCGCGGCCTGAAAATCGCCTCAGGCCCCGCGGAACGCCGCAGTAGGAAGAGTCTCCGGGCTCGCCTATAAGCGATGTGGAACGCCTTGGGGCCCTGAGACATGAAGCCGGTCACGATCTACACCACCGCCTGGTGCCCTTACTGCTCGGCGGCCAAGAGCCTGCTTCGAGAGAAGGGCATCGTCTTCACTGAGATCGACGTCGAGAAGACGGCCGGCTCGCGCGCCGCCATGGTTCAGCGGGCCGGGGGACGCACCAGCGTGCCGCAGATCTTCGTCGGTGAGAGCCATGTGGGCGGCTGTGACGATCTTTACGCCCTCAACGGCGCCGGCAAGCTCGAGCCGATGGTGTCCGCCTCGTGACGGACGCATCCCGCTTCGTCGCCGCCTGCGTGCAGATGCGCTCGGGACGCGACCCCCTCGCCAACCGCGACGCGGCGGTCGCCCTGGTGCGCGAAGCGGCGGATGCGGGTGCCGATTACGTGCAGACCCCGGAGATGACCTCCCTGGTCGAGCGCAGTAAGGCAAGCCTGTTCGAGAAGGTCACCGGCCAGGACGAAGACCCGACGCTGGCGGCCCTGCGCGAGGTGGCGCGGGAGCGCGGCCTCGTCGTCCAGATCGGGTCGCTCGCCGTGCGCAACGGTGACAAGATCGCCAACCGTGCCTTCCTCATCGATGGGCAGGGGGCGATCACCGCGTCCTACGACAAGGTCCATCTCTACGACGTCGATTTGCCCAACGGCGAGCGCTGGCGCGAATCCGCCACGTATACGGGAGGAGCCTGTGCGGTGGTGGCCGACACGCCGTGGGCACCCATCGGCGTCACCATCTGCTACGACATCCGCTTCCCGGCCCTGTTCCGGGCGCTGGCCGAGGCCGGCGCCGCGATCCTCACGGCGCCGGCGTGTTTCACCCAGCAGACCGGCGAGGCCCATTGGCACGTGCTGCACCGGGCCCGCGCCATCGAGACGGGATCGTTCATGATCTCGGCGGCGCAGGGCGGCCATCACGAGGACGGGCGGGACACCTACGGCCACTCGCTCATCGTCGATCCCTGGGGCAAGGTTCTGGCCGATGCCGGCGGGAACGAGCCCGGGGTGATCCTGGCGGAGATCGACCTGTCCCGCGTCACCGACGCCCGTGCGCGGATTCCGGCCCTCCTGCACGCCCGGCCGTTCACCGTGGAGCGGATCGGGCATTCCGCCTGATCCCGACCCGAGTCCGCCCATGATCCGGTATACCCTCGTCTGCGATGGCAGCCACGCTTTCGAGAGTTGGTTTCCGTCGAGCGAATCCTACGACGACCAGGCCGCGCGTGGGCTGGTGGCGTGTCCGGTCTGCGGATCCGCGCGGGTGGCCAAGGGAATGATGGCCCCGGCCATCGCCCGCACCGATCGTGCGGTGGCTCGCAGTCCCGCTGCCGATGTGCCCGAGGTGGCGCCAGTCCCCGCTCCTGCGCCGACACCCGTGTTCTCGGAGCCCGAACAGCGCGTTCGCGCGCTCATGCGAGCCGTGCGCGAGCACGTCACCAGCACGGCCGACGATGTCGGCACGGCGTTTCCCGAGGAGGCGCGCCGGATGCATTACGGCGAGAGCCCGACCCGCCCGATCTACGGCGAAGCCAGCCTCGAGGAAGCCCGAGCCCTCGTCGAAGAGGGTATCGAGGTGGCGCCCCTGCCGCCCGCCCCCGACGACCGGCACTGACCCCATCAGCGCTTCGCGGCGGCCGTGCCCGAAATGGACGCGAGGACGAACGCCACCACGGCGTTCCAGCCGGCGAGCGAGACGCCCAGGAACCGCCAGGCGGCGGTGGAGCAATCGGCCACCCGCGTGGTCTCGAGGGTCGCGCGGAAATCCGTGACCGTGGCGGGTGCCGCCCCGGTACCCCCGCCGCAATCCGTCGGACCGGCCCAGAGCGCCCACTCGGCGCCGGCGTGATAGACGCTCAACCCGGCGCCGTAGAGCAGCCCGAGGGCAGCCAGGCCCAGGGCAACGCGGCTCAGGCGTTCCGGAAGCACGAGGGCGAGGATCCCGAGGGGGATCGCCGCATAGTACGGAATGCGCTCCTCGAGGCAGAGCTTGCACGGCACGTAGCCAAGCACGAACTGGAAATAGAGCGCCGCCGCCAGGGTCACCACCGCGCCGACGACGAGGATCAGGGCGCTCCGGCGCAGGCGCAGCAGGGTCGCGTAGTTCATCTTACAGAAGCACCTTGAACAGGACGAAGCCGAGGATGATCACCGCGACCGCGATGGCTGCGACGACGTTGAGGTGCCGGTCGAGCACCCCGCGGATCTGAACGCCGTAGCGCCCGAGAAGTCCCGCCAGGAGGAAGAAGCGCGCGCCCCGGGTGACGAGGGACAGAACCACGAACCAGAACAGGTCGTAATGGGCGAAACCCGAGGTGATGGTCACGAGCTTGAATGGGATCGGGGTCAGCCCCTTCAGCAGGATCACCCAATGGCCGTACTCGGCGTAGGACGCCTGGAACGTCGCGGCCTTCTCGGAAAGGCCATAGACCCGGAACACCCATTGGCCGACGGAATCGAACAGCAGGGCGCCGATGGCGTAGCCGAGCACGCCGCCGGCCACCGAGGTCAGAGTGGTGATGAGGGCGTAGAACCACACCCGGTCGGGCCGGCTCACCGCCATGGGCACCATCATCACGTCGGGCGGTACCGGGAAGAACGAGCTCTCGGCGAACGACACCGCGCCCAGCGCCCACGGCGCCGACGGCTTGCCCGCGAGCGCGAGGATCCATTCGTACAGGCGGCGGATCATGGACGGATCATGGGCTTGGCGGAATCCGAATGGATGGGGTGGAAAAGCACTGCCCTTTGAGCATAGGCCAAAGGGCGTGGCGAGCACGCGGCCGTGGAAAATCGCCACTGGCTCGAATCACGAAGGTGTGCCATGAGGCGTTCATCGCGGGCGTGGTGGAATTGGTAGACGCGCCGGACTCAAAATCCGGTTCCGCAAGGAGTGTCGGTTCGATTCCGACCGCCCGCACCATCGTCACGCTCCGGTCTCCAGAAATCGCCTGATCCAGCCGCCGAGGCGTGGTCCGTCGTTGGCTCGCGCCAGCGAGGCGAGGGCTGCTGCGTGCACCGCCGGCTCGTGCGGTACCGCAGGGCTGTGGCCGGCGACGAGGGCCAGGGCGTAGTCGGACGCGAATTCCGGGTGGACCTGGAACGAGATTGCGCGCCGGTCGCGGTAATTGAGGATGCCGTACGGCGTGAAGCTGCTGCCCGCGAGGGTCAGGGTGCCGGGCGGCGGCTCCAGAACCTGATCCTGATGGATCGCCGGGACGGCGATTTCGGTGACGTCGTCCATCCAAGCGGCACGAGCCCGGACCCGGTAGGTGTGCAGGCCGATGCCCCAGCCCTTGGGCGATTTCGCCACCCGCCCGCCGAAGGCGGCGGCCATGACCTGATGACCGAAGCAGATGCCCACCAGCGGCGTTTCGGGCGGCACCGTGCGCAGGAACCCGATGAGGGCGGCGATCCAGGGCAGCGGTTCGCAGACGCCCGCCGGGGACCCGGTGATGAGGTAGGCGTCCTGCTCCGAGGGGCCCGCCGGAAGGGTCCCACGCGCGACGGCATAGTGCGTATAGGCATGGCCGGGCCCGACGAGATCGGCCACCATCCGCCCGTAGGACGGGTAGCGGTCACTCAGGCGCTCGGGCGGATCGCCGGTCTCGAGGATGCCGATCTTCATGACGGGCGGCTTACCAGGGCGCCGGCCGCACCGGAAGCTCAGGCCGCCGTCACCCGGGTGCTCAGGCGGGCCGGTGCCTTCGGTCGGATATCCATGGGGTTGCCGCGCCAGAGAACCGCGCCCCGCATCCAGGCGCCGATCCAGATCACCGGGAAGACGGCGTCGCGGACGAGGAAGGCGAGGAGAAGGCGCGGCCCACGATACCATCCAGCTCGAACCGCGAGGCCGTACTCCGCGCTGTACCAGAGGGTGGCCAGAGCGCACAGCCAACCCGCGAGGGTCGTCGATGGAACCGACAGGAGGGCGATGCCGAAGGGCAGGACCGGACCGGTGCCGATCTCGGGTGCGAAGAACGCCGGAAAGGTGACGCGGCGCAGGCGCGCCCAGCGCAACTGGCGCGCCCAGACTTCGGCGGGCGTTCGCCGCCCCAGGGGCTGCTCGAACGGGCTCGCCACGAGATGGACCCGGGCGCCGGCCGCCCGCACGAGCTTCGTCGCCGCCGCGTCCTCGGCGATCTCGGCCGCGAGGGCGCGGATGCCGCCGCGGGCTTCCAGGAACGGCTTGTGCCACAGCATGCTCTTGCCCTGGGCGAAGCCGAGGCCCACGGCCTCGCCGGCATATTGCCAGCGGGCCTGGAGGGTGTTGAGGAACGCGCATTCGATCTCGGCGCAGAAGCCGTCCGGCCGGGCCCCGATGGGCGTCGAGCAGACGAGGCCGGTGTCGTGACGCCATGCCGACTGGAGCCGCTGGAGATAATCCGGTGGCATCAGGACGTTGGAATCGGCCAACACCACCCAGTCGTGACGCGCCGCCTCCCAGCCGCGGACGCAATTGTTGAGCTTCGGATTGTCGCTGATCCGCTCGTCGCCGACGATGAGGCGCGACGGAATCTCCGGGTGAGCGGCCATCAGGCGGTGGAGCAGGGGCACGATGGGGTCGGCCCGGTCGGCCACGCAGAAGATGAGTTCGTAGTCAGGATGCTCGAGGCGAAAGCCCCGGGTGAGCATCTCCTCGCTGAAGGCCTCGAGGCCGCAGACCGGGCGCACCAGGGAGATCGGCGCTTTCGTGGGGAAGATCGAGGCGCCGCGCCGTCCCCCGAGACGCAGACCCGCCAGCCCGAGGCTGGCGAGGTTGATCAGCGTCAGGGCGAGACACAAGATCAGGGCAAGGTCCGTTCCGGTCCAGGCGTCCATCATGTCCGGGTCTCCCGCGCCGAGGCCGACATCGTGCCGCGCCCCGGTCGTCCGAACGGCCCTAACAGCCCCTCGGCTTCAGTCGTATGACAAGGTCTGCGGGATGGGCGGCGTGGGGGCGGGAATGCGGGGGATGGTCCACGGAGCGGAGGCCGCGGGGGCGTGACGGTCCCGCCCATCGTCTATCACCCGGACTATCAGGCGAGCCTGCCGGACGGGCACCGCTTCCCCATGGGCAAGTACCGCCGCCTGTCCGAGATCCTCCAGGCGCGGGGCCTCGCGCCGGGGGGATTCGTGCGTCCCGAGCCGGCGGATGTGGATCTCATCGCCGGGGTGCACGACCGGGCCTACGTCGAATCCGTCTTCGCCCACGACGTCCCGCGCGCCGTCGCGCGGGAGATCGGGCTGCCCGTGGAAGCGAGCGTGGTCGCGCGTTCGCGGGCCTCCGTCGCCGGGACCCTGCTGGCGGCGCGACTCGCCCTGGCGCATGGCCTCGCGGGAAGCGCCGCCGGGGGGAGTCACCATGCCCGCCGCAGCGGCGGGGCCGGGTTCTGCATCTTCAACGATGTCGCCATCGCGGCCCGTACCCTTCACCGGGAGGGCACCATCGCCCGCGCCGTGGTGATCGATTGCGACGTGCACCAGGGCGATGGCACCGCCGATTGCCTGTCGGGCACGCCGGACCTGTTCACGTTCTCGCTCCACGCCGAGAGGAACTACCCGGCCCGCAAGATCGCAGGCGACCGCGATGTCGGCCTGCCCGACGGGCTCGAGGACGCGGCATACCTCGCCGCTCTAGGAGCCCATGTCGGCCCCCTCCTCGATGCGCTCGCTCCGGATCTCGTCTTCTACAACGCCGGCGTCGATCCCCACCGCGACGATCGTCTCGGTCGCCTCGCCCTCACGGATGCGGGGCTGTCCGCTCGGGACCGCTTGGTCGTCGCGGCGGCGCGATCCCGCAACATTCCCCTCGTGGCGGTGATCGGCGGCGGCTACGCAACCGATATCGATGCCCTCGCGGCCCGCCATGCCGGTGTGTTCGAGGCCATGGCGGCGCAGGCCGCCTGAGCGTCACGCCCGGTCCGGGTCGCCTTTGGGAAGATCCCGCGCGAATCGCTCCATGGCGTCGAACAATCGAGCCAGATCCGCACCCTCGATGGTGTGGAAGCCGAGCGTCCGCGTCAGGAGCAGGCCGAGCGTCGCGAAGGTCAGCACCGCACCCGCGCCGGGGCAGCGGGCGACGTCTTCCATCTGGGCGAGGCGGTCCTTCAGGAATGTGTTGAAGCCTGCGAAGGCCTCGGGATTCTCCGCCGATGCCAGCAGGAGGGCGCGGGGAAATCCCTCTTCGTCGGCGTAGACCTGCCGGACATGGGCGATGAGCGCCAGAGGGAGAGCGGCCGGACCGGGTCCCTGAGCCGCCTCGTGGGCCGCGATGCTGTCGCGGATCATCCCGAGCTTGCGCTCGGCCAGCGCCTGGATCAGCGCGTCTTTCGAGCCGTAATGATGCAGCACGCCGCCCTTGCTCAGGCCGGCCTCCGCCGCCACCGCATCGATGGTCAGGGTGCGTGTCCCCACGCGGCGGATCAGGCGCTCGGCCGCATCGAGGATGATCGCCGGGCGGTCTTCGCGCCGCGTGCGCGGTTTGGTCATCACGTTCCTATTTCTAAAAACCGTCTGGACGGTCGGTAAGATAGCCGATAAGGATCGCCACCGATAGGGTCGCGAGAGGGACGAGCGGGAAGCGATGATCGATTTTTCACCGATCCGATCCTGGCCGGCTCTCCTCGGCGCGGCCCTTTTCGTGACCGTGGCCGTCCTTGCCGCAGTTCCCGTCCCCGCGGCGGCCGACGAGAGCGCTCGTTCTGGCGCGGACAGGATTGCCGGCACCGACAGGAGCCAAGAGCTCGCCCTGGTTCGCACGGTGGTGGCCCAGCGCACCACCATCAGTTCGGACCTCATCTTCACCGGGGACATCGAGGCGCAGTCTCAGGTCAACGTCTCGTTCCGCACCGCCGGCAAGATCGCCAGCCGCCTCGTCGAGGTCGGCGATCACATCCGGGCCGATCAGGTTCTGGCGCGCCTCGATCCGCAGGAGCAGCGGGCCAACCTCGACAACGCGAAGGCGGCGCTGACGTCGGCCGAAGCCCTGCTGACGCAGGCCAAGGTCAGCTTCAAGCGCCAGGAAAGCCTGATGGCCGGCGGCTACACCACGCGGCCGAGCTACGACGACGCCGAGCAGCAGTTGCGCACCACGCAGGCGGCGGTGGAATCCGCCAAGGCGGCCCTCGGCACGGCCCAGGAGCAATTTTCCTACACGGATCTCAAGGCCGGCGTCGACGGAATCGTGCTCAGCCGAACCTTCGAGGTCGGCCAAGTGGTTCAGGCCGGCCAGACCGTGATGGTCATGGCGCAGGACGGCCCGCGCGACGCGGTGTTCAACATCTTCGAGGCGGTGCTGGCGGCACCACCCGAAAGCGAGACCGTCGCCGTCGCCCTCCAGGCCGACCCCAAGGTGACGGCGGTGGGCCGCGTGCGCGAAATTTCGCCGAGCGTGGATTCCGCTTCCGGCACCGTGAGGGTCAAGGTCGGGCTCCAAGCGACCCCGCCGGGCATGAGCCTCGGCGCCGTGGTGATCGGCACCGGCAAGTTCCACGCGCGCCAGGCCATCGTCCTGCCGTGGTCGGCCCTCTACCGCTGGCAGGATGGTCCTGCGGTGTGGGTACGTGATCCGAAGGACGGCACCGTGGCGCCGCGCAAGGTCACCCTGGAGCGCTACGCCCCCGATACCATCGCGTTGGCGGGCGGGATCGAGCCCGGCGAGGAAGTGGTCATCGCCGGTATCCAACTGCTCCGACCGGGCCAGGTCGTCGCCGTCGCCCAGACCCTGGGGGTTGCCCCATGAACCATCACCCCGCTCCTGCCGTCGTGGCTTTCCTCGCGGTCCTCGTCTTGGGGGGCTGCAAGCCGGAGCAGGAGGCCGGTCCGGCCCCTGTTCGCCCAGTGCTGACCACCACGGCCAAATCGGTCGCGACGGAAGTCTTCGGCCCCTTCGCGGGGGTCGTGGCACCGCGCTACCAGTCGGAGATCGGCTTCCAGATCGCCGGACGCATGGTGGCCCGCGACGTGACCGTGGGCGATGTCGTGAAGAAAGGGCAGCGCCTCGCCGCCCTCGATCCCGTCGTGCCGCGCTTCGCCCTGACACGTGCGGAGGCGGACCTCGCCGATGCCGAGGCCCAGGCCGAGAATGCCGGCGCGACGGAGAACCGCCGCCGCAAGCTGCTCGCCGGCGGAAACGTCACCCAGGCTCAACTCGACAGCGCGGTCGCCAGCCGCGACACCGCCCAGGCCCGTCTCGCCCAGGCCCAGTCCAGCCTCCAGAAGGCCCGCGACCAGATCGGCTACACCGAACTCCACGCCGATTTCGACGGCGTCGTCACCGTGCGGTCGGCCGAAGTCGGTCAGGTGCTCAGCGCCGGCCAAGCGGTGCTGACCCTCGCTCGCCCCGAGGAGCGCGAGGCGGTGGTCGACATCCCGGAGGACCTCGTCGGCGCCATGCCGAAGGACGCGGTCTTCACCGTCGCCCTCCAGAGCGCACCCGACGTGACGGCCACGGCCAAGGTCCGCGAGACCGCGCCGTTCGCCGACCGTGTCACCCGGACCCGGCGCATCCGCATGACCCTGCTCGCTCCTTCGCCGGCCTTCCGCCTCGGCTCGACCCTCACGGTCTCCCTCTCGCGGAACGTCGCGCCCCGCTTCGTCCTGCCGGCGACGGCACTGTTGAATACGGATGGCCAGGATTCGGTCTGGCTCGTGGACGCGAGCGGCAAGGCCGTGACCCGCCGTCCCGTTACCGTGACGGGACGGAACGGCAGCCGCGCCACCGTTACACAAGGCCTGGCCGCCGGCGACCGCGTGGTCGTCGCCGGCATCCATTCGCTGAGCGAAGGCCAGGCCGTGCGCCTGCCCGACGCCACGCCGTAACCGGTCGGAAGCGAGACTGACCCCGTGAAGAACTTCAACCTGTCGGAATGGGCCCTGGAGCACCGCTCCTTCGTCTGGTTCCTGATGCTGATCTCGGTGATCGCCGGCGTGCTGGCCTACGAGAAGCTCGGCCGCGAGGAGGACCCGCCCTTCGCCATCAAGACCATGATCGTGCAGGCGCGCTGGCCCGGCGCCACCATCGGCGACACCCTCGATCAGGTGACCGAGCGAATCGAGAAGGAACTGCAACAGATCGACGCCGTCGATTTCAGCCGCTCCTACACCACGCCCGGCCAGGCCACGGTGTTCGTGCAATTGCGCGAGACTACGCCGCCGAAGACGATTCCGGCGATCTTCTATCAGGTCAGGAAGCGCATCGGCGATATCCAAGGCACGTTCCCGCAGGGAATGCAGGGCCCGTTCTTCAACGACGAGTTCGGTGACGTGTTCGGCAACGTCTACGCCTTCACGGCAGACGGCGTCAGCATGCGCCAGCTCCGCGACTACGTGGAACGGGTGCGCGCTGCGGTGAAGTCGGTGCCCAACGCCGGGAAGATGATCCTCCTCGGTGCCCAGGACGAGGTGATCTACCTCGACTTCTCCGTGCGAAAGCTCGCGGGCCTCGGCCTCGACATGAATTCCGTGATCAGAACCCTGCAATCCCAGAACGCCATCACGCCGTCCGGTGTGATCCAGGCCGGGCCCGAGCGGGTCTCCGTAAGGGTCGGCGGGCAATTCATCTCCGAGGACAGTCTCAGGGCCATCAATCTGCGGGTCAACGACCGTTTCTTCCGCCTGTCGGACGTCGCGGAGATCTCACGCGGCTTCACCGATCCACCGACCGCCCTGTTCCGCTTCAACGGCGAGCCGGCCATCGGTCTCGCCATCGCCATGCAGCCATCGGGTAATCTCCTCACCTTCGGCCACGACCTCAAGGCTCGCATGCGCAAGCTCGAAGGCGAGTTGCCCGTAGGCGTCGGCATCCATCTCGTGTCGGATCAGCCCAAGATCGTGGAGGAGGCTGTGGGCGGCTTCACCAAGGCCCTGGTGGAGGCGGTGGTCATCGTGCTCGCCGTCAGCTTCGTCAGCCTCGGCTGGCGCGCCGGCCTCGTGGTCTCCCTGTCGATCCCCTTGGTGCTCGCCATCGTGTTCGTGGTGATGCAGGTGATGGGGGTGACCCTCCAGCGCATCTCCCTCGGCGCCCTCATCATCGCCCTCGGATTGCTCGTGGACGACGCGATGATCACCGTCGAGATGATGGTGGCGCGCCTGGAAGTCGGCGACAACCTCAAGAAAGCCGCGACCTTCGCCTACACCTCCACGGCCTTCCCGATGCTGACCGGCACCCTCGTGACCGTGGCGGGCTTCCTGCCCATCGGTTTCAACGGGTCCTCTGCGGGCGAGTACACCTACAGCCTGTTCGTCGTCATAGCCGCGTCGCTCCTCGTCTCCTGGGTGGTGGCGGTGCTGTTCGCGCCCCTCATCGGCGTGAAGCTCCTGCCGGCGACCATGAAGCACAAGGACCACGACAGGCCCGGTCGCCTGATGCGGATGTTCACGGCGGCGCTGCTCGCTGCCATGCGCTGGCGCTGGACCACGGTGGCGGCCTGCATCGGCCTCCTGGCCGCCGCCATCGTCGGCATGGGCCACGTCCAGCAGCAGTTCTTCCCGGCTTCCGACCGGCCCGAACTCCTGGTCGACATGACGCTTCCGCAGAATGCCAGCATCGCCGAGACCAAGGCCCAGATGGACCGCTTCGAGGCGACCCTGAAGGGCGATCCCGAGATCGCGCGCTGGAGTTCCTATGTCGGCCAGGGCGCCGTACGCTTCTACCTGCCCCTCGACCAGCAGCTCGGCAATGCCTTCTTTGGCCAGATCGTCATCGAGACGAAATCCATCGAAGCGCGCGAGCGCATGAAGACGAAGCTCGAGGCGCTGGCCCGAGACCAGTTCGTGGGCACCGATTTCCTCATCCACTCCCTCGACCTCGGCCCGCCCGTGGGGCGTCCGGTGCAGTACCGCCTCAGCGGTCCCGATCTCCAGGCCCTGCGCGGGCATGCCCTCGCGCTCGCCAACATCGTCGGCGGCAATGCCCACCTCAACGTGCCGACCTTCGACTGGAACGAGCCCGGCAAGGTGCTGAAGGTCGACATCATCCAGGACAAGGCGCGCCAGCTCGGGGTCACGTCCGAGGATATCGCCGGGCTGCTCAACGGCATCGTCGGTGGCCGGGCCATCACCCAGGTGCGCGATTCGATCTACCTCGTCGACGTGGTCGGCCGTGCCCAGGCAGTGGAGCGCAACTCCCTCGACACCCTCCAGACCCTGCAGATTCCGCTGGCCAACGGCAGCGTGGTGCCGCTGCTCGCCTTCGCCACCATCGGCTACGAGCTGGAGCAGCCCATCGTCTGGCGCCGGGACCGCTTGCCGACCATCACGGTCCGCGCCTCCATCGCGGACGGCACCCAGCCCCAGACCGTGGTGACCGAGCTCGACAAGAGTATCACCGCCTTCGGAAAGTCGCTCCCCGACGGCTACACCCTCGCGGTGGGCGGCGCCGTGGAGGAGAGCGCCAAGGGCCAGGGGCCCATCGCGGCGGTGGCCCCCGTGATGCTGCTGACCATGGCGGTGTTCCTGATGATCCAGCTGCAGAGCTTCCAGAAGCTGTTTCTCGTCGCGAGCGTGGCGCCCCTCGGGATCATCGGCGTCGCGGCCGCCCTTCTCCTGTTCGACAAGCCCATGGGGTTCGTGGCGATCCTCGGAATCCTCGCCCTCATCGGCATCATCGTGCGCAACTCGGTGATCCTGGTGACCCAGATCGACGAGTACGAGCGCGACGGGCTGGCTCCCTGGGACGCCGTGGTCGACGCCACCTGCCACCGCATGCGTCCGATCCTGCTGACGGCGGCGGCGGCGAGCTTCGGTCTCGTCCCCATCGCCCGCGAGGTGTTCTGGGGGCCGATGGCCTACGCCATGATCGGTGGCATCCTCGCCGCCACCTTCCTGACCCTGTTCTTCCTGCCGGCCCTCTATGTCGGCTGGTACCGGATCAAGGCGCCGCCGAAGGGCACGCCTCGGAAGACGCATGGCGCCGACGGGCAGGTCCACGCCGCCTGAATTCTTCGGCCTGATCAGTCCGCCCCGGCGCGCTCCACCGTCGCGTCGGGGCGCGAATCCGTCGAGGCGTAATACGGCTTGATGTCGAGGAGCGGCGTGCCGTCGCGACAATCGAGGCCGCGGACCCTGACATGGACGCCGTCGATCCCGAGGTTCTCCACCACCGACAGGGCGATGGGGTTGGGCCGGGCCGGCGAGCGAAGCGAGAACGTGCCCCGGCTCCCGTCGGCATGGCGCGGGCGCTGGCGGATGATGTCGCGGGCGGCCTCGTCCATCCAGTAAAGCACGATGAGATGGCTCGCGCCGGCGAGGTTTTGTAACCCGGGCGTATAGGCCGGATCGAGCACCAGGGTGCAGACCGCATCGGTCTGGAGGCCGTTCTTCGGGCAGTCCCGACGTCCGGGCCACGGCGTGCGGATGCGGCCGATGAAGTACACGCCCGCGTCGAAGGCCTCGGGCAGCGGGATGGTGTCCTCTCCGGGACGGCGTTCGGCGGTCTGCGTCATAGGGAAAGGGCTCCGGCTGAACCGGCATGTCGGATGCTTTGGCACCCCACCGCAACCCTGCGGCCGGTCGCGCCACGCGCGGCGGCGGTGTACAGCCCCGTGTGGGGATTCAGCGAGGAGACACCGTGATCCGCGACGAATTGCGACCGATGGAATCCGTATCCGATCCCGAGACCGCCGTGGACCGGCTCGCCGCCCTACACGCCGGGGCCACGGATGCGCTGCAATCGGCGTTGGCCCGTTACCTCGACGGCGGTCCGGCCCCCGACGCGACGGAGCGGCTGCAATTCCGCTACCCCGAGTTGCGCGTCACCTATCAGCCGTCGGGGCCGATGCCGCAGGTCACCCGCGCGACGGCGAAGTTCCAGGCACCGGGCACCTACGCCACGACCGTGACCCAGCCGGGACATTTTCGCGGGTATCTCCTCGAACAGCTGACGCCGCTGGTCCGCGACTACGGCGCGAGCCTCGAAGTCGGCTTGAGCGCGCAGGAAATCCCGTATCCCTACGTCCTCGAGCCCGGCCTCGATCTCGGGCGAAGCGGAGTCACGCCCCGCGATCTCGCCACCTACTTTCCCGTCCCCCTTCTGTCCGTGGTGGGCGACGAGATCGCCGACGGCCTGTGGCAGGACGCGCCCGACGCGCCGCGCCCCCTGGCCCTGTTCGATGCGATCCGGACCGACTATTCCCTGCGCCGCCTCGTTCACTACACCGGCAGCGACTGGGGCGACGTGCAGCCCTGGATCCTGTTGACGAACTACCATCGCTACGTCGACGGTTTCATCCGCCACGGCCTCGAACGCCTCGCGCGCGGCGACGACGGCTTCGAGCGGATGATCCTGCCCGGCGGCATCTCTGTTTCGCAGGGGGAGGCGGCGTCCGTCGATCCGACGGCGCTCATCGCCGCATCGCCCTGGCACAAGTACCAGATGCCCGCCTATCACCTCGTGGCGCGCGGGCCCGACGGCAGCCAACAGGGCACGACCCTGGTCAATATCGGCGTCGGTCCGTCCAACGCGAAGACCATCACCGATCACCTCGCGGTGCTGCGCCCGCATTGCTGGCTCATGGTCGGCCATTGCGGAGGTCTGCGCCAGTCGCAGACCATCGGCGACTACGTGCTCGCTCATGGCTATCTGCGCCGTGACCGGATCCTCGACGAGCTGGTCCCGCCCGATGTGCCGGTGCCGGCACTCGCCGAAGTGCAACTCGCCCTCCAGGCCGCGGCCGCCAGCGTCACCGGGGAGGCCAGCGACGCTCTCAAGCGCCGCCTTCGCACCGGCACCGTGGTGACCTACGACGACCGGAACTGGGAACTGCGCTTCTCCCAGGAGCGGCGGCGGATCAACCTGTCGCGCGCCATCGGCGTCGACATGGAGAGCGGCACCGTCGCGGCCCAGGGCTACCGCCTGCGGGTCCCCTACGGCACCCTGCTGTGCGTGTCGGACAAGCCGCTCCACGGCGAGATCAAGCTGCCGGGCGCCGCCAACGCCTTCTACGAGCGTGCCGTCGCCGAGCACCTCCTCATCGGTCTCTCGGCCCTCGATATCCTGCGCGCCGACCGTCACGGCCTGCATTCGCGCAAGCTGCGGAGCTTCGACGAACCGCCGTTCCGCTAAAGCTGCGCTCGACCACGTTGGGCCGGGACACATCGCGAGGCCTGTGTTTTGGCGCGCTTTTTTCCGCCGAACCGGCTCGACTTCGGCTGAGAGCGCCCTCGTGCACCCACGATCGTGCCGGACCGGCGCCGGCCCGAAGCGCTTGCCTGCGGGTGGTTCGCGCAGCGACGCGCCTGCGCTTCCCTAACAAACTTTAGGACAGTTCACCGTTTGGTGAGGCAGGGGTGCGATTGCCGAGGAACCCCCATTCTCCCACCGTGCCCGAGACTCGGTGCCGGGGAGGACCTCACCAAGGCAAGTGTCATGTTGGCGCGAATCCGTAACCTCAGAATCGCAACGAAGATCGGCGCGGCCCTCGCGCTGATCGTCCTCGTCGCCGTCGCCTCATCCGTCATGACGCTGCGCAACATGGCTGTCGTCTCGGAAACGGGCCGTTGGGCGGAGCACACCCACGCGGTCCTGGGCGAGATCAGCCGCCTCACCGGTGCGATGGTCGATCGGGAAACCGGCGTCCGCGGCTTCCTCATCTCGGGCGATGACGCTTTCCTGGCCCCCTTCACCGCCGGGACCCGGACGTTCGAGGCTTCCCTGGCCTCGGCCCGCACGCTCACCGCCGACAACGCGGCGCAACAGGAGCGCCTGGGTACGCTCGGCGACCTGGCGCGTCGGTGGCACGACGAGGTCGCCCAGCGCGAGATCCGACTGATGCGCGATCCTGCGACGCGGGAGGAGGCGCGCGGGCTCGAAGCCTCCGGGATCGGCAAGGCAGGCATGGATGCGTTCCGCGCCAAGGCCACGGAAATCGCCGGGGTGGAGTCGGCGCTACTCAAGATTCGCGCCGAGGAGGCCGTTCGGGCGAGCGATGCCGCCTGGCTCACCAGCGTGCTCGGTTTGGCCGGCATGGTGCTCATCGCCGGGTTGGCCCTGGTGCTGCTCCAGATCGGCATCGGCCGCCCCATCGACGGCATGACGCGCACCATGAGCCGCCTTGCCGGCAACGATCTCACCGTCGCTGTTCCGGGGCTCGGGCAGCGCGACGAGATCGGCGCGATGGCGCAGGCCGTGTCCGTCTTCAAGGACACCATGATCCGGACGCGTCAGCTCGAAGCGGACGCCGAGCTGGCCCGCGCCGGGGTCGAAGCCCAGCGCAAGGCCGCCATGCGCGAACTCGCCGAGTCCTTCGAGGGTGCCGTCGGCGGCATCATCACCGCCGTGTCGTCGGCCTCCACGGAACTGCAGGCCACCGCACAGTCCATGACCGTGACGGCCTCGCAGACGAGCAGCCAATCGAATCAGGTGGCCGTCGCCGCCGATCTCGCCGCCACCAACGTCACGATGGTGGCCGCCGCCGCCGAGGAACTCGGAGCGTCCGTGCAGGAGATCGGTCGCCAGGCCGATTCGGCCGCAAGCCTCGCGAGCGGTGCGGTGGAGCAGGCGGCCGAGACTGCGGGTCTGGTCGCGGCCCTGAGCCGGGGCGCCGCCAAGATCGGCGATGTCGTCGGTCTGATCACCACCATCGCGGGCCAGACCAACCTGTTGGCGCTCAACGCCACCATCGAGGCGGCGCGCGCAGGCGAGGCC
Source organism: Methylobacterium sp. Leaf87 (assembly GCF_001422775.1). NCBI lineage: Bacteria > Pseudomonadati > Pseudomonadota > Alphaproteobacteria > Hyphomicrobiales > Methylobacteriaceae > Methylobacterium > Methylobacterium sp. Leaf87. The sequence goes on along the minus strand of NZ_LMMI01000034.1, from coordinate 170,573 downwards.
GGACGGGGCTTCGCCGTCGTCGCCACAGAAGTGAAGGAACTCGCCGGTCAGACGGCGCGGGCCACGGAGGAGATCACGCGCCAGATCGGCGAGATCCAGGCCGCCACCCATCAGGCCGTCTCGGCCATCGACGGCATCGCCGGTCGCGTCCGCGAGATGAGTTCCGTGGCGACTACCATCGCCGCCGCCGTCGAGGAGCAGGGCGCCGCGACCCAGGAGATCGTGCGCAACGTGGCCCAGGCCGCCGTCGGCACCAACGAGGTCACCGCCAATATCGGTGGCGTCGCGACGGCCGCTGCCGGCACGGGCGAGGCCGCCGGCCACGTGCTCACCGCCGCCTCGGACCTCTCGCGCCAGAGCGAGCATCTCGGCTCGGAAGTCGGACGTTTCCTCGCCACCGTGCGGGCGGCCTGAGCCGGCGTCTCCCCCCTGGCCTGACGTTAGAGAAGTCCCGGTCAGCTTCGCTCGCCAAGACTTTTTTCAGGGCGGGAGGCCAAGTGCCCCCCCCCCCCCCCCCCCCCGCGTCAGCGCTCCCGCCGCCACAATCCCGCACGCTCGGAGCGGGCTTGTTCCTCGGCCGCGAGGAGATCGGACGGGGCATCCGCCGAAGCCCGGGCGCCGCCGGCCGCGAGAATGAGGGATGCCAGGTCGTCGCCGTCGATCTGACAGCGCAGGGGTCCGGCATCGGCCCCCGCGGCGGCCGTACAGATCACTTCGCGTCGACGCAGATAGCGTGCGAGCTGGCGGGCGAGTGCTCCACCCTCGCCGTCGACGCCCAGAAGCCTAACCGTGCGGCCGCGGAAGGCCAGGGTTCCGGTATCCACCACCTCCGGGACGCCGCGGATCGCCGCTCCCGACACGGCGGGTGCCACATCCCGGGCGGGCGCCGGTTCGGCCCGGGCGGCGGAGGGGCGTTTGCGCCCGCGCGCCATCTGGGCGGCGGCACGCTGGACGAAATCCCGGAACAGGGCGGCTGGAATGTCGCCGCCGCCGACGCGGTTCATCGACGTATTGTCGTCGTTGCCGACCCAGACCCCCACGACGAGATCCGGGGTCATTCCGACGAACCAGGCGTCGCGATAATCCTGGGTCGTTCCGGTCTTGCCACCCACCGGCATGCCCTGCACCCGCGCGGCCTTACCGGTGCCGCCGTCGACCACGGCCTGAAGCGAATCGAGCATCATCGCCCGCGCCTGGGTCGGCAGGGCTGTGCCGGGCCGTGCTTCGGGGCGCAGGTAGAGCGGCTGCGGCGCGCCGCCCCGGATGGCATGGACGCTGTGGGCATCCACCGGCACGGCGCCGGCCAGCACGCCCGCGTAGGCGCGGGTCATCTCCAGCAGTGTCACCTCGGCCGAGCCGAGGGCGAGGCTCGGCACGTTGGGCAACTCGGAGACGACGCCGAGGCGGCGGGCCGTCGCGATGACGGCCGGGATGCCGATCTCGTCGGCGAGCTGCGCCGCCACGGTGTTGATCGACTGCGCGAAGGCCGAGCGCAGGGGCATCGCGCCCTTGAACCGGCCGGTGGAATTCTGCGGCTCCCAGTCGCCGATCTGCGTCGGCTGATCGACGAGAACGGTCTCCGGCGTGAACCCGGTCTCGTAGGCGGTGAGGTACACGAACAGCTTGAATAGGGAGCCGGCCTGACGCTTGGCCTGTGTGGCGCGGTTGAACTGGCTGTCCTCGTAGTCGCGCCCACCCACCATGGCGAGGATCGCGCCCTCCTTGTTCATCACCACCATGGCGGCCTGGCCCGCCTTCTTCTTCGCCCCTTCGGCATCCATCCGCCGGGCTACCACACCCTCGGCCAGACTCTGCAGATCGAGGTTCAGTGTGGTCCGGACGGTCACGTCCCCGGTGGTGTCGGCGAGTCGCTTGGCTTCGCCCGACACCAGATCGAGGAAATAGTTGGTGCCCGGCGGGGTCTCGGGTGGCGTCCGGAGCGTGATGGTCTCGGCGCGGGCCTTGTCCGCCTCGACGGCCGTGATCGCGCCGGTCTCCACCATGGTCTGGAGCACGACGTCGGCCCGCTCCTTGGCGCCGCCGAAATTGCGGGTGGGCGCCAGCTGCGAAGGGGCGCGCACGAGGCCGGCGAGCATCGCCGATTCCGGCAGGGTCAGCGCTTTGGCGCCCTTGCCGAAGTAGCGCCGGCTGGCGGCATCGAGGCCGTAGGCGCCGGCTCCGAAATAGGCGGTGTTGAGGTAGCCGAGGAGGATGTCGTCCTTCGACATCGTCGCCTCGACGCGCAGGGCCAGGAACGCTTCCTGGATCTTGCGCCGCAGGGTCTTCTCCTGGGTCAGGGAGGTGAGGCGGACATATTGCTGCGTGATGGTCGAACCGCCCTCGCGGACACCGCCGCCCGACGTGTTGCGCCACATCGCCCGCAGGAGCCCACGCGGATCGACGCCCCAATGCGAGCGGAAGCGCCGGTCCTCGATGGCGATGATCGCCTGGGCCATGTGCGGCGGCAGATCGGCGGCAACGAGCTTCTGACCCTGGAACGCACCGCGTGTGGCGAAGACCCGGCCGTCGTCGGCCTCGACCGTAAGCGCCCGTTGGCCGGCCTCCGGCACAACGCCGCCGAGCGGCGGCAGGGTGACGAAGCTGTAGAGGACGAGGCCGGCCAGAAGCACCGTCGGCAGGGCGACGAGGGCGAGGATCGCCAGGAGGACCGGTCGCCCGCGCAGGCGCCCGCCCCAACGCGGATTTGGGGCGGCAATGGGCGCGGGCGTGGGGGACACGGGGGACGCAGCGGCAGGCCCTTCCGCCGTCTCCGGCCCTTGCCGCCGGCCGGATCCGAGGCGACCGGCCAACCGGGTGAAGGCTTGCCCCGATGCGCGCGCGGCGCCGGTCGCGCCACGTCCGCCCGTGCGGGCCGCACTCCCCAGGAGGACTCCGAGTTGGCGCCCGAGGGTGCGGGCTGCGGCGGCGGCCTCGCGGGCTGCGGCACGGGCCGCCTCGCTCTCGGACGAGGCTCCCTTGCCTTGGGCATCCTTGCCTCGGGCATCCTGCGGCGAAGGCCCATCGGGACGCGGGTGTTCGGGGTCGACGGACTTCATGGGGGCACTCGACGGTCGTCGGCACCCACAGGGGCGGGGCCGTCGCGTGTGCGGGTTCTAAACCGTTTCCTTCGCGGCGGGCTATGTTCCGTCGCCCTACTCAGCCGGCGTCGCCTCGGTCACCCGGACGCGGTGGATGGGGGCCGCCTCCCCGGCATCGGCTTCGAGGGCGGGCAGTTCGACCTTGACCTCGGGCGCGACGAGGGCCGCGACGCCCTCGTACTGATCGAGGCGCCGGTCGATCATCCCGCCGATCTTCTCCCGCACTTCCGCGACCGTGAGGCTGCGTCGGCCCTTGCCGGCCTTCTCCGTGAACAGGCTGCGATTGGCCTTCGCCGCGGCCTTGAACACCTGCTTGGCCACCTGGCCCGGCTTGTCCGCGTTCAGGGCGAGGAAGCGTCCGGCGCTGGCCGTCCCGAGGAAATGCGCGAAGTAGAGCTCCGCCGTGGTGAGGTCCCGGCCGATGCGCTGCTCGATCCGGCCGCGGTCGCGCTTGACGAGTTCCCCAGCCATCAGGGCCGCGACATAGGGGTCTTGGCGCAGGCGCAGGACGCGGGTGCGGGTGGCCTCGTCGGAAATCGTGATGGCGCTGCCGCGCCCCGACACCGCAGCGGCCTCGGTCTCGAGACCGTGCCGGGCGCCGTAGGTGCGGATGAGTTCGAGCCAGGTGCTGCTGAGGAACTGGAACAGTCCTTCGGCCGAAGAGGTGGCCGCCTTCACCGTGGTGGAGAAGCTCGATTCCTTGTCGGCGAGCGCCATCATGTAGACGGGGTCGACGCCGGTCTCGCTGGCCGCGCGCAGGATCGTTTCGACGATCTCGCGGGGCACGGCCATGTCACCGAAGCGGAGGCGTTCCGTTCCGGCGCCGTCGCGGATCGGGACGAGCGTGGCGAGGTCGTCGGCGATGAGGGCCAGCGTCGCCGGTTCCTGCTCGACGACGGGAACTCCGGCCCAGTCCTGTGCGTTCGGCTGATGTTCGACCTGTGGTCGCACTGATGTGCGGATCGCGAAGTCCCGCTCGTCGATACGAGCATGAGCGGCCGCTGCGGGTGCCAGGGCGTTCTGCGGGAGGGCCGCACCGATCACCAGCCCGGCCACGAGGGTGGCGAGGGTCCGGCGTCCAGCTTTGGCGAGGGTCCGGCGCGCGCGGCGCTCGGTCCGGGGCAACCAAGCCACGGAAGGATCTGCGGAAAAGGTCTCGTTGGGCACGAGACGGCTCACGTCGTCGGCGCAGGGCGCCGGCTCCGGGAAAACCCCCATCTTTCGTCCTTGTTCGTGCCGCTGCCTTCATGGGCGCGGCTTCGATTTGTTCAGCGCGGCGATGTCTCGCCGCCGGCTGTGACCAGAATGGGACAGCGGCGTGATTCAACCGTGGCACGCTTAACGGACGGTTAAGGCTCTGTTTTCACGAAGTTTTAACGAAGCGTTCGGTCGCCGTTCAGGCAGACCGCGGCAAAAAAGCGTTTCCCGCTGGACTTGGAATGACGCACACGCGGTCCAGTTAGCTAGGGCCTAACGGGAGGCTCCGATCTGCGGAGCGGCAATCCCCGTGGACCCAATGAAGGAAGCCTTTTTCCAATGAGCATGCAGACCGGTCGCCGTGTCGGCGTTGCGTTCGTTGGCATGGGTGGCGCAGTTGCCACCACTGCCATCGCGGGCATCGAGATGATCAAATCCGGATCGAACCGCCTCGACGGATTGCCTCTGGCCGGTCTCTCCGTCGCCGGATTGGCCGACTACAAGGATCTGGTCTTCGCCGGCTGGGACCTCAACGACGACGATCTCGCCTCCGCGGCCACGGGTCACGGCGTGCTGAGCCAGCAGGACATCGAGAACGGCGCCCAGGTGCTCAAGGGCATCAAGCCTTGGCCGGCCGTGGGCAGCGCGAAGTTCTGCAAGAACATCGAGGGCGCCAACCGCATCGTGGCGGCCGACCATCGCGAGGCGGTGTCCGTCATCGCCAACGACCTTCGCCGCTTCAAGGCCGAGAGCAATCTCGACGATGTGGTGGTGATCAATCTCGCCTCCACGGAGCGCTGGCCCGATCTCACCGCCGCGACCCTGAACTCGCCGGAAGCCTTCGAGAAGGGCCTCGATTCCAGCGACGAATCCATCAGCCCGGCGATGCTCTACGCTTACGCGGCGATCAAGAGCGGCGTTCCTTATGCGAACTTCACCCCGAGCATCGCCGCGGACGTTCCGGCCCTGCTCGAGATGGCCAAGACCCTGAACGTTCCGGTCGCCGGCAAGGACGGCAAGACCGGCCAGACCATGATGAAGACGGTCCTGGCCCCGGCTCTCAAGGCCCGCGCCCTCCATGTCGATGGTTGGTTCTCGACGAACATCCTCGGCAACCGTGACGGCCTCGCCCTCAACGACAAGGATTCGCTCCAGTCGAAGCTCAACACCAAGGGCACGGTGCTGGATTCGATCCTCGGCTATCCCGTCGAGGACCATCTGGTCCACATCCACTATTACCGGCCGCGCGGCGACGACAAGGAAGCCTGGGACAACATCGACGTCACCGGCTTCCTCGGTCAGCGTATGCAGATCAAGGTCAACTTCCTCTGCAAGGACTCGATCCTGGCGGCCCCCCTCGTCATCGAGATCGCCCGCGTCCTCGATCTCGCCAAGTCGCGCGGCGACGGTGGCGTCCAGGAGCAGCTGTCGTCGTTCTTCAAGGCACCCATGGTCAAGAACGGCCGCGGTCCCGAGCACGATTTCGGCAAGCAGCAGACCATGCTCCTCGACTGGCTCGGCGTGAACTGATGACAATGTCCCTGGAGGGCGGCCCGGCCGCCCCCCTCGCCCTGCGCCCGCTACTGGTCGAACTCAACGACCTCAAGCGGGTTCATGCCGCCGGCCGCACCGGCTCCATTGCCGAGCGTCTGTTCGCGCAGGGATGGGGTGCCCTCACGGGCGGCGCTTCTGCGGAGGATGTCGCCCTCGACATCACCGCCAAGGCGTTGGCGGCTGCACGCCTCTGCGACCTCGACGCGGCTTTCCTGGCTGCCGTGGGCCTCGATCCTGCCGCCGCATCCGGAGTTCTGGTCGCCGGGTTCGATGCCGTCACCGACAGCGTCGACACGGCTTTGCGCGATCGCCTTCGGGCGCGCCTGCGTGAACCGGGCGGCGTCGTACCCGGCCCGCTTCCAGGGTTCGTTTCCGCCCTGGCCCACCAGCCGAGAGCCGGCGTGACCTGTCCGGGCAAGCCCCGCATCTTGTTGGAACCACCCGAGAATCACGCGGAACATTGCCTGATGGTCGCGGTCTACGGGGTCGTCCTGAGCCCGTTCTACCGGGCCGATCCGACCTTGGTGTTCCTGGCTGCCATGAGCCACCACTTCCACAACGCAGCGATGCCCGATGCCGGCTTTACCGGCGAGATGCTGCTCGGTGAGCATCTCCTGCCGATCATGGCCCGTACCACCCAGTGGGCGTTGGACGAACTCGATCCCGCCTTGCGCGAGACCGTGGCGCGTGCCCGTGCGGTGCTGCCCGACGACGCGACGGCCGAGGGGCGCGCCTTCCACGCCGCCGACTGCATCGACCGTGTCCTACAGATCGCCCAGCACCTGCGTGCCGCCGGCCTGACAATGGGTACGGTCCTCGATGAGATGGAACTCGTTCACGCGGGTCCGGTGAAGGAGTTTCATGATCGCGTCCTGACGGACATGCATATCCCGTGATCCGTTGGTTCGATCACGTGGACACCGCGTCATGATTCCGTTCGCGCTCCTGTCGCCCGAGACTGGGGAATCCCTCAAGGCGGACACCCCGCATTCCCTGCGCGAGAGCGGAACGGGCGCGCGCTGGCCTGTCATCGACGGCATTCCCTATCTGCGCACGAACCGGTCCGAGCTCGTCGCCAGGACTCTCAAGCTTCTGGACTCCGGCGAGACGGGGCTCGCCCTCGAAGGCCTGCTCGCGGATCAGGACGACTGGTGGACCGGGCCACCGGCCGATGCCCTCGATCTGCATGAACTCGTGCGCGACCGGGCGAAGCTCAGCCTGCGGGATGCCGTGCGCCTTCTTGGGTGGGGCCGGGTCGGCGATTACTTCGTCAACCGCTGGACCGACCCGACCTATCTTGGCGGCCTCGCCCTGCTGGAAGCGCATTGGAACGATCCCGTCTGCGTATTCGAGTTCGCATGCGGCATCGGCCATTATCTGCGGGATTTCGCCCTGCGCGGTCTCAAGGTCGCCGGGGCCGACGTGGTGTTCGCCAAGCTCTGGGTCGCCCGGCACTGGGTGGTCGGAGAGGGCGTGCAACTCGTCTGCTTCGATGCCGGCTCACCGCATTGGCCGATCCCCGGTGCGCCCGTCGATCTCGTGGTCTGCAACGATGCGTTCTATTTTCTCGACGGCAAGGCCGAGGTCCTCGACAACCTGCGCCAGAATGCCGGTGACGACGGCTGGCTGGTGTTGAGCCACATCCACAACAGCGGCTGCCCGGGCTTCTCGGCCGGGCGCGCCGTCTCGGCGGCGGAGATCGAGGAGTTGTTTCCCGATGGTCTCGTCTACGATGACGCGGAGCTGACCCGCGCCCTCGTTGAGGCCCGCGCACCCTCTCCGCGTGCGCCGAGCGATCTCACCGGAGTCGAAGCGTTTTCGGTCGTCGCCGGTCCCGGTATGCGTCCGGCTCCGCGTGCCATCGTCGACGGCATCACCCTGCCACGCGCCGGAACGCGGCTGCGCCTCAATCCGCTCTACGCTCCGGACCCGACTGGGGGCTACCGCATCGTCTGGCCGTCGGACCGCTACGAGGCGGAGTATGCCGGTCTCGCGACCTATCCTCCGCATTCGGGCGGTCCGGAAAGCCTCGCCTGGAGCGGCGGCCTTGAGAGCCCGGATCTCGACCGCATCCGTGCGCGCGAGTTCGTCGATCTGCCGGAGCGGTGGTGATGGATTCGATCGCCTGGGGAATCGTCGGCTTCGGTTGGGTCGCGCGGGACTATATGGCGCCGGGCATCCGGGCGGCCGGGCATCGGCTCGTGGCCGTGGTCGATCCAGGCTCGGAATCGCGGGCGGCCGCGGAAGCGTTGGGTGCCCGTGCCTACGCGAACCTCACGGATCTCGCCGCCGACCGCGAGGTCGAGGCGGTCTATGTCGCGACGCCGAATCACCTCCACCGCGAAGCCATCGAGGCGTTGGTCGGCTCCGGCAAGGCGATCCTATGCGAGAAGCCCATGGCGGCCAGCCTCGCAGACGCCGAAGCCATGGCGGCGGCGGTCGGCGCGGGGAGCACCTTCTACGGCACGGCCTTCGACCAGCGCCATCACCCCGCCCACCGGGCGATGCGAGACTGGATCGCGGACGGCCGTCTCGGCACCGTCACGGCGGTCAGAATCGTCTATGCCTGCTGGCTTCCGCGGAGCTGGGCCTCCGTCCCGGGGCAGGACAACTGGCGCATCGATCCGAAAAAGGCCGGTGGCGGCGCCCTGATGGATCTCGCCCCCCACGGCCTCGACCTCGTCGATTTCCTCGTCGGCGAATCCATCGTCGATCTCGCGGCCCTCACCCAGGCCCGCGCCCAGGATTACGCCGTGGATGATGGTGCCCTCCTCATCGGCCGCACGGGCTCGGGCGTGCTCGCCAATCTCCATGTCGCCTACAATTGCCCCGACGCCCTGCCACGCCGGCGCCTCGAAGTGACCGGAACGGCGGGGCAGCTCACGGCCATCGACACCATGGGGCAGGTGGCGGGCGGCAGTCTCACGTTCATCGACGGGTCAACCGGCGTGTCGGAAGACATCGCCTTCGACGGCGCGGCCTCGCCCTTCCTCGAACAGGTCCGCGCCTTCGGCTCCGCCCTGCGGCGTCCCGGCGAGCGAGCCGCCTACAGCGCCGCCCGCGACCTCCATACCATGCGCCTGCTGGCCCGCGCCTACGACGCCCTGGCCTGAGAACGGATCATCACGTGAGCGAACACGATCAGGACGCCAGAGCCCGCAATCCGCGCGTCAAGGCTCCGCGCGCCTACCCCTACGGCGCCGCGCGCCAGATCGAAGGCCTGCCCTCCGACTTGCCCGAGCCCGTCCGCGCCTACCTCGATATCCTGCCGCAGGGGCGCATCGTCGGCTTTCCCCTGGCGCCCCTGGATCGTACCGGCATCCCCGTCTGGTTCGTCTCGCTCTTCCTCGACGACCCGTTCTTCGTCGGTGCCATGCCGAGCGGCATCGGGTACGGCGCCACGGACGACGAGGCCCTCATCGGGGCCGTGGCCGAGATCGCCGAGAACCTGATGCCCTCGTTGGCGGTGATGCCGCGCAAGAAGGAGCGCGGCAGCTACGAGGACCTCGTAAAGGTGTTCGGCGCCGGCTCCGTCGCCGACCCGCTGACCCTGTGTCTGCCGGCCGGCAGCCCCGTCGGCCGAGGCTCGGTGCTCGAATGGACGCCCGCCATCCGTGCCCGCACGGGCGAGACCGTGTTGATGCCCCTCGACATCGCCGCGACGGATTATTTCGAACTGTCCGAGGGCTACAAGCCCTTCACCAACCTCATCACCAACGGCCTCGGCGCAGGGCCGGACACGGATTTCGCCCTCGGTCATGGTCTGCTCGAACTCCTGCAGCGCGACGGCAACGGCCTGCTGTTCCGCGCCCTCGACCAGGGGGTGATGCTCGACCTGTCGGAGGGGCTCGGTCCTGAGACGCGCGGCATGCTCGACCGCCTCGATGCGCTCGGCATCAAGGCCCTGCCGAAATTCGCCACCGACCAGTTCGGCCTGACCAACATCTACGTCGTGGGCCACGATCGGAACTTGGCCGACACGCCTGTGCCCATCGCCTTGTCGGCCTGCGGCGAGGCCTGCGATCCGGACCGCGAGCGGGCCCTGCGCAAGGCATTGCTCGAATTTCAGGCCGCCCGCGTGCGCAAGGCCTTCGGCCACGGGCCTCTGTCCTTCGCCGAGCGTGTCACCCCGCCGGGCTACGTTCAGGCCTTCATCGACAAAGCCCTGCCGAGCCTCGATCTCGAAGAGAGCCGGGCCCTCAAGGCCATGCTGGAATGGATCGTCCTGCCGCCCGAGGATCTGGCCGCGACCTTGCGCGACACGGTGTATTCCGAGCGCGGCACGAAGAAATTCACGGACTTGCCGACGACCGCCGCTCCCGATGGACACGCGCGCGGCCGTATCGCCCGCGAGCGCCTGGAAGGGGCCGGCTTCGACGTGCTCTACGTCGATTGCGCGCCGCCCGGCGGTTCCGTCGGCGTGGTCAAGGCGATCGTGCCGGGGCTCGAGGTCGAGACCATGAGCTATCACCGCATCGGCGAGCGCAACACGCAAAAGCTCATCGCGCGCGACCACCCGTTGATCCGGTTCGGAGAGGCCAGCGAGACCCTTCGCCCCGTGCGGTTGACACCCGAGGCCCTGGAGCGCTTCGGCGGTCAGCCCCTGTTCGATACGGCACTGGCCGACCAGATCGTCGGGTCGCATTATCCCCTCTATCGCGAGCCGGAATCGCACCACGCACCGTTCCGCCTCGCCCAGCAGGGGACAAGGTGAATGAGCCTGCGTTTTGCCTACAACACCAATGGCACCGCCAATCATCGCCTGACCGATGCCGTCGATCTCATCGCGGATGCCGGCTACCAGGGCGTGGCGCTGACCCTCGACATCCACCACCTCGACCCCTTCGCCGAGCATTGGGTGCAGGACGCGCAAAGCCTGTCGAGCCGCCTCCAGCGCCTCGGCCTCGGTGCGGTGATCGAGACCGGCGCCCGCTTCCTCCTCGATCCGAAAGCCAAGCACGAGCCGACCCTGGTCACCGGCGACGCCGTGGGTCGTGCCCGGCGCATCGGTTTCCTCAAGCGCGCCATCGACATCGGCGCCATCCTTCAGGCCGAGGCGGTCTCGTTCTGGGCTGGTGTACCGAAACCCGGAATCGACCGGGCCGAGGCGCGGCACTGGCTGATCGAAGGCTTGGCGGAGGTGACGGACTACGCCCGCGCCCACGGCGTGGTGGCATGCCTCGAGCCCGAGCCCGGCATGCTCATCGAGACCCTCGACGATTTCGCCGCCCTGGATATTCCGGGCCTGCACCTCGCCCTCGACACCGGCCACTGCCTCGTCACCGGCGAGCGTGATCCCGCCGCGGCGGTCGCCGAATTCCAGGACCGGATCGGCACGGTGGCCATCGAGGACATGAAGCGCGGCGAGCACATCCACCTGCCCTTCGGCGAGGGCGACATGGACGTACCCGCCGTCCTCGATGCCCTGGATGCCATCGACTTCCGACAACTCATCTGCGTCGAACTCTCCCGCGAGAGCCACCGGGCCGACGTCATGGTCCCGGCCTCACTCCAATTCCTTCGCAATTGCCGCAAGCCCAGGGCGGAGCCGGTCCAGTGAGAATCTGCTTCGTCAGCCGGCGCTACTTCCCGGCCATTTCCGGCATGAGCGTCTACGCCCAGAACCTTCTGCGCGAACTCGTGCAAGCTGGCCACGACGTGACGATGATCAGCCAGTATCGCGGTGACGATTTCGGCACCCGCGTCTACGGCGGCGGTCCGCCTCCGCCGGTTCCGGGCGTGAACGTCATCGGCCTCGAACAGGTCGGCGAGCAGACCGACGGCGATTTCGAGCGCGACATCGACACGATGGTGGCGACCATCCGGAGCGAGCACGAGAGGCAGCCCTTCGATATTCTGCACGCCCAGTATGGGTATCCCACCGGCTGGGCGACCCTGCTGGCCGCCAAGGCGATCGGTGTGCCGACGGTGGTTTCGATCCAGGGCGGGGACGGTCACTGGGTCGGCTCGTGCTGCGAGACCCACCGCGTCGCCATGTGCGACGTGCTGGCCCACGCCAACGCTCTGCTCATCGGCGGCCCGTCCTTCGTCGACGAAGTCTGCGACCGCCTCGGCTCGGACCCGGCCCGTTTCACCATCGTGCCGGGTGCCGTCGACACCGCGCGCTTCACGCCGGGACCCGGGGACCATGCCGGTCCCGTGCGCCTGTTCTATCATGGCCGCGTCGACCGCCGGAAAGGCGTCCTCGACTTCATCGACGCCCTCGGTCTCGTGCGCGCGCGTGGGGTGCCGTTCGAAGCGATCATCTCGGGCATTGGACCGGATGTGGAGTCCTCGAAGGCCCGCGCCGCGGAACTGAACTTTTCGGAGTCTGAAATCCGCTTCACCGGCTACGCCGATTACGACACGGTGCCGGACCTCTATCGGGCCGCCGACGTGTTTGTGTCGCCGACCTATGCGGAGGGCTTCTCCAACACCATCCTGGAGGCCATGGCGGCGGGTCTCGCCGTGGTCTCGACCCATTCGGTCGGCGTGTCCGATTGTCTGCGCGATGGCGAGAACGGGCTCATGGTCCAGCCCGGTGACGTGCCGGCCTTGGCGGAGGCCCTGACGCGGGTGATCGAGGACGACGCCCTGCGCGCGCGCCTCGCCCGGGACGGCCTGGAGGAATGCCGCCGCGTCTATTCCTGGGGTGCGGTCGGACGCCGGATCATGGACGTGTACGATGCCGTCGCGGGCATGAAGCCGGCCACGGACTTCGCCGGCGATCTGCCGCCCGACCCTACCTGTCGCTTTCGCGCCGAACCCCACCTGCTCTGATGCCGGCGGTTCTCGCCCTGTCGCCGCACCTCGACGATGCGGCCTTCTCGTGCGGCGGCACCCTCGCGGTGCTGGCGCGGGCCGGTTGGCACGTCACCATGGCGACGGTGTTCACCGGCTCGGTGGCCGACCCGAAGGGGTTCGCCCTGGCCTGCCAGACCGACAAGGGTCTCGGGCCGGAGATCGACTACATGGCGCTGCGCCGGGACGAGGACGCGGACGCCGCCCGAGCCCTCGGCATCGCTGCGCCACGGCATCTGCCGTTCCGCGAGGCGCCCCACCGGGGCTATGCCAGCGCGCCCGAGCTGTTCGCGGAGCTTCGGGGCGATGACGGCATCGTACCGGATCTCGTGCGCGCCTTCGGAGAACTCATGGCCGAGACGCAACCCGACCTGATCCTGGCGCCGCAAGCCGTCGGCGGTCACGTCGATCACGTTCAGGTCGTGGACGCCCTCACGACCATCGCCACCGGCGTCCCGATCCTGTGGTGGCGCGACTTTCCCTACACCGTGCGGGACGCCGAACCGCGCGAGCCCCTGCGCGATCGCTTCGCCGAACTGCCGGTGCAGGTCATCGCGTTCGGTGCGGCGGCACAAGCGGCCAAGTACGCGGCCTGCGCGGCCTATGCGAGCCAGCTCGGCTTTCAGTTCGGCGGACCTGACAACCTCGCCGAGCAACTGGCACGGGAGGGCGGCGTCGAACGCTTCCGGCTGAGCGGCGCCCTGCCGGACCCTGTTGTACGCCTCGTCGGGTGATCCCGAATCGCCCGAAAAGCCTGCGGGACCCCGCCGACCTCGCCGCGCGCCGTGACCTCCTGGCGACTCCGCATCTCGCACCCTTGCGCATGCTCGCCCACCGCATCGCGGCCGAGCGGGACGCCTCTGTGCCGGAGCCGGACCCCCTCGATGGCGGTGTCGATGCGCGGCTTCTGCTGTTGCTGGAAACGCCGGGCCCGCGCGGTACCGGCTTCGTTTCGCGCGACAACCCCACGGAGACGGCCGCCAACTTGTTTCGCTTCTTCCAAGAGGCTGGCATCGCACGGGGCGACACGGTGATCTGGAATGCGGTCCCGTGGGTGATCCACGCGCCGGGCGCACGCAACCGCGCGCCGCGCCGATCCGAAATCGCCGCAGCCGCGCCCTACCTGGAGCCGTTGCTCACCTGTCTGCCACGCCTGCGCGTCGTGGTTCTGGCCGGGCGCGTGGCAGGACTGAGCCGTCCCGCACTCGCGAGTCTGCGGCCCGACCTGCCGGTGATCGCGGTGCCGCATCCGAGCCCGACCTATGTCTGTACGGCGCCCAGCGTCGCCGAACGCATCCGACGGGGCTTCGGCGAAGCCGGCGCCATCCTGGCCTGACGGGATGCTCCGATCCAGTGCAACCCACGGGCAAGATCGGTCCATCGCTGGCAATTGCCGGCCGATGCCCCTAAATGCGGGCCACGGGCCGCGGTCCGGCACAAGCCCGGGCCATCCATGCCGCCGCCAAGGCCGAGCGGGGTGCCCGGCGGAGGCGGACGCCGATACGATGAACTTTGCGGGACAGCACAAGGAGCTCGGCCGGGCCGAGACGATCGGCGAGGACGCGTCCGGCGTCGAGCCCGACGATGCTCATTCCAGCGATTCCCGCCCCAGCGATATCCCCGCGGCTCCCGCCGCCAAGCGTTCCTTCAAGGGGCGCTACGCCTGGATCGGCACCATCGCCAGCATCGTGATCTTCGCCGTGTCGGTCTACGTCCTGTGGCGGCTCGTCGAGACGGTCACGTGGGCCGAACTCCACGCGGCCTTCACGGCGGCGACACCGGGACAGCTCGGACTCGCCTTCCTGTTCGTCGCCGTGAGCTATCTGTTCCTGACCTGCTACGACGCCCTGGCCCTGCGACAACTCCAGATCGTTGTCCCCTACCGCACGACGGCGCTCGCCTCGTTCACCAGCTATGCGGTGAGCTTCACCCTCGGTTTCCCGCTGCTGACGGCCGGCACCATCCGCTACTGGATCTATTCCGGCCGCGGCTTGAGCGCCGCCAAGATCGCCGCCCTCACGGTGATCGCCGGCTTCACCTTCTGGCTCGGCATGGGCGTGGTGCTGGGATTGAGCCTCATCGCGGAGGCCGGGCAACTCGCCGGGCTCACCTTCACAAGCATCCGCCTCAACCAGGGGGTCGGCCTCGCCGCACTCCTGTCCGTCGTCGCCTACCTCGCCTGGGTGTCGCTCAAGCGCCGCAGCGTTCGGGTGAAGGGCTGGCGCCTCGAGCTACCCGGAGCTTCGGTTTCGTTGAGCCAGATGGTAGTGGGCATCGGCGACGTCTGCGCGGCCGCCGCCACCTTGTACGTGCTGTTGCCGGCCGAAACCTCCATCGGCTTCACGACCTTCGTCGCCATCTACGTGCTCGCCGCCATGCTGGGCATCGCCTCGAATGCGCCCGGCGGCCTCGGTGTGTTCGAAGCGACGATCCTGCTCGCCCTATCGAGCCTGCCGCGCGATCAGGTGCTCGGCTCCCTGCTGCTGTTCCGGGTCTGCTACTACCTCGTGCCGTTCGTCATCGCCCTGTCGATGTTGGGGGGCTACGAAGTGCTGAAGCGCGTCCGTGCCGGGCGTCTCCGGCGCGCTGAAGGGACGTGATCGCCGCCGTCTGAAAAGCGGCAGGGAGGGCAGCATGGCACGGGGCGCGCGTCGATCCGCCTGGACCGCCGCCGCGTGCGCGAGCGTCGTTCTCGGCCTGGGCGCTTGGGCGCGCGGGACTCTGGATGCGCCGTGGGTCGCTGCCTCCGTCGCGGCCCTCGCCCTCGGAGGCTTCGTCGGTGGTCTGTTCCGCACCCGTATCCGGGCAGCCCCGGAGGCCTCTGCCCACGCACGGCATTCCGTCGCCGAGGCGCTCCTTGCCAACATTCCCGATCCGGTGATCCTGGTGGACCGGCGCGCCGTGGTCATCGAGGTCAATCCCGCCGCCCGCGCGCTCCTTCCGGCCCTGAAGCTTCGCCATCCGCTCTCGTTCGCCCTGCGCGCGCCCGACGTTCTCGATGGCATCGAGGAGGTGCTGCGCACCGGCGCCCCCCTGAAGACGCTCTACGCCACCCGGGTGCCCACGGAGCGTGCCTTCGAGGTGCAGATCGGCGCCCTGCCGATGCCCGACGGGCCAGCGGGCGGCCAGCCCAACGTCGTCCTGTTCCTGCGTGACCTCACCTCGGCCCGACGCTTGGAGGCGATGCGGGTGGATTTCGTCGCCAACGCGAGCCACGAACTGCGCACCCCGCTCGCCTCGCTCCTCGGCTTTATCGAGACTCTTCAGGGGCCGGCCCGGAACGACGCCCCGGCCCGCGAGCGCTTCCTTGCCATCATGAAGACCCAGGCGCATCGAATGACGCGCCTCATCGACGACCTGCTGTCCCTGTCCCGCATCGAACTGCGCGAGCATGTGCCACCGACGAAGCCCGTCGATCTCGCCCGGATCGCCCGCGAGATGGTCGAGACGCAAAGTCCCCTTGCGCGGGAGCGCGGCGTCGAAGTGACGTTCGAGGCGGACGGCGTCCACCCAATGCCGGGCGAACGCGACGAACTCCTTCGGGTGGTCGAGAACCTCGTCGAAAACGCCGTGAAATATGGCGGCCGCGGCGGCCGCGTCGCCGTCTCGGTCGCCCGCCTCGTGGAGTTGCCGCCACGCCGCGCCCGCATCGTGCTCGCCGTGCGTGACGAAGGCCCCGGCATCGCGCCCGAGCACATCCCGCGCCTGACGGAGCGATTCTACCGCGTCGACGTCGCCTCGAGTCGGGATCAAGGCGGCACGGGCCTCGGCCTCGCCATCGTCAAGCATATCGTCAACCGCCACCGTGGCCGCCTCGTCATCGAGAGCGCTCCGGGTGCCGGGACCACCGTGCGGGTGTCCTTTCCCGAATTCGTCATGGAGCCCGGCAACGCGGCCGAGACGGCCGGACGGTGAGCCCATGCGCTCGGACGAATCCCCCGAGCGCGACGCATTTGCGACATACCGGGCGTGCGCCCACGTTCGATTTTCCTCCCCGGGCCCAAGCCCCACATGAGGAGCATGACACGCCCTGCGCACGCCTCTCCTCCTTCGTTGCCCAACCGCTTCGACTTTCCGGTCACCGGCTTGTCCTGTGCCTCCTGCGTGGGGCGGGTAGAGCGTGCCCTGACGGCGCTGCCGGGAGCATCGGAGGTTGTGGTCAACCTCGCAACGGGGCGTGCCAGCCTGCGCCTCGACGGCACCGGTGCGGGGGCGGCCGTGGAAGCCATCGCCCGGGCGGGCTACGGCGTCCCGGAAGCGACGACGGCGTTCGATATCACCGGCCTGTCCTGCGCCTCCTGCCTGGCTCGAGCCGAGCGTGCCCTCGTGGGCGTCCCGGGGGTGATCGCAGCGTCCGTCAATTTGGCCACGGGGCGCGCCACCGTGCGTCATACGGAAGGGGTGGTCGCGTTCGATAAACTCGCCGCAGCCGTAAGGGGGGCGGGCTACGAGGCCGTTTCGGGCACCGTCGCCGCGCGGGAGACACCCGAAAGCCGCAGGCGGGCGGAAAGCGCCACCCTCCGGCGCGATCTTCTTGTCGCCGCTCTCCTGGCAACACCCGTCGTCGTCCTCGATATGGGCGGCCACCTCGTCCCCGGCCTTCACCATGCCACCGGGACGATGGTCACGGCCTGGATTCAAACCATCCTGGCGACCCTGGTCCTGGCCGGTCCGGGCCGCCGCTTCTTCGTTCAGGGCGTTCCGGGTCTCCTGCGCGGTCACCCCGACATGAACGCCCTCGTCGCCCTCGGGGCCGGCGCGGCCTACCTGTACTCCCTGGTCTCGGCCTTCGCCCCGCATTGGCTGCCGCCCGGCACCGCGCATCTCTATTTCGAGGCGGCGGTGCTCATCGTCACCCTCATCCTCCTCGGGCGCACCCTGGAGGCACGGGCCAAGGGCCGTACGGGTGCCGCCATCGCCCGCCTCGTGGGTCTGTCGCCCACCACTGCCCGTGTGATCCGCGACGGCAGGGAGCGGTCCGTGGCGCAGGCGGATCTGCGCCTCGGGGACGTGGTGCGGGTCCGCCCCGGCGAGCGCGTCTCGGCCGATGGCACCGTGGTCGCGGGAACGAGCTTCGTCGACGAAAGCATGGTGACGGGCGAGCCCGTGCCCGTCTCCAAGGGCGTCGGCGATGCCGTCATCGGCGGGACGCTCAACACCACGGGCGGGTTCGACCTCGCCGTCGGAGCCATCGGGACCGAAACGGCCTTGGCCCGGATCGTCGCCATGGTCGAGGCCGCGCAGGGCGGTAAGCTCCCGATCCAGGCCGTGGTCGATCGGGTCACCGCCTGGTTCGTACCCGCCGTCATGATCGTCTCGGCCCTGACCTTCGTCGCCTGGTTCGTCCTCGGCCCGAGCCCGGCCCTGGGCTTCGCCCTGGTCAACGCCATCGCGGTGCTCATCATCGCCTGTCCGTGCGCCATGGGCCTGGCGACGCCGACCTCGATCATGGTCGGCACGGGGCGAGCGGCCGAACGCGGCGTTCTGTTTCGCAGTGGCACCGCTCTCCAGGCTTTGCGCGATGCGCGGGTGGTTGCCCTCGACAAGACCGGGACCCTCACGGAGGGTCGTCCGAGCCTCACCGATCTCGTGCCGGCACCGGACTTCTCGGACGACGAGGTTCTGGCGCTGGCCGCGGCCCTCGAAGCGCGTTCGGAACATCCCGTCGCCCGTGCCATCGTGGAAGCGGCCGAAGCGCGGGGGCTTACCCTCGCGCCGGTGACCGAGTTCGAGGCTTCGCCGGGGTACGGCATCACCGGGCGCGTCGCCGGCCGATCGGTGGCGGTCGGGGCGGACCGCCACATGGCCCGGCTCGGTATCCCCACCGCCGCACTCGCCGCGCAGGCCGCCGCCCTGGAGATGCGAGGCCGCAGTCCTCTCTACGTCGCCGTGGATGGGCGCTCGGCCGCCCTCGTGGCCGTCGCCGATCCGATCAAGCCGGGTGCAGCCGAGGCCGTCGCAGCCCTGAAGAGGCGCGGCCTCGCCGTCGCCATGGTGACCGGCGACGCACGCGGTGCCGCCGAAGGCGTGGCCAGAACCCTCGGGATCGACACGGTTTTCGCCGCGCTTCTTCCCGACGGCAAGGTCGAGGCCGTGCACGCGTTGCGGGCACGCTTCGGCACCGTGGCCTTCGTCGGCGACGGGATCAACGATGCACCGGCCCTGGCGGAGGCGGAGATCGGTATCGCCATCGGCACGGGTACGGACATCGCCGTCGAGAGTGCCGACGTGGTGCTGATGTCGGGTGCCCTGGACGGCCTCGTCACCGCGATCGGTCTGTCGCGGGCGGTGATGCGCAACATCCGGCAGAATCTGTTCTGGGCGTTCGCCTACAACGTCGCCCTGATCCCCGTGGCGGCGGGCCTGCTCCACGCCTTCGGCGGCCCCCTGCTGTCGCCGGTGCTGGCTGCGGCCGCCATGGCCGTGTCGAGCGTCTTCGTGCTGGCCAACGCCCTTCGCCTGCGCCGGGCCGACGGGGCGCGCGAGGCCATCACCGGGTGATTCGCCGCCACATCCCGAAATCGGGTAGGTTCGATGCGGTCGTGGGCCCGATCACGCGTCTGGCCCCTTGTTTGCTGGGCCGTCTTGCGTTTGTCACCCGAAGTCCATCCTGAGAGGGGCCGCCCCTTCGAAAGTCAGTCCCATGCCCGTCCTCGACCGGATCGCAGCCCTGGCGCCGGAGATCACCGCCTGGCGCCACGATCTGCACGCCCATCCGGAACTGCAATACGACGTCCACCGGACCGCTGGCTTCGTCGCCGACAAGCTCAGGGCCTTCGGCTGCGACGAGGTGGTAACCGCCATCGGTCGTACCGGCGTCGTCGGGGTGATCCGGGGGCGGGCGCACGGCTCGAACCGGGTCATCGGCCTGCGCGCGGATATGGACGCACTGCCGATCCGGGAAGTGCGCGATCTGCCCTATCGCTCGACGAACCCCGGGAAGATGCATGCCTGCGGGCATGACGGTCATACGGCCATGCTGCTCGGCGCGGCGCGGTATCTCACCGAAACCCGCGACTTCGACGGAACGGCGGTCATGATCTTCCAGCCGGCGGAAGAGGGCGGCGGCGGCGGCGAGGCCATGGTCCGCGATGGGCTCATGGAGCGCTTCGGCATCGAGACCGTCTACGGCATGCACAACATTCCGGGTCTGGCGGTCGGTCACTTCGCCATTCGGCCCGGCCCGATCATGGCCTCCACCGACCGCTTCACCATCACCGTCGAGGGCAAGGGCGGCCACGCCGCACAGCCGCACGCGGCCATCGACAGTGTCTTGGTGGCGAGCCACGTCGTGGTTGCCCTCCAATCCATCGTGGCGCGTTCCGTCGACCCCCTCGACAGCGCCGTGGTCTCGGTCTGCGCTCTGGAAGCCGGAGAGGCCTTCAACGTCCTGCCGCAATGCGTGACCCTGCGGGGGACCATGCGGGCCCTGTCGAAACCCGTGCGGACTCTGGTCCAGGGCCGCATCGAAGCGGTGGTCACCAACGTCGCGGCGGCCTTCGGCGCACACGGAAGCATCGTGTTCGGCAGCGGCTACCCGGTGACCGAGAACCACCCGGCGGAGACGGATTTCATCGCCGACGTGGCGGCCGGTCTCGTGGGCGAATCACAGGTCGAGCGCGCTGTGGCGCCCATGATGGCGGCGGAGGATTTCTCCTACATGCTCGCCCACCGGCCCGGTGCCTACATCTTCCTCGGCAACGGAGCCAGCGCCGGACTGCACCACCCGGAATACGATTTCAACGATGCGGCCGCCCCGTACGGCGCCTCGCTCTGGGCGCGCGTCATCGAGACCGGGCTGCCCCTCCGGTCGGGCACGCCCGAATAGGGCGACCCGGCCTGAGGTCCGGTTCAGCCCCGCTGGGGCGCGGTACCGCCGAGATGGAACACCCGGTGCGGCACCAGTTCGCCGCGCTCGACATCGCCGACCGCCACCAGGATGCCGCCGCAGGTGGCGAAGGCTTTGCCCTCCACCGGGGCGTCGCGCCCACGCAGGATCACCGCCTGACCGCGCATGAGGCGTAGTGCCATGTCGCGGGAGACGGGCACCGACGGAACGGCGTCGAGGGCCGTTTCGACGGGATGAAGGTGCGGACCGTTCCCGTCGGGGCCGGCTTCCTCGAGGGTGGCGACGACGCAGGATTCGGCCTCGGCGAAGGGACCGACGCGGGTACGGCGCAGGGCCGAGACATGGCCGTAGCAGCCGAGCATCCGCCCGAGGTCGCGGGCGAGCGCCCGCACATAGGTGCCCTTGCCGCACTCCGCCTCGATCACCGTGCGCTGTCCGTCATGCTCCACCACGGCGAGGTGGTCGATCTGGACGGGGCGAGCCACAAGCACCACCTCCTCGCCGTCGCGGGCGAGGTCGTAGGCGCGTTCCCCGGCGATCTTGATGGCCGAGTAGCGCGGCGGCACCTGCTCGATGGCGCCGACGAAGCTCGGCAAAGCGGCTTCCACGGCCCCGCGCTCGGGCCGGCTCTCGCTGGTGGCGACGGGGCGCCCCTCGGCGTCGTCCGTGTCCGTCTCGATGCCCCAGGTGACCGTGAACACGTAGGCCTTGCGGCCGTCCATGACGAACGGAACGGTCTTGGTCGCCTCACCCAGCGCGATGGGAAGGATGCCGGATGCCAGGGGGTCGAGGGTGCCGGCATGGCCGGCCTTTTTGGCATTGAAGGCGCGCTTCACCACCGCGACCGCATGGGTCGAGGTCATGCCGACGCCCTTGTCGAGGATCACCCAGCCGTTGACGTCGCGGCGCTTGGGGCGGTCGGGCCGTGGCCCGCCGCGCGGCGGCCGGCGTCCTTCGGCGGGGCGAGCATCGGCGGCCGTGTCGTCCGCGCCGAGGGGCGGCGGAACACCCTCATCGGGGGATTCGATGGTCGTGTCGTTGGTCATGCTGTCCTCGGTCGAGGGACGGGGCGCACGCGGGGCCAGGGCCGTCCGGTCTTGGTGTCTGGAAAAAAGATCGGCGCGGGAATGCTACGGCGTCCCCTGGTCGGACGTTCGGGGTCCGCTTCGGGACACCGACGGAACTATCAGGCCGCCTCCGGGTCCGGTCCGTCCTCGTTGGACTTCTGCGCGTCGAGGTCGCGCCGGACCTTGTCCGTGCGCAGGAGGGCGTCGATCCGGTCGGCCTCGTCGAAGGTCGCATCGCGTAAGAAGCGCAGGTCGGGCGCGAACTTGAGGTTCACCCGGCGGGCCACCTCCTGGCGCAGGGCCTTCTTGTTGCGCTCCAGGGCGGCGATCACCGGTGCTTCGTTCTGGCCGCCGAGCGGCATGATGTAGGCCGTGGCGAGCTTCAGGTCCGTCGACATGCGGACCTCCGGCACGGTGATGACGTGCGCGCTCAGCACCGGATCCTGGATGTCGCCGCGCTGGAGCACCTCCGCGATGGCGTGGCGGACGAGCTCGGCCACGCGCTGCTGGCGCTGCCTCGGTCCGGTCGGGGTCTGTCTCTGAGCCATGAACGGTTCTGATCGTCTTGTCGGAACGGAGGGTTGGCGACCCGCCCCCCACCGCCCGGCGGACGGAGCTCGAGGGGAAGACCGCCATCGGTCCGTCACTGATACGGAGCATCGATCGCCGCCGCTTGGAAAACGGAAGCCGGCCAGACCGAAGCGGATGTCGAAGGGGCCTCTCTTAGCCCAAATACTCGTTCCGGATATAGGCCTGTTGTGCGCGTTTCGCCGTCGCCGGGGTACGGGCCGGGTGGTCGTGAATGTGCGCGGCGAACATCCGGTCGATCCATTGCGCGTTTTTGAAGATGCGCTTCGACCGCAGGAGGTTGAACGGCGCGATCTTCCGCATGGGGTGGGCCGCGTTGAATTCGGCCACCGCCAGCAGCTCGCCGTTCCACGGATTGCAGCCGTCCATGGCGACATCGTCGAGGTAGACCGGCACGATGGGCAGGTACCGGTCGGGGGCACCGTCGAGCACCGGCAGGGTTCGTACCGTCGAGGAGTAATAGTCCACGTCCACCGAAACGAAGCCGATGGGGGCGTCGGGGCCGACGCCGGCGAGGTAGCCCGGGATCGTCTCGGCCACGTCGCCGATGAGCAGGCGGCAACGCTCAGGCAGGGCGCGGCGCAGGGCCTCGAAATCCATCGGATAATCGCCCTCCTGGAAATATTCCGGCAGGTCGCGGTGATCCACGGCGGGGGGCATGCCGGTGCCGGTGTCGAAGCCGACGACGTCGATGCTCACCCCCGTCGCGGCTTCCGTGCGTGCCGCGAGCGCGCACATGTTGAGGAGGCCCGCTCCCGTGGCCACGCCGAACTCCAGGATCGCGATCCGCTTGAGGCCGAGCTTCTTCGCCGATTCCGCGGCGAACAGGATCGGGTAAGCGTATTGCTGGCGCACCACGAGGTCGAAGGCGACCTTGGCCGGGTAGCTGCCGAACAGGGCCACGCCCGCCGAAATGATGTTCAGATGCAGGGGCTCGGTGAGCCGCTCGACGAAGATCTTCCGGTACTTGTTGTCCGACAGGGCCCGTCGCAGGGCGTATGAGTTCAGCATCGTGCCCGCCTCGACCGGGCCGTATGCCGGTCGTTCCGCGGCCCATATAGCCGCCTCGCACCTGCAGCGACGAGAGGGCCGTGTGCCTTCCCCCAGCCAAACTCGACGATGCGGTTAAGGCCCGACATAGCGACTAGGGCATGCCTGCGCGGGACGCGATCCCCGCCCTGGTCGATCTTCCCCGTCTGGTGCAACGACGGACACCCGCTGCCGACCGATGAACCCCGCGTGCCGTGCGATGTGGCCGGAAACGAGAACAGGGCCGCGACGGATGTCGCGGCCCTGTTCGTCTGGATCCTGCCCGTACGCTCAGAGCGTGCGGCGGATTTCCTCGACCCGGTAGCACTCGATGGTGTCGCCGGCCCGCATGTCCTGGAAGTTCTCGAAGGACATACCGCACTCGTAGCCGGAGATGACTTCCTTGGCGTCGTCCTTGAGGCGCTTGAGCTGCGAGAGCTTGCCCTCGTGGATGACCACGCTGTCGCGGATGAGGCGAACGTGGGCGCCACGCTGGACCACGCCGTCCGTGACGCGGCAACCGGCGATCTTGCCGACCTTCGACACGTCGAAGATCTGCAGGATCTGGGCTTCGCCCAAGCGCTCTTCGCGGAGCGTCGGGGGCAGCATGCCCGACAAAGTCGCTTTGATGTCGTCCACGAGGTCGTAGATGATGTTGTAGTAGCGGATCTCGACGCCCTTGTTCTCGGCCGACTCGCGCGCTTCCTTGTGGGCCCGCACGTTGAAGCCGATGACGACGGCCTTGGAAGCCTCCGCCAGGGTGATGTCCGACTCGGTGATGCCGCCCACACCCGAGAGCAGGATGCGCGCCGACACCTCGTCGTTGCCGAGCTTCTCCAGGGCGCCCGTGATGGCTTCCACCGAACCCTGCACGTCGCCCTTGACGACCAGCGCCAGTTCCTTGCGGCCGGCGCCTTCCTTGAGGTCGCGCATCATGTCGACGAGCGAACGGTTAGCGCCGCCCGTGCGGGCTGCGATGCGCTCGCGCTTCTGACGGGCACGGTACTCGGTGACCTCGCGAGCACGGGCCTCGTTCGGCACCACCACGACACGGTCACCCGCATCCGGCGTTCCGTTGAAGCCGAGCACTTCCACCGGTACCGAGGGACCGGCGTAGGGAACGTTCTCGCCCTTGTCGTCGATGAGGGCGCGAACACGACCCCACTCGGCGCCGGCCACGACGATGTCGCCGGTGAACAGGGTGCCGCGCTGCACGAGGACCGTGGCCACGGGGCCGCGACCGCGATCGAGCTTGGCCTCGATGACCGTGCCCTCGCCGTCGCGCGTCTCGTTGGCGCGCAGGTTCATGATCTCGGCCTGCAACTGCAGACCATCGAGCAGTTCCTCGAGACCGTCGCCGGTCTTGGCCGAGACCTCGAATTCGAGGGTCTCGCCGCCCATGGACTCGACCTGGATGTCGTGCTGCAACAGCTCGGTACGGACCCGCTGCGGGTTCGCCTCGGGCTTGTCGATCTTGTTGATCGCCAGGATGAGGGGCACGCCCGCCGCCTTGGCGTGGGCGATGGCCTCCACCGTCTGGGGCATGACGCCGTCATCGGCCGCCACCACCAGCACGACGATGTCCGTCACCTTGGCGCCACGGGCGCGCATGGAGGTGAAGGCCGCGTGGCCGGGGGTATCGATGAACGTCACCATGTCGCCGCTGGGGGCCGCGACCTGGTAGGCGCCGATGTGCTGCGTGATGCCGCCGGCCTCGCCCGAGACCACGGTGGTCTTGCGGATGGCATCGAGCAGCGAGGTCTTGCCGTGGTCGACGTGACCCATGATCGTGACGACGGGGGGACGGGGATCGAGATCCTCCTCCAGTTCCGGCTCGTCGCTGAACAGGCCTTCCTCGACGTCCGACTCCGCGACGCGGCGCACGGTGTGGCCGAGCTCCTCGGCGATGAGCTGCGCTGAGTCCGAGTCGATCACGTCGGTGATCTTGTGGATCTCGCCCTGCTTCATCAGCAGTCGGATCACGTCCACGGCCCGCTCCGACATGCGGTTGGCGAGTTCCTGAATCGTGATCGTCTCCGGGATCGTCACCTCACGCGAGAGCTTCTCTTTCTGCTCGACGTGACGGTTGCCGCTCATACGCTGCTGGCGACGGCGGAACGAGGCGACGGAGCGCGTGCGCTCGTCCTCGCCCGAAGTCGCGGTCGCTATGGTGAGACGTCCGCGATTCCGGTCGCCGCCCGGCTGCTTCGGGGTCTTGGGCGGCGTGATGATCTTGAGCGGCATGCCTGGACGGCGGATCACGCGCTTCTGCTCGTTCTCCTCCTCGGCGGCCTGCGGACGACCCGGCGTGCGGGCCGTGGTGGCAGCACCGGCCGGACGCGCGGCGGTGGCCGTCGTCGGCGTGGTGGGCTCCGGCTCGGGGGCCGGGGCGGGGCGGGCCATGAAGTTGAGGTCGCGCGGCTTGCGCACGTCGGCCGTGATCGTCTTGCGCGGCTCGGAGGAAGCCGGGCGCGCAGTCAGGGGCGGACGTGCCGCAGGCGCTGCAGGTGCAGCGGCGGGACGCACCGGAGCCGCAGCGGTGGCTGCAGGGGCCGCCGGCGCGCGCGGAGCCGCGGGCGGCGTGCGAACGATGGTCGGGGCCGCCGGCATCGGCGCCGTCTTGGAGACGGTGGGCGCCGGTGCAGGCGCCGCGTCGTCGGCAGCGACAGCCTTCGCGGCTTCCTTCGAAGCCTCCCTGGCGGCCTCGTCGGCCGCGCGGCGCGCTTCCTCGGCGGCGGCGAGGCGAGCCTCTTCTTCCTGACGCCGACGGGCTTCCTCGTCGCGCTTACGCGCTTCGGCGGCCTCACGCTCGCGCTGCTCGACGGCCAAGCGTTCGCGTTCGGCGGCGGCATCCGCCTCCGCACGTTGCTTGGCCTCGGCCTCGCGACGCTTCGCATCGGCGAGGGCGGCCGCGCGGGCGTTGCTCTCCTGCTCGCTCAGCGTGCGCAGCACGACGCCCGACGCCGAGCGCTGAGCCTGACGAGGCGCTGCGGGGGGCGGAGGGGGCGCAACGCGCGTCGCCGGAGCGACAGGTGTCGTTTCCCGTACGGGTGCGGCCGGTGCCGCGCCGATCACACGACGCTTCACCGTCTCGACCACGACCTGCTTGGTACGGCCATGGGAGAAGCTCTGACGCACCGTTCCCTGCTCGATCGGGCGCTTCAAGGACAGCGGCTTCGAAGGGGGTCTCGCCTGCGTCTTGTCGCCCGGATTGTTCGTATCGCTCATTCAGTCCAAACCCTGAGGGTTTCCATCGTCCCGAGAACCGGCAAACTGCTGTGCGCCGGGCGAATCCGTCACTTCGTCGTCGTGCAGATCGGAAGTGGTTCGCCCATAACGGGCGGAACCGGCCTCCTCGGCCGTCGTCGCCAAACCTTCGAAGGAACGGAGCCGACGCCAACGCGCAAGGCAGCCGGAACTCCCGACTCCTGCGACGAGAGCCGCATGTATCACATGATCCCGGCCCAAGGCCACGCCCAATTCTTCATTGGACAGGCTATCGATGACGGGAATGCGGGATATGGCATCACCATGGCGGCGGTGCAATGCCGCCGCGATCTTCCGGCGGCCGTCGGCGCTGCCGTCGTGCGCCTGGATCACCGCCGCGACGCCGGCCTTGTCGCCGATGGCCGCCTCGACCTTGGCGAAGCCCGCCACCACGCAGCCGGCCTTGTTGGCGAGCGACAGGGATTGACGCAAATCTGCCCGGAGGCCTTCCGCGATTCGGTCCGCGAGGTCGGCCGGTGCCGCAGCGTCCTTGGTCTTGAACGCCCGTTGGAACGCGCGTTTCTTCAAGGCTTCGATCACCACCGCGCGCGTCGGCGTGAGCCACGCGCCTCGCCCGGGAAGCCTGGCCCGTAGATCGGCCACCACCTCACCGTCGGGCGAGAGTACGAATCGGATGAGCCCGTCGGGCGGCCGCTTCGTGCGGGTGACGATACAGCTCCGCTCCGCGCCCTGGCGGCCACGGCCGAGCCCGGCATCGAGCAACGCGCTCAATTCCGTCTCCGTTGCCTCGGCCGCGGGATCGACAGCCATGGGATCGTCGGGGATGGGCGCCATGGCATCCTGAGGGACGGGGGGATTTATGCGAAAACGGAGGGGCCGGGCTCGCCGGTTCCCTCCGCTCGATGTTCAGGTGTCGGCGATCAGGCGGTGGCAGGCGCCTCGGCATCCTCGGCCGCACCGTCCGCTTCGGCGGCTTCCGTCGGCGCCTCGATCCAGCCGGCATGCACGCGGGCCGCCATCACCATGGCCTCGGCTTCCGTGCGGGAAACCTCGAACCCATCGAGATAGCCGGCGTGGCGCGTCGCCTCGGGGCCGCGCCCCTCGGTGTAGCCGACGAGATCGTCCGTGGCGCAGCCGGCGAGATCCTCGATGGTCTTCACGTCGTTCTCACCGAGCGCCACCAGCATGGGGGTGGTGATGCCGTCGATCTCGCGCAACTCGTCCTGCACGCCGAGCTCCTGGCGCTTGGCGTCGAATTCCGATTCGATCCGGGCGAGGTGGTCCTGCGCACGCGCCTGGATCTCGGTGCCGCTTTCCTCGTCGAGGCCCTGGATGTTGGCGAGTTCGCCGGGTTCGACGTAGGCGATCTCCTCGACGTTGCGGAACCCTTCGGCAGCCAGCAGCTGACCGACGGTCTCGTCGACGTCGAGGGCTTCCATGAAGATGGCGGTGCGCTCGGCGAACTCTTTCTGGCGGCGCTCCGACTCCTCGGCCTCGGTGAGGATGTCGATATCCCAGCCGGTGAGCTGCGAGGCGAGGCGCACGTTCTGGCCGCGGCGTCCGATGGCCAGGGAAAGCTGGTCGTCCGGCACCACCACCTCGATGCGGTCGGCCTCCTCGTCGAGCACCACCTTCACGACCTCGGCCGGCTGGAGCGCGTTGACGATGAAGGTGGCCTGATCCTCGGACCACGGAATGATGTCGATCTTCTCACCTTGAAGCTCGCCGACGACGGCCTGGACGCGCGAACCGCGCATGCCGACGCAGGCGCCGACCGGATCGATGGAGCCATCGCGCGAGATCACCGCGATCTTGGCGCGCGAGCCCGGATCGCGGGCCACCGCCTTCACCTCGACGATACCGTCGTAGATCTCCGGAACCTCCTGGCCGAAGAGCTTGGCCATGAACTGCGGATGCGAGCGCGACAGGAAGATCTGCGGCCCACGCACCTCGCGGCGCACGTCGAACAGGTAGGAGCGGATTCGGTCGCCGGGGCGGAAGGTCTCGCGCGGAATCATCTCGTCGCGGCGGACGATGCCCTCGCCGCGTCCGAGATCGACGATGACGTTGCCGTACTCGACGCGCTTTACGAGGCCGTTCACGACCTCGCCGATGCGGTCCTTGTACTCGTCGAACTGACGGTCGCGCTCGGCGTCGCGTACCTTCTGGACGATGACCTGCTTGGCCGACTGGGCGGCGACGCGGCCGAAATCGAAGGGCGGCAGGGTGTCGGAGATCACGTCGCCCACGAGGGCGCCGGGGTTGTAGCGGCGGGCCTGATCGAGGGTGACCTCGCGGGCGTCGTTCTCGACCTGATCCACCACCACGAGGTGGCGTGACAGGCGGAGCGCGCCGGTCTTCGGATCGATCTCGGCATGCACGTCCGTCTCGGCGCCGTAGCGCGAGCGGGCCGCCTTGGCGATGGCCTCCTCCATGGCGTCTATGACGATGGAGCGGTCGATCACCTTTTCGCGCGCGACTGCTTCGGCGATCTGCAGGAGTTCGAGCCTGTTGGCGCTGACGACGGCCATCGGTTTTCGTCCTTCTCTTCGTCGTGGTTTTTTCGTGATCGCGTCGCGCGTTCGAGCGCGATCCGGGCGTTTCTAGTGAAGCTTGCCGTCATCCTTCACCCGGACCGCCTTGGTGCGGATGGGCTTGGCCTTGTTCTGGGCCTTGATGGCGAGGCTCGCTTCGGTTTCGATCTTCTCGGGCCTGGGCCGGGCCGAAGCCTTCGGCTTAAGCGGCCGTGAAATCTTCTTCTTAAGGGGGGGCGCCGGCTCAGCCTCGGGGCCGTCCTCGTCCTCGTCCTCGTCGTCCAGCATCGGCGGCGGGCCACCGCCCCGGCGCAGGGACTCACGCACCAGATCGTCCGTCAGGACGAGATAGGCATCGCCGAGATCGCGCAAGGGCAGATCGATCCGGCTCGGCAGGCCTTCCTTCACGTCGGGCAGGTCGATGGGCACCGTGAGCCCGTCCGGATTGGGCGTGCGGATGATCCCACGGAACCGCTTGCGACCCTCGAGGGGCACGGCGAGCTCGATCTTTGCCTCGTAGCCGGCCCAGCGCTCGAAATCGACGGCCCGCACCAGGGGACGGTCGATGCCCGGCGAGGAGATCTCGAGGTAGTACGGCTTGCCGATGGGGTCATCGAGGTCGAGGAGCGGCGAGATCGCCCGGCTCACCGCCTCGCAATCGTCCACCGACATGGTGCCGTCCGGCCGCTCGGCCATGATCTGCACCGTGCAGCCGTTGGCGCTCGAGACCCGCACCCGCACCACCCGAAAGCCCAAGCCTTCGATGGAAGCCTCGATGACCTGGACGACGCGCGCGGCGACGCCGGTCTCGGTGATCAGACGTTTTTCGGGAGAGTCCGCCATGCTGCGCTTAAAGTCCGGCCTTGGTCGAAGGGATCCGGTGGCGCTGAGCTTGCGGCAATAAAAAAGAGCGGACCCGGTGGGGCCCACTCCCGAACCGCAGCCTCAAGACTGCAACCAGAACTGATGTGCTTTAGTTAGTCCCGTCGCGGGTTCGTTTCAAGCGGTTTCGCGCGCTGGAAATCGAACCGCGTCAGTGACCCGAATCGCGTACGGCCATTCGGAGTTGGCTTTCCAGGCGAGCGAGACGGTGGGTCGCCGCCTTGTGGAGGCATCCCCGGAAGCTGTCGCCGGCGAAGAAGCCGATTTCGGCTTGGCGACGACATTCGAGGAGGGGCGGCCCGAGAACCACTCCCAGCGCCACGACGAGCACGATGCCGACGTTGATCAACGCCGCGGCGAGCCAGGCCCTTCCGCTGCCGAATGCACGGCCGCCGGATGGAGCAGGCCGTGCCGCATCGTTTCCCGTCGTCAGGTCACGAACGGACGGAGGCGGTCCACGCCGGGTCGCCATCAGGCGGTCGAGATCGACGCCCTGAGAAGCCTTGGCCAACACATCCCCCTGGTCCGGCGCCCCCGTCGTCCGAGGCGATTGCCCCGGGTCC
Source organism: Methylobacterium sp. Leaf87 (assembly GCF_001422775.1). Classification (NCBI taxonomy): domain Bacteria; kingdom Pseudomonadati; phylum Pseudomonadota; class Alphaproteobacteria; order Hyphomicrobiales; family Methylobacteriaceae; genus Methylobacterium; species Methylobacterium sp. Leaf87. Next base: position 140,183 of record NZ_LMMI01000034.1, on the reverse strand, counting down.
AAGCTGCACACGAGCGATGTTCGGCCTCCAATCTTGAAGGAACCGCAAAGATCGGAGCGATCGTCTGACATCTCGGGCCGAACGTGTTCATCACCGGTGACGCCCGCTTGAGCGTAGCGGTGGTTTGCGCAAGATGCGGCCACCGCTCCGAACGCCACGGAATTCCGCCCATGTCGAACACATCCCGCCCGCCCGCCGGCCCGACGGGGGACCCGGCCACCGAGGGGGCACTGTCCCGCTTGGGGATCCGCTTCACCGCTTGGGCGGAAAAGTGGTTTCCGGATGCGTTCGTCTTCGTCGCCATCGCGGTGGTGATCGTGGCGCTGGGCGCGCTGGCCAACGGCGCCCCGCCGGCGGCCATCGCGAAAAGCTTCGGCGACGGGTTCTGGAGCCTGATCCCCTTCACCATGCAGATGGCCTTCGTCACCATCGGCGGCTACGTCGTGGCCACCGCCCCTCCGGTGCAGGCTCTGATCGACCGCCTCGCGGCGATTCCGAAATCCGGTCGCGGCGCCGTCGGTCTGGTGGCGGCGGCCACCATGCTGTCGTCGTTCCTCAGCTGGGGCCTGAGCCTGATCTTCGGCGGCCTCCTCGCTCGGGCGCTGGCGCGGCGCACGGACCTGAAGATGGATTACCGCGCGGCGGGTGCCGCCGCCTATCTGGGGCTCGGTGCCACCTGGGCCATGGGCCTCAGTTCGTCCGCGGCGCAGCTTCAGGCGAACCCGGCGAGCCTGCCGAAGAACCTCCTCGCCATCACGGGCGTGATCCCGTTCAGCGAGACCATCTTCCTGTGGCAGTCGATGCTGATCGCCGTGATCCTATTCGTGATCTCCATCATCATCGCCTACGTCTCGGCACCCGGGCCGGCCAATGCCGTCACCGCGGAATCCATGGGCGTCGATGTCTCGCGCGAAAAGCCCGACACCACGCGTCCGAGCCAGCCGAGCGAGTGGCTGGAGCACTCGCCGATCCTGATTCTGCTCCTCGCGGTGCTGGCGGTCGGCTGGCTCGTGCAGGAATTCGCCCGGCAATCCTGGATCACCGCGATCTCGAGCCTCAACACCTACAACTTCCTGTTCCTCACCCTCGGACTGCTCCTGCACTGGCGGCCGAAGAACTTCCTGAAGTCCGTCGGCAAGGCCGTGCCGGCCACCGCCGCCGTCCTGATCCAGTTTCCGTTCTATGCCGCCATCAGCGCCATGCTCACTGGGCCGAAGAACGGGGCCGGCACGTCCGTATCCGACGTCATCACCCACGCGTTCGTGAGCCTGAACACCACGGGCAGCTTCCCCATCTCCATGGGCGTCTACTCCGCGGTGCTCGGCTTCTTCGTGCCGTCCGGCGGCGGAAAATGGCTCCTGGAAGCGCCCTACGTGATGCAGGCGGCCAACGAACTTCAGGTCCATCTCGGCTGGGCGGTGATGGTCTACAACGCGGCGGAAGCCCTGCCGAACCTCATCAATCCGTTCTGGATGCTGCCGCTGCTCGGCATCCTCGGCCTGAAGGCCCGCGACATCGTCGGCTTCAGCTTCCTGCAACTCATCATCCACCTCCCGGTGGTGCTGTTCCTGCTCTGGGCATTGGCCTTCACCCTGACCTACCACCCGCCCGTGATGCCGTAGGCCGCGTGATGTCCAACCCCGACCGCATGCCGGAACTTCCGGTCGAGCAACTCACCGACGCCCAGAAGGCAGCGTCGGAGGCGTTTCGCGTGGCACGCAAGGGACCGGTCTTCGGGCCGTTCGTGCCGCTCCTGCGCAGTCCCGAACTGATGACCAACGCCAGCACCATGGGGTTGCACCTGCGCTACCGCAGCGTGCTGCCCCTGCATCTGTCGGAACTGATCATCCTGATCACGGCGCGGGAATGGACCCAGCAGCTGGAGTGGCACATCCATGCGCCCATCGCCGTGGAGGCCGGGCTCGATCCGGCCCTCGTCGCGGCGATCCAAGAGGGGCGGCGTCCCGATGCGATGGGTCGGGAAGAGGCGTTGGTCTACGCTTTCTCGATGGAGCTTCACCACAACAAGGCGGTGAGCGACACCACCTACGCCCGCGTGGTCGAGGCCTTCGGCGAGCAGGGCGCCATCGAGATGGCGGGGATCAACGGCTACTATACGTTGCTCGCCATGAGCATGAACATGGCCCGGACGGCCCTGCCGGACGGAGCGACGCCGCAATTGCCGCCGTTGGTCGGGTAGTTCTCGAGTTTCTATCGTGCCCGCTGGCCGGCGGCGCGGTTCGATGTCGGAACCGGATCACGCGCCTGACGACGACCTGCGGCCTCGTGCAGGCGGACGGCGACATATCCCATCACGACGACGATGGCGGGCGTGACGACGAATGCGAGAATGGCAAGCTCGGTCATGGGGTAAGCTCCTTCAGCGTACGCCTCGCCAACAGATGTAGGATGGTCGCAGCGGTAAGCCAACCGGCAATCCCCAGCATCAGAGCAAGCGGTTTCAACGTCACCTGCAGATTGCTGACATTGTAGATGTAGCCGGCCACGGGCGTTGCGATCCCGACGGTGAAGCAGGATGTCGCCGCCGTGTTGAGCGCAGTCGCCAGGAGTTTGGTCTGTTCGTTGAAGACGATGCTCATTGGGTCGACCGTCGCGCGAGGCGTTACCGGTTCACGACCGGCCCCGAACCGGCACGAACGCCGCCACGGCGGCCAGCAGCCATCCGCCCATGAGCAGGACCCCGCCCGTGGGCGCGGCCATGGCAAACAGCGGCGTGCCGTGGAGCGCCCGCAGGGCGAGGTCGCCGGAGAACAGGGCCAGGCCCACGACGAGGGCGGCGGCGGCGAGCCGGGTGAGGAGACGGTGCGTCGCGCCCGTGGCGGCCAGGGCCACCAGTCCGAGGAGGGTGGGGGCGTGGAACAGCAGGAACTGCGCGGCCGTCTTCAGGCTGTCGGCCCCGGCCCGGTGGGCCGCCATCGCGCTTGCCGCGACCCCGAGGAGGCCGGCGAGGGCGCCCAGCGCCATGAGGATGCGGTCGGGCAGGGTCATGCGCCGCGCTCCTTGAGCAGGCGGGCGACGCTGGCGCGCAGTTCCGGCACGCCGCGATCGTCGCGGCTCGAGGTGATCAGGATCTCCGGATAGGCGGCCGGGCGCTTCGACAGGGCTTCACGGGTCTTCTCGATGCGCGCCTCGATCTCGGATTTCTTCAGGGCGTCGCCCTTGGTCAACACCACCTGATAGCTCACGGCGGCCTGATCGAGGCCGTCGAGAACATCGGTGTCGATGCTTTTCAAGCCGTGGCGCGAATCGATGAGCATGAACACCCGCGCGAGGTTGGCCCGACCTTTCAGGTAATCGTGGATGAGGTCGGTCCAGGCCTCGACCTTGGTCTTCTCCACCGCCGCGTAGCCGTAGCCCGGCATGTCGACGAGGGTCAGGCGGCCGCCGATGTCGAAGAAGTTGAGCTGCTGGGTGCGGCCGGGCGTGTGCGAGGTCCGCGCCAGGGTGTTGCGGCCGGTGAGTGCGTTGACGAGGCTCGACTTACCGACGTTGGAGCGCCCCGCGAAGGCGATCTCGACGCCCTTCATGGGCGGCAGGGCCACCACGGTGGGGGCGGAGGAGAGGAAGTCGGCGGCGCCGGCGAACAGGAGGCGGCCGGATTCGAGGAGCGCGGCGTCGGCTTCGGTCTGGGATTCTGATTGAGACATGGGTCGGGACCGATCGGGGCGGGCGTATCCGCCATTCGAGAGCCGACACGCGAGAAACAGGACGGTCCTCCCCGTCGCAGGACAGGGAGGACCGACGGGGAGAGGGCGAGCCGTGAAGGCGCCGGTCCGGTTCGTGTCGGACCGGCGTCTTTCGAAAAGATCAGCTTTTGGCCGGCGCGTTCTTGTCGGCGGGCTTCTTCTTGAACATCCCCGAGAGGTTGTCCCACAACTCCACCTTCACGCCGTTGCGGCGCATGATGACGTATTGCTGGATCACCGAGAGGGTGTTGTTCCAGGCCCAGTAGATCACCAAGCCGGCCGGGAAAGAGCCGAGCATGAACGTGAACACGATCGGCATGAAGGTGAAGATCTGCGCCTGGACCGGGTCCGGCGGCGCGGGATTCATCTTCATCTGGATGAACATCGTGATGCCCATGATGATGGGCCAGATGCCGAGGTGGACGATGTCCGGCGCCGCGTAGGGGAGCAGACCGAACAGGTTGAGGAAGCTCGTCGGATCGGGCGCGGCCAGATCCTGGATCCAGCCGAAGAACGGCGCGTGCCGCATCTCGATGGTGATGAACAGCACCTTGTAGAGGGCGAAGAACACCGGAATCTGGATCAGCACCGGCCAGCAGCCGGCGACCGGATTGATCTTCTCCTTCTTGTACAGCTCCATCATCGCCTGCTGCTGCTTCAGCTTGTCGTCGCCGTAGCGTTCGCGGATGGAGGCCATCTCGGGCTGCACGGCCTTCATCTTGGCCATGGACTGGTAGGACTTGTTGGCGATGGGCAGGAACAGGAGCTTCAGACACAGGGTCACGACCAGGATCGCGACGCCGAAATTCCCGAACAGGTGGAAGAAGAAGTCCAGCGCCCGGAACATCGGCTTGGTGATGAAGTGGAACCAGCCCCAGTCGATCATCAGATCGAACTTCTCGATTCCGAGGTCCTTCTGGTAGCCGTTGATGGTGTTGACTTCCTTGGCCCCGGCGAAGAGCTGCTGGGTCGCCGTCGCCGTGGCGCCGGGATCGACGACGCGCACGCCGCCGAGCACGCTCGCCTGATAGACCTTGGTGGCGCCGTCCGTGCGCTCGGTGAAGCTGCCGGTGTATGGCGCCGCCTGATCGGGGATCGCTGCCGCGGCCCAGTACTTGTCGGTGATGCCGACGAAGCCACCGGTGACGCCGGTCCAGGCCTTGCCCTTGGTGGTGACGTTGCCGAGCACCGGCTCCTTGGCGAGGTGGTCGTAGGTGTATTCCTGCAGGCCCTCGGCGCCGAGCACGCCGATCATGCCCTCGTGGAGCACGTAGTAGCCCTGCGTCGTCGGCTTGCCCCAGCGCGAGACGAGGCCGTACGGGTAAAGGCTGACGGCGGCCGCACCCTTGTTCTCGACCTCGTCGCGGACCGTGAACATGAACTTGTCGTCCACGGCGATGATGCGGCGGAAGACCAGGCCGGCGCCGTTGTCGAAGCTCAGGGTGACGGGCTTGCCGACCGACAGGGTGGTGGCGTCGGCGGTCCAGACCGTGTCGCCGCCGGGTAGCGGGCCGGCATTCTGGCCGACCCAGCCGAATTCGCCGTAATAGGGATTGGCCGTGCCGGTGGGGGAGAGCAGCACGATGCGCGGGCTCTTGTCGTCCACGGTCTCGTGGTAGTTCTTGAGAAGGACGTCGTCGATGCGGCCACCCTTGAGGGCGATGGTGCCGGCGAGTGCCGGCGTGTCGATGGTCACGCGGGGCGAGCGGGCGATCACCGCCTCGCGGGGCTCGACCGCGCCTTGGCCGTTGCCGGTGGCACCCGGAAGGGTCCCGGGCACGGGGGCGGCCGGGCCGCCTTCCTTCGGGCTCGGGCTCGGTACGCCGTCGGCCGAGGTCGCCGCCTTGCCCTGGAGCGCTTGGGCTTGGAGGGTCGCCTGACGCTGCTGCTCGACGCGCGGGGCGGCGATGAAGTAGTTCCAGCCGAGCAGGACCGCCAGCGACAGGGCGATCGCGACGATCATGTTCGTCTTGTCATTACCCATCGGTCGGTCCGTCGCATGCGTTGGGAATGGGGGAGGGCGCCGTGGCGCGGCCCTGCGAGGCGTCAGCCCCGGGACCAGAGGCCAATAGCGGCATCGTGGAGTCAGCGCCAGACGCCGGCCGGTCGGATATCGGCTTGTCGGATGCAGGCTTGCCCCGACCACGCCGGGGGCTGGAGCGGACTGCCGCCTCGCCAGCCGAATCCTTGCGCGTCTGCGGCTTGGTCACGATGGGTACGGCGCGGCGCAGGTCTTCGATCAGGGTCTCGAACGCGGCGGACAGAGCCGGGCGCCGAGCGATGAGCACCACGTCGGCCGCCGGACTCGGCAAGACGTTTTCCGCCGCGCGCAGGGCCGCGCGAAGACGCCGCCGGATGCGGTTGCGCTCCGTGGCGTGCCCGACACGCTTCGTGATGGTGAAGCCGATGCGCAGGCCTTCGGCCACTGCGGCGGGTTCCTCGCCGGACTTCTGCACAGACTCGCTGCGCAGTCGGCCCTGGGCGGAGAAGCGCTCAGTGTGGAAGCGTCGTCCGCTCGCCGCGGTCAGGAAGTCCGAGCGTTGCGTGAGCCGTCCGATCGTCGCCACGGCCAATCCGATCTCGTGGCCGGAGGCCAAGGTCATAAGACCGGGTTCAGACAGGACCGGCCGCCCGAAGGCGGCACGGCACCCCGGTCGCTCTCAGGCCGACAGCTTCTTGCGGCCGTGGGCGCGGCGGGCGGCGATGACCTTGCGGCCGCCGGCGGTCGCCATGCGGGCACGGAACCCATGGCGACGCTTACGCACGAGCTTGCTGGGCTGATAGGTTCTCTTCACGGCACGATCTCCGATGGCCAAGGATGGGTGCCGCAGGCTTCAACGCCAGTGCAGGCCCCGTCACTCGTCCAGAATGTGTCTGCAAGCGCGAAGAGCGCCCAGAAGGGCGCCGCGTCGCGATGGCGCGGCTTATGGCGGATGGCCGGCGCCGAGTCAACGCGCATCGGCGGATCGAAGGCCGTGGAACAGGCTGCCCGCGCCCGCTCGAGTTAAGGTTAACTTTAGGTGAAAGAGGCGCTCGCTCGTTCGCGGCGTTAGCATTGCGGACCATCGGATGAAAGCGGCGGGATTGTCCCCGATCGGGACGATGGACCGACGAAGCGCCGCACGGGAGGCACGATGAACGGATTCGACGTCACGATTCGGGACGAGCGGGACTGGGTCAGTTTCGGTGATACCTATGTGGGCTCCGATGCCTTCAAGACGCTGTTTCGCGAAGGCATGACCATGGTGGAGGAGGCGGCGGCCTATCTCGATGGCGAGGGCCGCGACGAGTCGCGCCTGATGTCGCGGGACGGCACCCTCAGCTACGCCAGCGAGACCATGCGGCTGACCACCCGCCTCATGCAGATCGCGTCCTGGCTCCTGGTGCAGCGCGCCGTCGCCGAGGGCGAGCTGACGCCCAACGAGGCCTTGGAAGAGAAGACTCGGGTGCGCCTCGCCACCCCCGATCCGTTCAAGGCGGACGTCTTCGGGATCCTGCCGGCCCGTCTGCAGGACCTCATCGTGCGCTCGCGCCGGATGCATGCCCGCATCCTCCACCTCGATGGGCTGATCACCGACGAGCGTCCGGCTCCCGTCGCGGTCGCGAGCCCCGTCGCCGCGCAGCATACCCTGCTGCATGCGGCGTTCGGGACCGCGCACTGAGATCTGCCAAGTGACGACACCCCGGCCGATGGGGATCGGCCGGGGTGTCGTGTTCGAGCGACGGTTGGATGCCTGAGCGTCAGGCGACCCGAACGCGCCAGATCTCGGCGGCGTATTCGCGCATGGAGCGGTCGGACGAGAACCAGGCCATCCGGGCCGTGTTGAGGATGGCCGAGCGCCACCACGCGGCCGGATCGTTCCAGGCCGTGTCGACGGCCCGCTGGGCGCGCCAGTAATCCTCGAAATCGACGGTCAGCAGGTAGCGGTCGTCGTGGACGAGGCTGTCCACGATGGGCCGGAACCGGGCGGGATCGTCGGGCGAGAATCCACCGGTCCCGATGAGGTCGAGGGCGGCCGCGAGGCGCGGCGAGGCGGCGATGGCGGCCCCGGCGTAGTCCGGCTCGTTCATGCGGGCTTGCACCCCAGCCGCGTCGAGGCCGAAGATGAAGATGTTGTCCGCACCGACATGATCGCGGATCTCGATGTTCGCGCCGTCGAGGGTGCCGATGGTGAGGGCACCGTTCAACGCGAGCTTCATGTTGCCGGTGCCGGACGCTTCCATGCCGGCGGTGGAGATCTGCTCCGACAGGTCGGCTGCCGGGATGATCGCCTCGGCCAGACTCACCGAATAGTTCGGCAGGAACACCACCTTGAGGCGCCCGGCGACATCGGGATCGTCGTTGACCACCCGGGCGACGTCGCAGGCGAGCTTGATGATCAGCTTGGCCTGGACGTAGCTCGGCGCGGCCTTGCCGCCGAAGATCTTGACCCGGGGCGTCCAGTCCCGGTGCGGCTCGGCCTTGATCGCCTGATAGAGTGCCACCGTCTCGATGACGTTGAGGAGTTGGCGCTTGTACTCGTGGATGCGCTTGATCTGTACGTCGAACAGGCTCGACGGATCGATGGTGACGCCCGTGCGCTCGACCACCACCCGGGCCAGCGCCTCCTTGCGGGCACGGCGCATGGACCGGTAGCGGTCTTGGAAGCTGGTGTCCGAAGCGTGGTCGGCGAGCCCGGTCAGCAGCTCGGGATTGTCGAGGACGCCGGCGCCCACGGCTTCGACGGCGAGGCGCGTCAGTTCCGGATTGCAGTTGTGCAGCCAGCGGCGGAAGGTGATGCCGTTGGTCTTGTTGACGATCTTGTCCGTATCGAGGGCGTGCAGATCCTTGAAGACCGTCGAGCGCATGAGGTCCGTGTGCAGGGCCGAGACCCCGTTGACCCGCCGCGCGCCGAGGAAGGCGAGGTGCCCCATGCGCACACGCTTGCCGTTGGCCTCCTCGATGAGGGACACGGAGGCGAGCTGCGCCGCATCCGCCCGGCCGTGCCTGCCCTGCTCCTCGAGGTGCATCCAGTTGATGAGGTAGATGATCTGCATGTGGCGCGGCAGCACCCGCTCCATCAGCTCGACGGACCACGTCTCCAGGGCCTCGGGCAGCAGGGTGTGGTTGGTGTAGCCGAGCGTGTTGGTGGTGACGTGCCAGGCGTCTTCCCAGTTGAAGCCGTGATCCTCCAGGAGGAGGCGCATCAGTTCCGGGACGGCGATGGCCGGATGGGTGTCGTTGAGCTGGATCGCGGCGTGGTCGGGCAGGGTGCGGAGATCGCCGCGCTCGGCCGCGTGCCGGCGCACGAGATCCTGCAGGGACGCGGAGGTGAAGAAGTACTCCTGGCGCAGGCGCAGTTCCTGGCCGGAATCCGACGAATCGCTCGGATACAGCACCCGTGAGATCGCCTCGGCCCGGGACCGCGCGGCCACGGCGCCGATATGGTCGCCGCCATTGAAGCGTGCTAGCTCGACGGGCGCTTCCGCTTCGGCCTTCCAAAGGCGCAGGGTGTTCACGTGGCGCCCGCGCCAGCCCACCACCGGCACGTCGTGGGCCACCGCCTGAACCGTCTCGGCCGGGTGCCAGTGACGGCGAATCACGCCCTCGGACACGGCCGACATGGTGACATGGCCACCGAACCCGATGGTGTAGGTCGCCTCCGGGCGGACGAATTCCCAAGGGTTGCCCTCGGCGAGCCAGGTCTCCGGGGCTTCCTTCTGCCAGCCATCCTCCAGGGATTGCCGGAACAGGCCGTGGTCGTACCGGATGCCGTAGCCGATGGCCGGGATCGAGAGGCTCGCCATGCTTTCCATGAAGCAGGCGGCGAGGCGCCCGAGGCCGCCATTGCCCAGGGCCGCGTCGGGTTCGGCGCCCTCGACGGTGTCGAGGTCGACGCCGAGGTCGCGCAAGGCCGCGCGTGTGGTCTCGACGAGGCCGAGATTGTTCATCGCGTCCGACAGCAGACGGCCGATGAGGAATTCGAGGGAGAGGTAGTAGACCCGCTTGTTCGGCACGGATTCACCGTTCGCCATACAGGCATCGACGATCCGGTCGCGCAGTGCCAGAGCGGTCGCGGCGAACCAGTCGCGTTCGCGGGCATTCTGCGGGGTCTTGCCGATGGCGTAGGCGAGCTTGGCGAGGATCGCTTCGCGCAGGTCGGCCACGGCGTCGCCCGATGTGGAGACGACGGGCAATGTGCGCGCGACCGCCCGGTGGACGCTCGCCTGACCGGCTGCGTCCTCACCGGTCTCGGGTGCGATGAGCTTCTCATTCAACACGTGTCGATCCCCCTCATGCTTGCAGGCGCGCGGCCGGTCGCTTGAGCGCGAGCCCCCGAGGTATCGCCTCCATGCGGGCGTGCGCCTCGGGGTTTCGCGGTTGCCACCTGTTGAATCGCGCTACGGGTCGCTTCTCTCGGCTGGTCTGCGAGAGCCGCTCCCGTCTCCGTGATGCGTTCGGACCCTGAGGTCCGACAACACCGTGCGTCGCATCGAATCCGCACGGGAATGAGACAGGGATAGGTTGAAGGTTCGATGAATGCGGCGGAAACGCGCAGTCAGCGGCCACATTGTGCGAGAGCCGCCCAGTCCCGTATGCACTGCCTTGCCAATTGCATACAAAGAGCTGCATGATTGCATATTAGCTATCCGCTTCACGGAGGCCGACCATGAGGGACTGGGCGACGCAAGGGAGTGCCCGCGCGGCGCGCATCGCGGCCGGCGCCCCCTTCGCCCGCGGCAAGGTCGTCGCCCTGTCCGATCTCGCGCCCTTCCTCGAAGCGGTCCTCCGACCGGGGGACAGGGTGTGCCTCGAAGGCGACAACCAGAAGCAGGCCGACGTCCTGGCCGACGCCCTGGCCGAGGTCGACCCGGGGGTGATCCACGACCTCCACATGGTGCAGTCGGGCATCGTTCTCCCGTCCCATCTCGACGTGTTCGAGAAGGGGATCGCGCGTCGGCTCGACTATTCGTATTCCGGCCCGCAGGCGGCGCGCATCGCCCGGATGCTCTACGGCGGACAGATCGCCCTCGGTGCGGTTCACACCTACCTTGAGCTCTTCGCGCGCTACTTCATCGACCTGACGCCGCAGGTCGCCCTGATCGCGGCCGTCAGCGCCGACCGCGACGGAAATCTCTACACCGGCCCCAACACCGAGGACACGCCCACCGTCGTCGAGGCCACGAGCTTCAAGGACGGCCTCGTGGTGGCGCAGGTCGGCCAGATCGTCGACCGGGTGCCCCGCGTCGACATCCCCGGCGACCGGGTCCATTTCGTGGTCGACGCGGGCAAGCCGTTCTACGTCGAGCCCCTGTTCACCCGCGATCCCGCTGCCATCACCGAGACCCAGATCCTCACGGCGATGCTGGCGATCAAGGGCCTCTACGCGCCCTACGGCATTCGCCGACTCAACCACGGCATCGGCTTCAACACCGCCGCCATCGAGCTGCTGCTGCCGACCTACGGCGAAGCGCTCGGTCTGCGCGGACAGATCTGCACCCACTGGGCGCTGAACCCGCACCCGACCCTGATCCCCGCCATAGAGGCCGGTTGGGTCGAGCAGATCCACTGCTTCGGTTCGGAAGTCGGGATGGACGATTACATCGCCGCCCGGCCAGACATCTACTTCACGGGCTCGGATGGGTCGCTACGCTCCAACCGGGCCTTCTGCCAGACCGCGGGCCTCTATGCCTGCGACCTCTTCATCGGCTCGACCCTGCAGATCGATCTCTCGGGTCACAGCTCGACGGTCACCACCAACCGCATCGCGGGCTTCGGTGGGGCGCCCAACATGGGGTCCGACCCACGCGGCCGGCGCCATCCGAGCGTGCCCTGGCTCAAGGCCGGTGCGGAGGCCGATCCCGATACGCCCGCCCCCTTGCGCCGGGGCCGCAAGCTCGTGGTGCAGATCGGCGAGACATTCGGGGATGCCAACGTACCCCTGTTCGTCGAGCGGCTCGATGCCCTCGCGCTCGCCGAGACGCTCGATCTGCCGCTCGCGCCCGTGATGGTCTACGGCGACGATGTCACCCACATCGTCACCGAGGAGGGCATCGCCAATCTCCTGCTGTGCCGCAACGTCGACGAGCGCGAGCAGGCGATTCGGGGGGTGGCCGGCTACACGGAGATCGGGCGCCGGCGCGATGCCGGCATGGTGGCGCGCCTGCGCGAGCGCGGCGTGATTCGCAGGCCGGAAGATCTCGGCATCGACCCCCTCGACGCGGACCGTAGCCTGCTCGCCGCCCGCTCCATCAAGGATCTCGCCCTCTCGTCAGGCGGCCTGTACCGGCCGCCGAGCCAATTCCGCAACTGGTGACGGTGAAGCATGGAACGCCTCAGCTACACCCTCGACGCGCCGATCCCCGCCGGGGGCAACAAGCTCCAGGCCCTCGTCGGGATCGTCGCCTCCGGTAATCTGGAAGTGCTGCTGGAGCGGGTGCTCGCGCCCGACCGGTGCACCATCGAGATCGCCACGGCCGCCCATGGCTTCGGCGAAGTCTGGACCGCCGTGGTGGCGGATTTCGTGGCGCGCCGCGGTGCGGGCGGCCTGCGCATCGCCATCAACGACGGGGGCGCCCGGCCCGACACCGTCGCCCTGCGCCTCGCCCAGGGCGCACGGCTCATTGCCGGAGACATGCCGTGAACCCCGCCGCCGCGCCTCGCCCCTTCGAGCCGGAGGCCTTGAGCTGGTACGAGGGCAGCGCCCGCCAGCGCGTCGCCGCCCTCGTCGATCCCGGTAGTTTTCACGAGGTCGTCGGTCCCGAGGAACGGGCGACGAGCCCGCATCTCGCCCTGTTCGACCTGCCCGAGCAGTTCGACGACGGCATGATCGTCGGAAGCGCGACCCTCGACGGCGCCGAGGTTCTGGTCGCCGCCCAGGAGGGACGTTTCATGGGCGGGGCCGTGGGGGAGGTTCACGGGGCCAAGCTCGTCGGCCTGCTCCGCGCCGCCAAGGCTCTCCGCCGCGATGTGCTCATCCTGTTCGACACCGGCGGCGTGCGCCTGCAGGAAGCCAATGCAGGCGAGACCGCCATCGCGGAGATCATGCGGGCCTTGATCGAAGCGCGTGGTTCCGGATCGCGCGTGGTCGGCCTCGTCGGTGGGCGTTCGGGTTGCTACGGCGGCGGCGGGCTCATCGCCGGCTGTTGCTCGGCCCTCATCGTCACCGAACAAGGACGCATCAGCGTCACGGGCCCGGAGGTGATCGAGACCAATCGGGGCGTCGAGGAGTTCGATTCCCGCGACCGCGCACTGGTCTGGCGCACCATGGGGGGTAAGCACCGCTACCTCCTCGGTGGCGCGGACGCTTTCGTCGACGACGGGCCGGGCGCGTTTCGCGCGGCGGTGCAGGCGATCCTGGCAAAGCCCGACCGCCTCGATCTCGCGACCCTCGACGCCGAGCAGGCGCGGCTTGAGCGGCGGCTCGTCCGCTTCGGTACCGCCAGTGATGCGGTCGCGGTCTGGTCGATCCTCGGGGTCAAGGACGCACCCGGCGTTCCGGGCCTGTCCACGCAGGCGTTCCACGCCATCGCCACCTGCCGGGAGAGTGCCGATGACGCTCGCTGAGATCCTCGCCGGACTGTTTCCGGACGGCCATGATGTGGCTGTCGCCGATGGGCTCATCCTCGGCACCGGGCGGCGCGCCGGCGGCAAGCCCGTCCATGTGCTCGGCCTGGCCGAGGGCACACCCCTCGGCATCGAGGGAGCCTTGACCCTGGCGGGGCGGGTCCTCGCCATCGCCCGCTCCGGCGGCGGTGCGCCGATCCTGATGCCCGTCGACTCGTCCAGTCAGCGCATGAGCCGGCGTGACGAGCTCCTCGGTCTCAACGAGTACCTCGCCCACCTCGCCAAGGCACTGATGCTCGCCGAGGCGGAGGGGCACCGGACCCTCGGCCTGCTCTACGGACGCAGCGCCGCCGGGGCCTTCATCGCCACGGCGCTGGCCACCGGCCACCTCGTCGCCCTGCCGGGCGCCCACCCGGAGGTGATGGACCTGCCCTCCATGGCACGGGTCACGAAACTCTCCCTCGACGTTCTCACCGAGAAGGCCAATGCGACCGCGGTGTTCGCCCCGGGCCTCGACAATCTCGTCCAGACGGGGGCGATCCACGAGACCTGGGACCCACGGAGATCCCTGGCCGAGCAGTTGGAGGCTTACCTTGCCGCGCCACAGGCCTCTGGCGATTGTCGCGACCGTCTCGGGGCGGAGCGTGGCGGTCGGACTCGGGCTGCCGCCATCGCCGAGCGGGTTGCGGCGCGCGTCGCGGACCATGCCTGAGGCGCTCGGGCGCCATCAGATGGCCCGGGTCGCCCCCGCCGCCTGGCGCGCGCTCCTCATGCGGCGGCCCGAGTACGACGGCCTGCCCTACGTCGCCGACTGGGCCGAACGGAACTGGCCCCTGGTCGTCCGGCGTCCCGCCGGGGGCGAGGCGGGTATTCCCCTGGGGCTGCCCCTGCCACCCGCTCAGGGCAAACGACGTCTGTCCTTCGTGCTGGAGGCGTCCGCGCTGCGTGCCATCGCACCTCCGCCCCGTCTTGCCGAGGCCGCGCCCGCGGCGTCGCCCGAGTGGCAACCGACCCTGCGACGCCTCCTCGATCTCGACCCCGAGGTACGGACTTTCGGCAGCCTCGCCTGGCAGCACCTCACGGGCCTTCCCTACCTGTCGCCGACGTCCGACATCGATCTGCTGTGGCGCCTCGACGGGGCGCCCGAGGCGCTCCTCGCCGGTCTCTCGACCATCGCCAGCGAGGCCCCCATGCGGATCGACGGCGAGTGCCTCGGAGCCGGCGGGATGGCCGTGCAGTGGCGCGAACTCGCCGAGGGGATGCCCGAGATTCTGGCGAAGGATGCCCGCGGCGTGAGCCTCGTCGCCCGCTCCGATTTCCTCGCGGGTGCCGGATGCTGAGCGCCGCGCGGGTGTCGGCGCTCTCCACACCGGCTGACGCGCTCGCCGCAACGGCCGTGTCCTGCCTGCGCCTCGAGGTCGCCACCTACCCGAAGCCGGGCCTCGTCAGCCACGTCGATCCGGGCGCCCATGCGGACATGGATGCGGCCCTGCTGAACCGCAGCGCCGACACCCTGGAGCCGTACTTCGCCGATCTCGCCGAGGCCGGCGGGCGGGGCGCCGGCATGGACACCCTGAGGGCCATCGGTCTCGCGGCCGAGGCGGCGATGCTCGCGGCCACAGGCGGGGTGAACACCCATCGCGGCGCGATCTTCGGTCTGGGCCTCCTCGTGGCCGCGGCCGGATTCCGCGACGCCTCTGGCGATCGCCGACGCCTCGGGCGTCTCGTCGCCGACCGTTGGGGCGACGCCATCGCGAACGGTCCCATCCCCCTCCACAGCCACGGTTCCGCCGCCTTGCGACAATACCGGGCCGGCGGTGCGCGACGCGAGGCAGCGCTCGGGTTTCCAACCCTCTACGCCCTCGGACTCCCGGCTCTGCGCGAAGCCGAGGCCATACGACCCGATGACCCGGAAGCCGTGCGGGTGCAGCTCTGCCTCGCCCTCATGGCCGGCGTGGAGGACACGAACCTTCTGCATCGCGGTGGTGCCGCGGGCCTCGCCTACGTGCAGGGGGCCGCCCGCGCGTTTCTCGCGGCCGGCGGCATCGCATCTGCCGACTGGCGGGCGCGGGCACAGCCGCTGCACATCGCCTTCACGCGCCGCAACCTCAGTCCGGGCGGCTGCGCCGATCTCCTCGCCATGACCTTGTTCCTCGACGGGGTGGGGCCATGACGTTGGCCCTGCTCTGCTCCGGTCAGGGGCTGCAATCGCCCGATCTGTTCGCCTTGACGGCGGATGCCCCCGCCGCCGCGCCGATCTTCGCCCATGCCGCCGCGTATCTCGGGTGCGATCCGCGCAGCCTCGTGGCGCAGGCCGATCCAGCGGAACTCTACGCCAACCGCATCGGGCAGATCCTGTGCGTCACTGCCGCCCTGGCCCTGGCAGAGTGCGTCGCCGACATTCTCCCACGGCGCTGTGTCGTCGCCGGCTACAGCGTCGGCGAGATGGCGGCTTGGGGCGTTGCCGGAATCTGGACGCCGGAGCAGGTCCTCGGCCTCACCGCTGCGCGGGCCGAGGCCATGGACGCGGCGAGCCGCCCCGGCCAGGGGCTCGCCGCCATCCGTGGCCTGCCGCGTGCGACCCTCGATCCTCTCGTGGCGCGTCATGCCTGCGCAATCGCCATCCGCAACCCCGCGGACCTGTTCGTGGTCGGCGGCATGAGTGACGCTCTCGATGCCCTCTGCGCCGAAGCCGCGCAGATGGGCGCGGCGCGGGCGAGCCGGTTGCACGTCGGGGTCGCCTCGCACACGGCCCTGCTCGAACGGGCCGTGGACCCGTTCCATGCGCAGCTCGCCCCCGTACCCGTGCGCCGGCCCATCACAGGCCGGATCCTCCTGAACGGCACGGATGGCACGCCGATCTTCGACGCCGGACGATTCCGCGGTGCGCTCGCCCGACAGGTCGCGACCTTCGTCGATTGGACTGCCTGCCTCGATGCCGTGGTCGAGCGCGGCGCCGAACGGAGCCTCGAACTCGGTCCGGGCCACGCCCTGGCGGACATGATGCGGACACAAGCGCCGCAGCTCGCCGTTCGCTCGGCCGATGCCTTCCATACGCTGAGCGGTCTGCGCGCCTGGATTGCCGAAACCTGATCCGTCGTTTGCCTCGCCTTCTCGCCGGGCCTTCGGCATTCGGTCGCGGCCATCGTCCTGAACCGACCCTGAATTCGACGGGCTGCGACCGTTTGCGACGCACCAAAAGCAAGGAATTCGTAACCGAAATCGTGGCTTGGATTGTGCATTGCAACGGAACCATTTACCAATCGGGGCGTTCACGATGCCGACGTCAGCCACGGGTTGTTTCGCCCTGCACGTCCAAGGTGCCCGGAGCGGCAAGGATAAAATGACGTCTGCGGCGACTGCTCACTCCGCCTCCGCCCGTGGCCTTCTCGGCCAGACGATCCCTCCGCTGCATCAGCCCCGCATCCTGTTCGCCACGCCCGAGATGGCGGATTTCGTGAAGACCGGCGGTCTCGGCGAAGTCGCGGCGTCCCTGCCGCGGGCCCTGCGGCGGCACTACGACATCCGCGTCCTCATCCCCGGCTACCGTCAGGTGGTGGATCGCTTCGACCACATCCCCGTCGTCGCGCAGTTGCCCGGCCATGCCGGTGTGCCGCCCTGCGAACTCGGCCTGGTCGAGAGCGCCGACAACCTCCAGATCTACGTCGTCCTCAGCCCCGAACTCTACCAGCGCGACGGCACGCCCTACGGCGACGGGCAGGGCGATTTCGCCGACAACGACATCCGCTTCGCCCGCCTGAGTCTCGCCGCCGCCGAGATCGCTCGTGGCGTCGATCCGGCCTGGGCCGCCGACCTTCTCCACCTCAACGACTGGCAGGCGGCCCTCGCCCCGGCCTACCTCGCCTGGTCCGGAGTGCGGGTGCCGAGCATCCTCACGGTGCACAACCTCGCCTACCAGGGCCTGTTCCCGCACGAATCCCTCGGCCGTCTCGGCGTCCCGGACCACGCCTTCCAGATGGACGGCGTCGAGTTCTACGGGCAGCTCTCCTTCCTCAAGGCCGGCATCTACTACGCCTCCCACGTCACGACGGTGAGCGACACCTACGCCCGCGAGATCACGACGCCGGACGCCGGCTGCGGCCTCGACGGGTTGCTGCGCACCCGCGCGTCCCAGGGGCGGCTGGCCGGTATCCTCAACGGCATCGACGAGAGTTGGGACCCGCGCACGGATCCGTACCTCGCCACCCGCTTCGAGGCCGACGACTGGAAGGGCAAGCGCGCCAATGCGGAGACCGTCCGCCGCCAGTTCGGCCTGGCCGTCTCACGCGGGCCGCTCTTTGCCATCGTTTCGCGCCTCGTTCACCAGAAGGGCATCGACCTCAGCCTGGCGGCCGCCGACACCATCGTGGCGGAGGGCGGCCAGCTCGTGGTCATCGGGCAGGGCGAGAGCCGGTTCGAGGGGGCCCTGCGCGATCTCTCCCGCCGCCATCCCGACGCCGTCGGTGTCCATGTCGGGTTCAACGAGCAGGATGCCCGCCGAATGTTCGCCGGCAGCGACTTCCTGCTGATGCCGTCGCGCTTCGAGCCCTGCGGTCTGGCTCAGATGTACGCCCAGCGTTTCGGCTCGCTTCCCATCGTCCATCGTACCGGCGGTCTCGCCGACACCGTCGAGGACGGCGTGACCGGCTTCACCTTCGGCGATGCGTCGGCGCGCGGTTTCTCCGGCGCCATTCGGCGGGCCCTCGACACCTTCGGTCAGAAGAAGCGCCTCAACGCCATGCGCCGCACCGCCATGTCGCGCACCTTCGGCTGGGACGAGGCCGCGACCACCTACGCCTCGCTCTACGCCCGCGCGTTCGGCAATGGCGCCGGCCTGCGGGCCCGCGCGGCCTGATGCGATAACACTCTCCACGGGGGCCGAACCCCAAGACCTGCGAAAAGGCCCTTGCCACGCATCGCCTCCCGCCCGCAAAAGCGCGGCGAACCGTGAGAGATGCGATGCCCGCCTACCGTTCCCGCACCACCACCCATGGCCGCAACATGGCCGGCGCCCGCGGCCTGTGGCGTGCGACCGGTATGAAGGACGGCGATTTCGGCAAACCGATCATCGCCGTGGTGAACTCCTTCACTCAGTTCGTGCCCGGCCATGTCCACCTGAAGGATCTCGGCCAGCTCGTGGCCCGGGAGATCGAGGCGGCCGGCGGCGTCGCCAAGGAATTCAACACCATCGCGGTCGATGACGGCATCGCCATGGGCCATGACGGGATGCTGTACTCGCTCCCCTCGCGCGAGCTCATCGCCGATTCCGTCGAGTACATGGTCAACGCCCACTGCGCCGACGCGATGGTGTGCATCTCCAATTGCGACAAGATCACACCCGGCATGCTGATGGCGGCTTTGCGCCTCAACATCCCGGCGGTGTTCGTGTCCGGCGGCCCCATGGAGGCCGGGAAGGTTCAGCTCAAGGGCGTGATCAAGAAGCTCGACCTCGTCGACGCCATGGTGGCGGCGGCCGACGACCAAGTGTCCGACGAGGATGTGGCCGCCATCGAGCGCGCGGCCTGTCCGACCTGCGGCTCGTGCTCGGGCATGTTCACGGCCAATTCCATGAACTGCCTGACCGAGGCCCTCGGTCTGTCCCTGCCCGGCAACGGCTCGGTGCTGGCGACCCATGCAGACCGCCGCCGTCTGTTCGTCGAGGCCGGCCACCTCATCGTCGATCTCGCCAAGCGCTACTACGAGGGCGACGACGCCAGCGTGCTGCCCCGCGCGGTCGCGGGCTTCTCGGCTTTCGAGAACGCCATGACCCTCGACATCGCCATGGGCGGCTCCACCAACACGGTGCTGCATCTGCTGGCCGCCGCCCACGAGGCGGAGGTGCCGTTCACCATGGCGGACATCGACAGGCTCTCACGGCGCGTACCCGTGCTGTGCAAGGTCGCCCCGGCGGTGGCCGAGGTCCACATGGAGGACGTGCACCGGGCGGGTGGCATCATGGCGATCCTCGGTGAACTCGACCGCGCCGGCCTCATCGATGCGCAGGCCGGGAGCGTGCACGCCGGCACACTGGCTCAAGCCCTCGACCGCTGGGACGTGCGTCGCACGGCCAGTACCACGGTGTCCGAGTTCTACCGCGCCGCGCCGGGCGGTGTGCCGACCCAGGTCGCCTTCAGCCAGGCGGCGCGCTGGGAAGACCTCGACCTCGACCGCGAGGGCGGCGTCATCCGCGCGGCGGCGCATGCCTATTCGCAGGATGGCGGTCTCGCCGTCCTGTACGGAAACCTCGCCGTCGACGGCTGCATCGTGAAGACGGCGGGTGTCGACGCCTCGATCCTCACCTTCACCGGCATCGCCCGGGTGTTCGAGAGCCAGGACGCGTCGGTCGACGCCATCCTCAGCGGGCGGGTGAAGGCCGGCGAAGTCGTTTTGATCCGCTATGAAGGTCCCCGTGGCGGTCCCGGCATGCAGGAGATGCTGTACCCGACGAGCTACCTGAAATCGAAGGGCCTCGGCAAAGCCTGCGCCTTGGTCACCGATGGGCGGTTCTCCGGTGGCTCGTCCGGCCTGTCCATCGGACACGTCTCGCCGGAAGCGGCGGAGGGCGGCCTCATCGGCCTCGTGCGCGACGGCGACCGCATCGAGATCGACATTCCGGGACGCAGCATCCATCTCGCCGTTGACGAGGCTGAACTCGTCGCTCGCCGAGCCGCACAGGACGCCGCCGGGTGGAAGCCGGCCGAGCCACGCAAGCGCCAGATCACCACGGCTCTGCGGGCCTATGCGATGTTCGCCACCAGCGCCGCGCGCGGGGCCGTGCGTCAGGTCGGACCCGAATAGGGGTTCGGCCCCACCGGAGCGCTCTCCGCCGAAGTGGATGCCGGTTCGTCGAAGAGCATGGCCAAGCAAGGGCCTCGTGCTGCGTCCCGACCCAACGTGGTCGGGCACGCCTCTAGCCGCGCCCGAACGATTCCAACCGGGCTCTCGTCACGAGAAGCCGATTTTTCGTGTCAGGGGATGGGGTCGAGCAGGATCGGATAGCAACGCGCGCCGGCCGCCGCCGCCAGGACTTCCACGGCGCCGACGGTCGAGGCATCTCCCGCGACATGGACCACATCGGTGGTGCGCAGCGACGGTAGATGCGCCGTCAGGGGGCCGGGTCGCACGTCGGGCGGGCGCTGGCGGCTGCGGTCGGCGACGAGCACGACGCGGCCGACGCCCGTGGCACGCAGCCAATCCAGGGATGGCCGCATGTAGAGGTCGAGCGGATCGCGGGCACCGACATGGATCGCCACCTCGCGCGCCGGCTCGATGTACCGCGCGGCCCGCGCAATGGACCAGATCGGAGCGAATCCGGTCTCGGCGGCGACGAGGACGAGGCGACCGCCACCGGGCCGGTAGTAGCCCCGGCCGACGGGCCCTTTGATCTTCACCGGATGGTCGAGCCGGATGCCGTCGCCGAACGCGTCGGGCAGGGCCGCGCGATCTCCGGTGAGGCGAAGATGGAAGACGAGTTCGTTGAGTTCCGCCGCGCCGTCGACGCGCAGGGTCGGACTGAGGGTGACGGGATCGAAGCCCTCGAAGGTGGCCACCACGCCATGGCCCGGTTCGAAGGCGAGCCGCTTGGTGATCGTCACCACGACTTCGAGGGTGTGGGGCCCGAGTGGGGTGATCTGCGTGACCGTTCCGGCGCGCTTTTGCGCAGGAACGGGCTTCACCGGGGCAGCGACCGTCTCGGACCGCTCGATGAGGCTGGGGCGGGGCAGGGTGAGCTTGACGGCGTCCGAGCGGTGGCTGCGTGCCTGTGCACGCCGGGGGAGGGGGCCGGACCCCTGGCCCAGGAGACCGGGTTGCGCGGCGATCATCCCGTCGGCCAGGGCGGCTTCCAGGGGCGTATCACCCGTGGAAACACGCACGGACCTGCCGTTGACCACGAGGGAGCAGCGGGCGCTCATCAGTATCCCTCGAACAGGGCAGGGCGGCGCGTCGCGCGTCGCGGAGGGGCGGCTATCGTGCGGTGTGCAGGAGCTGGTCGACGAGGGCGGCCCAGCGGTCGCGTACGGCCTGGGCCTCGGGCGTCAGCGGCTCCGGGTCGGCGATGGTCGCGATGCAGGCCCGCAGGTGGGCGGCCTCGTCGCGTTCCGAGCGTAGAACCGCCTTCATGACGAGGAGCTGGGCCTTCAGGTGAGCAACCTCCTCGGAGGCCTGCGCGCGATTCTCGGGGGCCGCGGCTCCCGGGTGAAGCGTGACGACCTCGGCCATGGGGGTCTCGACGAGTCGAAGCGGCCGGGCCATCAGGCGCCGCACGATGGTGGAGTCGAAACCTTCGTCGGTCCGGAGTGCGGCCTCGGCCATCACGCAATTCCCTCTCGCACGGCCACTCGTATCTGGCCTTTCGTCATCGAGAACGATGCCGGATCATGGTTAAGGGAGGTTTAAGCCGATCCAAGACATTCAGGCGATGGGGCGTTCTACCGAGGCGGCGGACGAACTCGTCCCGACCCGAGCAGACGTGTGGCGTTCGACCGACCCTGCGGGACGCGCCGTCTCGACGAAGCCATTCGGCGTATCGATCGACCGGGCGGTCTCAGGCGGCTTCCGGGGCCGCTCCAAGGAGCTGTCGAGCCTGGAGCATCGACATGGGCTCGCCGAAGGCGAAGCCCTGTGCGTACTCGCAGCCGAGTTCCGCCAGCGCCTGCGCGTCGGCTTCCGATTCCGCACCCTCGGCCACGATGGCGAGGCCGAGTTCCTGCGCCATCTTGACGATGGAACGAAGGATCCCCGTGCGTCCCGTCGCGATCTGGCGAACGAAGGATTGGTCGATCTTGATCGTGTCGAACGGAAAGCGCTGGAGGTACGACAGGGCGGAGTAGCCCGTCCCGAAATCATCCAGCGACAGGCCGGCGCCCAGATCGTGGATGCGGGCGAGCATCTGCGCCGCGTATTCCGGATTCTCCATCACCAGGCTCTCGGCGAGCTCGAGCTTGAGAGACCCCGGCAGCACGCCGGAACGCGCCAGGATCGTCTTCACGTCGTGCAGGAGATCGTGGCGCAGCAACTGACGCGACGACATGTTGACGGTGGCGAAGATCGGCGGTTCGACGTCGAGGGAACGTTGCCAGGCGGCGAGTTCGAGGGCCGTGCGCTCCAGGGCGAAAATTCCGAGGTTGACCACGAAGCCGCATTCCTCGGCCACCGGCATGAAGGTGGACGCCGGGATACGGCCGAGTCTCGGATGGTCCCAGCGCAGGAGCGTCTCGAAACCCGCGACGGTGCGGTCCTCCAGCCGGACGATGGGCTGGAACAGCACTTTCATCTCGTTGCGTTCGAGGGACCGGCGCAGGTCCCCTTCGAGCATCAGGCGGTCGCCGCGCTCGTTGCGCATATCGGCGCGGAACACCTCGATGCGGTCGCCGCCGCCGCGTTTGGCCTGGATCATGGCGATCTCGGCGTTCTTGAACACCTCCTCGCGCTTCAGGGTGGCTCCGACCTCGTGCAGGACGATACCCACGGACACCGTGAGGAAGATCTCGCGATCGGCGTAGGTGATGGGCGTGGCGATGGCCTTGCGGATCATCTCGGCGAACGAAAGGATACGGTCGGGATCGCGTTCCGACAGCAGGATGAGGGCGAATTCGTCGCCCGCCACCCGGGCCAGGGTGTCCTGCGGGCGGAGGAGCCGGCCGAGGCGACGCGACAGGGTCAGCAGGATCGAGTCGCCGGCCGAGAGACCAATCGCGTCGTTGATGGCCTTGAACCGGTCGATGTCGAGAACGATGGTCGTCGGCTTCAGACGCGCATCCTGGCTGGCAAAAGCGAGTGCCGCGTCGAGTCGGTCGTGGAACAGTTCGCGATTGGGCAGTCCCGTGAGGCTGTCGTGCACGGCATCGTGCAGCAGGCGTTCCTCGGCGGTCTTCACCTCGGTGACGTCCGCGATGGTGCCGACGATGCGCACCACCTCGCCGTCGGTGCCGATCACGGGGCGCGCCTTCAGGCGATACCAGTAGTACGGCCCGGCCGTGGAGCGCAGGCGGAAATCGTGGACGATGCGGCCGCGCCGCTCCTCGATGACCGTATCGAGGGCGGCCGAGTAGCGCTCCACGTCGAAGGGATGCACCAGGGCGAGCCAGTTCACCGCCGGACCTTCGAGGGTTCCCCGCTTCAGCCCGAGTTGCCCCTCCATCTCCTGACCGGCGAAGACCCGGTCGCCGGGTACATCCCAGTCGAACACCACGTCCCCTGCGCCGGTCAGCGCCAGCGCTCGACGCTCGGTGTCGGACACGAGGGCGTGGGTGAGGCCACCCCCGGCGAAGGCGTGCTGCATCACCGTGAACCCGATGAGCATGACGATAAGGACGAGACCACCGATGAGGGCAGGTTGCACGAGATCGGAACCGATCTGGCCGGTGATGGCGAACCCCGCCGCCACCACCCACACAAGAAGAAGGAACCATGTCGGGATCAGCAGGATCGCCCGGTCATAGCCGTTATGGGCGGCGAGATAGACGATGAGGAGCAGGCCGACGCCGGCCACCGCCGCGATGGAGATGCGGGCGACGCCCGCGGCCACGGGCGGATCGAACACCGCGAGCGCGACGAGGCCCGCGAGGAATGCGAGCCAGAAGAACGCCACGTGGCTGTAGCGCACGTGCCATCGGCTGAGGTTGAGGTAGGCGAACAGGAAGACCAGCAGGGTGGCGCCCAGCACCGCCTCGGCCGACGCACGATAGATTCGCTCCGCCACCTCGGTGACGGGGAGAATGCGCTGCAGGAACCCGAAATCGATGCACGCGTAGGCGAGCACAGACCACGCCAGCGCTGCGGCGGCCGGGAAGATGATCGCGCCCTTGACCACGAAGATGATCGTTAGAAACAGAGCCAGCAGGCCGGCGATGCCGATGATGATCCCTTTGTAGAGGGTCAGGCCGGTGGACTTCTTCCGGTAGGCTTCCTGGTCCCAGAGGTAGACCTGGGGGATGCTCGGTCCACGCAACTCGGCCACATAAGTGACGGTGGCGCCGGGATCGAGGGTGATGACGAACTGGTCGGCTTCCGGGTTCTCGTCGCGCTCCGGGCGGATACCCTGGCTCGCCGTGATCGCGGCGATGCGCGAGCCACCGAGATCGGGCCAGATCACCCCGGACCCGACGAGACGGAAATGCGGGGCGACGAGGACCCGGTCGATCTGCTCGTCGGTATCGTTGGTGAGCGCGAACACCATCCAGTCGGGGCGTGCACCCGTGTCGCGCGCCTTGACGACGATGCGGCGGACGATGCCGTCCTTACCCGGCGCCGTGGAGATCTGGATGAGGTCGCCGTCCGAGCGGTAGCGCTCGATCATCGTCGTGAGGTCGATGGCCGGCGCATCGAGGGTGACCCGCACGGCCTCGACGGCGCGCGCCGGCGCGCTGAAGACCAGGGCGCCGAACAGGGCCGTGAAGACGGCGGCGAAGACGAGGAGGATTTGACGCAACGGGCGAGTGTTCCGGCCGGGCGGGCGAGTGTGACGAATACGGCTCAGCTAGGGTGCCCAGTCGTATCGGCGGCGACCTCCACCGGCAAGGCGGAGTGCTCGCCGAAGCGGAGGCACCCACTGTTTCTCAACCGTGACGCCGGACCCGCTGGATCACGTTCCTTTGCGGCCAAAACAAGCCGCCCGCGAAATCCTTAGGCCGCGCTCAAGGCCGCGGTGATCCGCTCGAGGGACGGCAGCTTCTTGATCGGGCCGATGGCGGCGAGGGTCGGGGCGCCGGTGAGAAGCCTTCTGCCGGCAGCCCGCACATCATCGACGGTCACGGCATCGACCTTGGCGATGACCTCCTGCGCCGGAATCACCCGGCCCCAGGCCAGGATCTGGCGGGCATTGCGCTCGATGCGGCCCCCCGGTGTTTCGAGGGCCGACAGCAGGGCGACCTTGAGCTGTGCCTTGGCGCGGGCGACCTCGACGGTGTCGGCGTCGCGGGCCGCCCGGGTTGTGGCCTCCAGGGTCACGTCGATCAGTTGGCCGAGATCGCCGCCCGAGGTGCCGGCGCCGATGCCGAACAACCCGCAATCGTAGAAGGACCAGTGGAACGCCTGAATCTCGTAGGCGAGGCCCCGCGTCTCGCGGACCTCGTGCCACAGGCGCGAGGTCAGGCCGCCGCCGAGCACTTGAGCGAACATATGCAGGGCGTAGTAGCCGGGATCGCGGAACGAGAGGCCCGGCAGGCCGAGGACCACGTTGGCCTGCTCGAGCTTCTTCTGGATCCGCTTCTCGCCGCCCTTGTAGACACCCGGGACCGTCTCGGGGGGCGTCGCAGCCTTGAGATCCCCGAAATGGGCCCGCGCCGATTCGACGATGGCGTCGTGCGCGATCGCACCGGCCGCCGCGAGCACGATGCGCTCTGGGGTGTACTCGCGCGCGATGTAGGCTTCGATGCCGGCGCGGTCGAAGCTGTTGATCGTCTCGGGCGTCCCGATGATCGGCCGACCCATGGGCTGATCGGGGAAGGCCGCCTCGGTGAAGGCCTCGTAGACCACGTCGTCGGGGGTATCCTCGATGGCGGCGTGTTCCTGAAGGATCACGCCCTTCTCACGCGCCAGCTCGCCGGCCTCGAACACCGAATCCGTGAGAATATCGCCGATGACGTCGAGGGCCACGCCGGCGTC
The DNA here is from genome assembly GCF_001422775.1 of Methylobacterium sp. Leaf87. Taxonomy (NCBI): domain Bacteria; kingdom Pseudomonadati; phylum Pseudomonadota; class Alphaproteobacteria; order Hyphomicrobiales; family Methylobacteriaceae; genus Methylobacterium; species Methylobacterium sp. Leaf87. The sequence continues at coordinate 114,323 of NZ_LMMI01000034.1, read as the reverse complement.
CTCGCCCAGTACGCGGGCGGTGTAGCTCGTGCCCTCGGCGGAGGTGGCGGCGTTGATGTCGCCACCGACGTTCTCGATGTCCTCGGCGATGCGCCGGGCCGAGCGCGTGGTCGTGCCCTTGAACGCCATGTGCTCGATGAGATGGCTGAGCCCGCTCTCGTCCGGCCGCTCGTGCCGGGAGCCTGCGCCGACCCAGACGCCCAGGGTCGCCGTCGCGACACCCGGCATCGCCTCCGTGACGACGGTGACTCCATTGTCCAGGCGGGTGATCCGCAGGTCAGGGGAGGCGCCATGGGTGGCGAAGTGCTGGTTCATGGAATTCAGCCGGCCTTGGTGATGCGGGCGTGGGTGCGGATGAAGCTCTCCACGGCCGCCTGATCGTTGGCGACGCGGGAGAATTTTTCCTCGCGGTCGAGGAGGTCGGCGAGATGCGGCGGCAGGGCAGGGCGCGCTCCGCCGACGGCCTCGGACACGGCATCGGGGAACTTCGCCGCGTGTGCGGTCGCCAAGGCGACGACGGGCGTGCGCGGATCCTTATCGAGGAGCCGTCGGGCGGCATGGACGCCGATGGCGCTGTGCGGATCGATGACGTGACCGGTTTCGGCGAAGGTCCGGGCGATCTCGGCCTTCACGGCATCCTCGGGCACGGCGGTAGCGTCGAACTCGGCGCGCACGGTGTCGAGGACCGCCTCGTCGAGGCTGAACCCGCCCGACTGTTTCAGCCCGGCCATGAGCCGGCCGAGGCTGGACGAATCCCGGCCGAGGGCCTCGAACAGCAGACGCTCGAAATTCGAAGAGATCTGGATGTCCATGGAGGGCGAGGTGGTAGGCTGGACACCGCGGACCTCATAGGACCCGTGCTCCAAGGTCCGTGCCAGGATGTCGTTGGCATTGGTGCCGATCATCAGGCGATCGATGGGCAGGCCCATGCGCTTGGCGACCCAGCCGGCCAGGATGTCACCGAAATTGCCCGTGGGCACGGCGAACGAGACCCGCCGATGCGGTGCGCCGAGAGCGACCGCGCTGGTGAAATAATACACCGCCTGGGCGGCGACCCGCGCCCAGTTGATGGAATTCACGCCCGAGAGCTTCACCGCATCGGCGAACTCGGCGTGCTGGAACAGGGCTTTGACGATGTTCTGGCAATCATCGAAATTGCCGTCGATGGCGATGGCGTGGACGTTGTCCGCCCCGACCGACGTCATCTGCCGACGCTGGACCTCCGAGACGCGGCCCTCCGGAAACAGGATGAAGATGTCGACCTGATCGAGGCCGCGGAACGCTTCGACGGCCGCCGAGCCGGTGTCGCCCGAGGTGGCGCCGACGATGGTCGCCCGCGACCCGCGCGCCCGCAGGACATGGTCCATGAGCCGCCCGAGGAGCTGCATCGCCACGTCCTTGAACGCGAGCGTCGGCCCATGGAAGAGTTCGAGCAGGAATAGGTTGTCGTCGAGCTGGGTCAGCGGACACACGGCCGGGTGCCGGAACGTCGCGTACGAGTTCTCGATCATCCGATCGAAATCGGCATCCGCGATCTCGCCATCGATCAGAGGGCGCAGGACGATCTTGGCGGCATCGGCGTAGCGCAGGCCCGCGAGCCCCGCGATGGTTTCGTGCGACAGTTGCGGCCAGCTCTCGGGCACGTAGAGACCGCCGTCGCGGGCAAGCCCGGCGAGCAAGGCGTCGGAGAAGGAAAGGGGCGCCGCTGCGCCGCGGGTCGAAACGTGAAGCAAAGGGGCCTCCAGGAAGGCGCCCCGTCTACACCAAGCCGTCCGGCCTGTCGAAACCTGATGCGCCTCAGGTGCTGGTGCCCGGCGCCTTCTTGAGTTGGCACCCCGTGATGCGCCATGCACCGTCTGATTGTTTCTCCAGGGTGTAGAGGGCCACCCAGTCGATGCCGGCCTCGTCCTGCAGCTTCACACCGAGGGCGACACCGTTGGCATCGACATCCTCCACCCGGTCCACGCTGTAGCTTCGAGCGCGATAGACGGCGGCGTAGCCCTGTCGCACCATGGCGAGGAAGGTGTCGGGCGAGGGGAACATCCCCTGGATCGCAGGTGCAGCCTGGGCGTAGGCCGTCGCCGCATCGTCCTTCCGGAAAGCCTCGATCTGTCGGGTGACGGTGGCCCGAGCGGCCTCGCGCCCAGCTTCATCGGCGGCGTGCGCCGCGCTCCACGTCAAACCGAGGGTCAGCAACAGGATCGCGGCGCGCATGGGCACACTCCAGGGCGTGATCCGCCCTCCGAGAGAGTAGCGCACACCCCGTTGCCGGCAAGCCGACGGAGAACGGTCAGGCGGGGTCGGGTGCGTCGAAGAGGCGCTTCCAGGCGAACACACCGAAGACACCGATGAGGCAGCCGGCGATGCCGAACCACGTGAAGGCGTATTGCAGATGGTTGTTCGGAAGGTCGACCCGCAACTGACCGCCCTTCGGCCAGCCGCCCGGATTGGGAGTGGCGTCGGCTTCGACGAGATAGGGCAGAGGGGCCGCCAGCCCGGCTGCCGCGCTGATGCCGGCGATATCGCGGTTGAACCACTCGTTGCGCGCCGCATCGGGGGCGGGGACGAACATGGTCCGCGGCTCGGAACCCCGCAGGATACCGGTGATCGTGGTCTCGCCCGCGATCTGCCCGACCGTCCGGCTCGTCGGCGCTTTCAGTTCCGTGGGTACGAAGCCGCGGTTGACCAGCACCGTATCGCCCTCGGACCGCCGCAGCGGCGTCAGGACATAATAGCCCTGGAGCGCGCGACCGGGTGCGGCGCCGGCGGCCAAGCCATGGACGAGGGTCTCGCGGTCGTTGAGTAGCGTGCCGGTCACCCGCACTCGCCGAAACTCGTCGGCCTCTGGGTTCCACGTGCCCGGCGCCGGCAAGGACGCCGGTGGTTCGATGCGCGACCGGTCGAGGATGCGTCCGATGAGCGCTTCCTTCTGGCTCTTGCGATCGAGCTGCCAAACGCCGAGGCCGAGGAGAATCGCGAGACAAACGAGCGAGACGAGGCCGGGCGCGATCAGAGCTCGCACGGCCCCAGGTCGAACGGCCGACACTAGCGAAAGCGTCCCTGCTCGGCCTTGTTGGCGAATTGAAGGGCCGCGAGCACGCCCTTGAGAGGCCGAATGATGGCGAGGCTCAGACCAATGGAGAGCGAGCCGGCGACGACGGCGTGGACCCAGATCGGCGGCTCGTAGGAAATCTCCATCCACAGGGCGAGGCCGACCACGATGGTACCGACGATGGACATGACGAAGAAGGCCGGACCATCGCCGGAATTGAAGCCGGAATAGTCGAGACCGCAGGCTTCGCAGGACGGCGCGAAGGTGAGGAAGCCGTCGAACATGTGACCTTCCCCACAGCGCGGGCAGCGACCGCGCAGTCCTGTGGGAATCGGTGGGGGAAGCGGCCGCGTAGCGTCCAAGATTCGTACTCCTCGAGCCCGGGTGAGCATCGGCTCGATCTGGATATGGGGATAGGAGTTGGTCTCGACACGCGAAAGGGCGGCTCGCGCCGCCCTTTCATATCTCCCATGCAGCCGAGGGCGCTTACGATCAGTGGGCGGCGTGTCCGATGCCAGATCCCCAGACGTAGATCGAGGCGAACAGGAACAGCCAGACCACGTCAACGAAGTGCCAGTACCAAGCGGCGAACTCGAAACCGAGGTGCTGCTTCACGGTGAACTGACCGAGATACGCACGGTAGAGGCAGATGGCCAGGAAGATGGTGCCGATGATGACGTGGAAGCCGTGGAAGCCCGTCGCCATGAAGAAGGTCGCCGAGTAGATGCTGCCCGAGAAGCCGAAATGGGCGTGGGCGTACTCGTAAGCCTGACAGGCCGAGAACAGTACGCCGAGGATGATCGTCAGCCACAGACCATACTTCAGGCCCTTGCGGTCGTCGTGCAGCAGGGCGTGGTGCGCCCACGTGATGGTCGTGCCCGAGGTCAGCAGGATCAGGGTGTTGAGAAGCGGCAGGTGCCAGGGGTCGAAGGCTTCGATGCCCTTGGGCGGCCACGTTCCGCCGGTGAAATCGACGCGGGTCGATTGGATGGGGTCGGCGGTGTAGAGCGCGGCCTCGAAATAGGCCCAGAACCACGCGGCGAAGAACATCACCTCCGAGGCGATGAACATGATCATGCCGTAGCGGTGGTGGAGCTGCACCACGCGGGTGTGATCGCCGGTGTTGGCCTCGTGGACCACGTCTTTCCACCAGGCGTACATGGTGTAGAGCACGCCGATGGTGCCGGCACCGAAGATGTACGGACCCGGGCTGAGGGTGCCGATGGTGAGGCTCTTCATCCAGAAGACGGCCCCGAACGCCATCAGGAAGCCGGAGAAGGCGCCGATGAGCGGCCACGGACTCGGGGCGAGAATGTGGAAATCGTGGTTCTTGGCGTGCGCCTCGGCCATCTAACGTCTCTCCTGACCCCTGGGCCCCGACCGTGACGGCCCCGGGCTCTCTCATTGTTTCGGCTCGACCGGATGCCCGGCTTCCACGCTCAGACCCTTAATCGGCCGGGCGCGCTCTTGTCACGCTTGCTGCGTCAGAAATTCGATTTCTTTCCCGTGCCGCCCGTTGTCGCAAGCGCGGCCGTGGGCTGACCGTTCTTCGACGCGAAGTAGGTGTAGGACAGCGTCATCTCCGAGAGGTGCGCGGTGTTCGAATCCTGGCGTACGGCCGGATCGATGTAGAACACCACCGGGAAGTCCATGGTCTCGCCCGGCTGCAGGGTCTGCTCATTGAAGCAGAAGCACTCGATCTTGACGAAGAACGCGCCCATCAGCGCCGGCTGGACGTTGAAGGTCGCGATGCCGGTGGATGGTACGGTACCGGTGTTCTTCACCTTGAAAAAAACGGTCTTGGTTTCGCCCAGGCGGGCCGTGACTTCGGCGGCCTCGGCCTGGAAGCGCCAGGGCAGGCTGGAGGATACGTTGGTATCGAACCGGACCAGCATGCCGTCGTCGGTGGCGGCCGCCACCTGAGCGATGCCCTTGCGCGGGGTGCCGTCGAAGCCCGTTGCTTTGCAGAACATGTCGTAGAGCGGCACCGACGCGAAGGCGAGGCCGATCATTCCGAAGGCGAGGCCCGCGCAGGCGAACGCCGTGACGGCGGCCTTGCGGGAGGGATTCGTGCGATCGGTCATGGTGTCTCCCTCGCCACGCGTCAGAGCGCGCGATTGAGGACCTGAGGTCCGAGCTTCGCGATGGTCAGAACGTAGAAGATCGCCACGAGGGTGAAGAGGACGGCCGCGATGGCGAGGGAACGCTTGCGCCGGCGCTGCGCCTCCTCCGGCGTCAACGGCCGCGGCTGGTTCTGAAGGCCGCTCACGCGATCACCGTCCGAAACAGGCCAAGGCTGTGCTCGGCCAGAAGGGCGGAGAACAGTAGGAAGAGGTAGAGGATCGAGAAGCCGAACATGCCGAGCGCCGCCTTGCGCTCCGCCTCGCCCTCCCGATTGCGGAAAACGTGAACGCTGAAAGCCAGCATGCCGAGGCCACCCAGCAGCGCCGTCACGCCGTAGAGCAGTCCGCCGAAGCCGAGGAAGACCGGGGCGAGGCCGATGGGGAACAGGACGAGGGAGTAGTAGATGATCTGGCGGCGGGTCGATTGCGGCCCGGCCACGTTCGGCATCATCGGGATGCCGGCCTTGGCGTATTCGCCGGACTTGATCAGGGCCAGCGCCCAGAAGTGCGGCGGCGTCCAGATGAAGATGATGAGGAACAGGACGATCGACTCGATGCCGACGGAGCCTGTGACGACGGCCTGACCGATGACCGGGGGCAGGGCGCCTGCGGCACCCCCGATGACGATGTTCTGTGGCGTCGCACGCTTCAGCCACATGGAATAGAACACCGCGTAGAACACGATGGTGAAGGCGAGGAGCCCGGCGGCGAGCCAGTTCGAGGCGAGGCCGAGAACAAGGACCGAGCCGACGGATAGGACGATGCCGAAGGCCAGGGCTTCGTTGGGCTGGATGCGCCCGTCCGGAATCGGGCGCTTGGCCGTCCGGGTCATCACCGCGTCGATGTCGGCGTCCCACCACATGTTGAGGCAGCCGGAGGCGCCGGCACCAACCGCGATCATGAGCAGCGAGATCGTACCCACCACCGGCTGGATGTGGACGTTCGATACCGCCATGCCGACGAGTGCGGTGAAGATCACCAGCACCATCACCCGGGGCTTCAACAGGGCGAAGAAGTCGGAGACTTCGCCGCCGACGGCCATGATGACCGGTTGCGGCTCGGCGTCAGCGGATAGGCTGTTCGACAGGCTCGTCATGGGGACCTGCATGGGGACCTGATTGAGTTTGTCGTAGCGAATGGGGCTTCGGATCGCGCCGTCATCGAGTGTGACGTCCTGGCGCCGCCCTTTTCGGGATGCCCGCCCGCGAGTTCGGTGGGAAGGCATCCGGGAAAGAGCGAGGACCGCTGGCGCGGTCCTCGCAATCCGAAAAGCTGTGGCTTTTCTCTTAGTGGCCCGGCTCGTCAACGATGCGGGGCAGCGTCTCGAACTGGTGGAAGGGCGGCGGCGACGACAGCGTCCACTCGAGGGTGGTCGCACCTTCACCCCAGGGATTGTCGGCGGCGCGTCGGCTGGAGCGGAACGCCAGAACCACGCCGATGAAGAACACCACCATGCCGAGGGCGAAGATGTGCCCGCCCCAGGTCGAGACCTTGTGCCATCCGGCGAACGCCTCCGGGTAGTCGGCATAGCGACGCGGCATGCCGGCGAGACCGAGGAAGTGCATCGGGAAGAACAGTACGTTCGCGCCGATGAAGGCGAGCCAGAAGTGCAGCTTGCCTGCCCATTCGGGGATGATGTGGCCGGTCATCTTCGGGAACCAGTAGTAGACACCGGCGAAGATGATGAACACCGCGCCGAGCGAGAGCACGTAGTGGAAGTGCGCCACGACGTAGTAGGTGTCGTGCAGGTACTTATCGACGGCCGAGTTCGCGAGCACCACGCCAGTGACGCCACCGACGGTGAACAGGAAGATGAACCCGACGGCCCAATGCATGGCGGCGGTGAAGCGGATGGACCCGCCCCACATGGTGGCGATCCACGAGAAGATCTTTACGCCGGTGGGCACCGCGATCACCATGGTGGCGAACACGAAGTAGGACTGGGTCTGGAGCGACAGTCCGACGGTGTACATGTGGTGTGCCCACACGACGAAGCCGACGACGCCGATGGCCACCATGGCGTAGGCCATGGCGAGGTATCCGAACACCGGCTTGCGCGAGAAGGTCGAGATGATGTGCGAGACGATGCCGAAGGCCGGCAGGATCATGATGTACACTTCGGGGTGACCGAAGAACCAGAACAGGTGCTGGTAGAGCACCGGATCACCGCCGCCGGCCGGATCGAAGAAGGTCGTGCCGAAGTTGCGGTCGGTGAGCAGCATGGTGATCGCGCCGGCGAGAACCGGCAGCGACAAGAGCAGCAGGAACGCGGTCACCAGCATCGACCAGGCGAACAGCGGCATCTTGTGCAGGGTCATGCCCGGCGCGCGCATGTTCAGGATCGTGGTGATGAAGTTGATGGCGCCGAGGATCGAGCCGGCGCCCGAGAGGTGGAGAGCGAAGATCGCGAAGTCGACGGCGGGGCCGGGATGTCCGGCGCTGGAGAGCGGAGGGTAGACGGTCCAGCCGGTGCCGGCGCCGCTGGAGCCCGGAGCGCCCTCGACGAACAGCGAGCAGACGAGGCTGAGGAAGCCCGCCACCGTCAGCCAGAACGAGATGTTGTTCATGCGCGGGAACGCCATGTCGGGCGCGCCGATCATGAGGGGCACGAACCAGTTGCCGAAGCCGCCGATGAGGGCGGGCATCACCATGAAGAACACCATGATGAGGCCGTGGCCGGTCACGAACACGTTGTAGGTGCCGGGGTTGGCGAAATACTGGAGGCCGGGCTCCTCCATCTCCATGCGGATGCCGAAGGAGAGGAACGCGCCGATGATGCCCGCGCAGAAGGCGAACAGCAGATAGAGAGTGCCGATGTCCTTGTGGTTCGTGGACAGGAACCAGCGGGAGAAGAACGGCGGCTTGTGATCGTGGGCGTGGGCGTCGTGGTGCCCAGAATGTGCTGCGGCGTTAGCCATGGATAGACCTCAGTCCAGGTTTCTCTTGAATCTCATGAAACGAGGCCGGACCGGGCGCCCTTCGCGCCCGGTCCGGCCGGACCCGTCAGCGGGCCGCAGCGAACTTCGAGGTGTCGTTGTCGATCCGAGCGAACTTCGTCTTACCCTCGGCGAGCCACTTCGCGTACGCCTCGTCGCTCACGACCTGGACCGTGATCGGCATGTAGGCGTGACGGGCGCCGCAGAGCTCGGAGCACTGACCGTGATAGGTGCCCTCGCGCTCTGCCTTGAACCAGAACTGGTTGAGGCGGCCGGGGATGGCGTCGATCTTGAAGCCGAAGGACGGCATCGCCCAGGAATGCAGCACGTCGGCAGCGGTGACCTGGATCTTCACGATCTTGTTCACCGGCACGACCATGTCGTTGTCGGTGCCGAGCAGCTTGGGCTGCTTGTCCTCGTCGAGGTTGGCGTCGAACGTGAAGCCCCCGCCGTTCTCCACGGCCGGATACTCGTAGGACCAGTACCAGGCGTGGCCGATCACCTTCACCAGCACGTCGGCCTTCGGGTCCGAGAGCTGCGTGCGCAGCAGGCGGAACGAGGGAATCGCGACGGCGACGAGGATCAGCACCGGGACGATGGTCCAGGCCACCTCGATGAGTGTGTTGTGGGTGGTCTTCGAGGGCGTTGGGTTCGCCTTCTCGCTGAAGCGGAAGACGCAATACAGGATCAGCGCCAGCACGAAGAGCGAGATGCCGAACGAGAGCCAGTGCATGCCCTGCTCGAACGTGTGGATGTCCCGTGCATTCTCGGTGACCGGGACCTGACGGTCCATCTGCCAGGGCACGGGTTGACCGATGCCCGCCGCCAACGCGGAGGATGACGAGACGAGGACGGCGCCAAGCGCGGCAAGCCCCCATGATGACCGGTGTTGCGCCTGCGTCGTCCGCATCTGCCTCTCTCGGCTCCCCATGACGTGATCGATTGTCCCCGCGCCTCTTGCTATATTTAGACGAAAGCGCAAGTGCGTTCTGCGGGTGTTGCGGCATCCCGCGGATTTTGCCCACCTTGAATGCCGATCGGCGTGTCAGACCACATGGATTGTGGGGGCGCAACCGCAACAGCGTCGCATCGGCGGCATTCCAGCGGGTTACGCCGGGTCGGACTCGCGCGATGCGCGCGTTCCACCAAAGGGGAGTCCCGTCGTCAGGGAGGTTCGTGCCGGTCCGTGATCGAACGCCTCGAATTCATCCTCGCTCTCGCCCGCGAGCGTCATTTCGGCCGGGCCGCGCAGGTCTGCAACGTCTCGCAGCAGACCCTGTCGGCCGGCGTGAAGCAGCTCGAGGAACGCCTCGGCGTCATGCTGGTCCAGCGCGGCTCACGCTTCCAGGGCTTCACCCCGGAGGGCGAGCGGGTGCTCGAATGGGCGCGCCGCATCGTCGGGGATGCCCGTGCCATGCGGGAGGAGGTGGCGAGCCTCCGGCGCGGCCTGTCCGGGACCCTGCGGCTCGCCGCGATCCCCACGGCGACGCCCATCGTCGCAGCCCTGACGACGCCGTTCCGGATGCGCCACCCCGAGGTACGGTTCTCCGTGCACTCCACCACCTCGGGCGAGATCGGCCGCCTCATCGCCGATCTCGAGATCGATGCCGGCATCACCTACCTGGAGAACGAGCCGCTGGGACGCCTCACCGCCGTGCCGCTCTACCGCGAGCGCTACCGGCTGCTCACGGCGGTGGACGGCGTGTTCGGCGCCCGGGACTCGGTGACATGGGAGGAGGTGGCCCGCATCCCGCTCTGCCTCCTCACCCCCGACATGCAGAACCGCCGGATCATCGACCGGCACCTGACCAATGTCGGGCGGGTCTCGGCGCCGCTCCTCGAATCGAACTCGATGATCGTGCTGCTCACCCATGTCCGGACCGCGAAGTGGGCCAGCATCATGCCGGCAGTGCTGGCCGACAGCTTCCGCCTCAGCGAGCGGGTACGGGCCGTGCCCATCGTCGAGCCCGACGTCAGCCACCTTATCGGCCTCGTCGTGCCCGAGCGTGAACCGATGACGCCACTCTGCGCCGCCCTGATCGTCGAGGCCCGCGCCGCCGCATCCACCATCGCGCAGGATATTGCCTCTCTGTGAGGTTTGCCGTCCCGGCGATCTATGCCGTCGCTATGAGTTTTTGCGTTGCACAATCGGCTTTTGACAAAAATCCGTTGTCGACCAACGGAAAGGCGCGATTGATTCAAGCTCGGTGATATACCACCTTGGAACGAGAACAAGATAAACCGGGTGGAACAATGCTGCCGAACGAGCCCTGGAGCGAGCCCCGCGCCGCCGGGATCATCGCCGAACATCTTCATCTCGAAGGGGCGACCCTTCCGATCTTGCACGCCCTTCAGGAAACCTTCGGCTACGTCGACGAGGGGGCCGTACCGCTCATCGCCGACGCTTTGAACCTGTCGCGCGCCGAGATCCACGGCTGCATCACCTTCTACCACGACTTCCGCCGCGCCCCGTCGGGCAAGCATCAGGTGAAGCTGTGCCGGGCCGAGGCCTGTCAGGCCATGGGCTCGGACAAGCTCCACGCCGACATCCTCGCCCGCCTCGGGATCGATTGGCACGGCACAACTTCGGATGGGCAGGTCACCGTCGAGCCGGTCTACTGCCTCGGCCTCTGCGCCAACGGCCCCGGCGCCCTCGTGGATGACGAGCCCCTGGCCCGGCTCACCGCCGACTCCCTGGAATCGGCCCTCGCCGAGGTGAAGTCATGAGCATCACCCTCTACGTTTCCCGCGATGCCGTGGCCCTGGGACTCGGGGCCAACCGCGTCGCACGCGCCCTGTTCGCCGGTGCCGAGCGCCGGGGCCTCGACGTCACCATCGTCCGCACGGGATCGCGCGGGATGCTGTGGCTCGAGCCGATGGTCGAGGTCGGCACGCCGGACGGGCGCATCGCCTACGGTCCGGTCACCCCCGGGGATGTCGAGGCGTTGCTTGACGCCGGCCTGGTCGACGGCGGGGAGCATCCCCTGCGCCTCGGCGACCCCGAGAAGATCCCCTACCTCGCCCGCCAGCATCGCCTCACCTTCCAGCGCTGCGGCGTCGTCGATCCGGTCTCCGTCGAGGATTACCGGGCGCACGGTGGCTACAGGGGTCTGGAAGCGGCCCTGAAGCTCGATGCCGCCGGCATCGTCGCCGAGGTGCGCGAGTCCGGCCTGCGCGGGCGCGGCGGCGCCGGTTTCCCGGCCGGCATCAAGTGGAACACGGTGATGCTCGCCGCGTCGGACCAGAAATACGTGGTCTGCAACGCCGACGAGGGTGATTCCGGGACCTTCGCCGATCGCATGATGATGGAGGGCGACCCCTTCAACCTCATCGAGGGCATGACCATCGCGGGCATCGCGACGGGCGCTACGCGCGGCTACATCTACCTTCGCTCGGAATACCCGCAGGCCTTCGCGACCCTGAAGGAAGCCATCGCCAACGGGGTGAAGGCCGGATTCCTCGGCGCCGACGTCATGGGCTCCGGCAAAGCCTTCCACCTCGAAGTGCGCCTCGGCGCCGGCGCCTATATCTGCGGCGAAGAGACCTCGCTGCTGGAGAGCCTCGAAGGCCGTCGCGGCATCGTCCGCGCCAAGCCGCCGATCCCGGCGCTCAAGGGCTTCCTCGGCCAGCCGACACTGGTCAACAACGTGATGACCTTCACGGCCGTGCCCTACATCCTCGAGTACGGCGCCAAGGCCTATGCGGAATACGGCATGGGCCGGTCGCTCGGCACGCTGGCGATCCAGCTCGCCGGCAACATCAAGCATGGCGGTCTCATCGAGTACGCCTTCGGCATCACCCTCCGGGAGATCATCGAGGATTTCGGCGGCGGCACGCAGAGCGGCCGTCCGGTGCGCGCGGTTCAGGTCGGTGGCCCGCTCGGGGCTTACTTTCCCGATCACCTCCTCGACACGCCCCTCGATTACGAGGCGATGGCGGCCAAGAAGGGCCTCGTCGGCCACGGCGGCATCGTGGTGTTCGACGACACCGTGGACATGGCCAAGCAGGCGCGCTTCGCCTTCGAGTTCTGCGCGGTGGAATCCTGCGGCAAGTGCACCCCCTGCCGCATCGGCGCGACGCGCGGCGTGGAGACCATGGACAAGGTCATCGCCGGCACGGACACCCAGCGCAATCTGGCCGTCATTTCAGACCTTTGCGACGTCATGACCGACGGGTCGCTCTGCGCCATGGGCGGGCTCACCCCAATGCCCGTCATGAGCGCAATCACCCATTTCCCCGAGGATTTCGAGCGTGGCGGACACATGTCCGTCGCCGCCGAGTAAGGAGGCGCGACCCATGGCCCTCATCAAAGAGATCGATTACGGCACCCCGATCCGGGTGTCCGAGCAGACCGTGACGCTCACCATCGACGGTATGCACGTCACAGTGCCGGCCGGCACCTCCGTCATGGCCGCCGCCATGCACGCCGGCACGCAGATCCCGAAGCTCTGCGCCACCGATTCGCTGGAAGCCTTTGGCTCCTGCCGCCTTTGCCTCGTGGAGATCGAGGGCCGGCGCGGTACCCCCGCCTCCTGCACCACCCCGGCCGAGAACGGCATGGTGGTCTCGACGCAGACGGACAAGCTGGCCAAGCTCCGAAAGGGCGTGATGGAGCTCTACATCTCCGATCACCCCCTCGACTGCCTGACTTGCGCGGCCAACGGCGATTGCGAGTTGCAGGACATGGCCGGCGCGGTCGGCCTACGCGACGTGCGCTACGGCTACGACGGCGCCAACCACGTCAAGCCGTCCTCGGACCAGTACCTGCCGAAGGACACCTCGAACCCCTACTTCACCTACGATCCGTCGAAGTGCATCGTCTGCAATCGCTGCGTCCGCGCGTGTGAAGAGGTGCAGGGCACCTTCGCGCTCACCATCGAGGGCCGCGGCTTCGACAGCCGCGTCGCCGCCGGCCCGACGAACTTCATGGAGTCCGAGTGCGTGTCCTGCGGCGCCTGCGTGCAGGCCTGCCCTACGGCGACGCTCCAGGAGAAGTCGATCATCGAGCACGGCCAGCCCGATCACTCCGAGATCACCACCTGCGCCTATTGCGGCGTCGGCTGCTCGTTCAAGGCCGAGATGCAGGGCACCCGCGTGGTGCGGATGGTTCCCTACAAGGGCGGCAAGGCCAACGAGGGCCATAGCTGCGTGAAGGGACGCTTCGCCTACGGCTACGCCACCCACAAGGACCGCATCACCAAGCCGATGATCCGCGACAAGATCACGGACCCCTGGCAGGAAGTGTCGTGGGAGGTCGCCATCGACCGCGCCGCGTCCGAGTTCAAGCGCATCCAGAAGACATACGGCAAGGATTCGGTCGGCGGCATCACCTCGTCGCGCTGCACTAACGAGGAGGCTTACCTCGTCCAGAAGCTGGTCCGCGCCGCCTTCGGCAACAACAACGTCGACACCTGCGCCCGCGTCTGCCACTCGCCTACCGGCTACGGCCTGATGTCGACGCTGGGCACCTCGGCCGGCACCCAGGACTTCGCCTCGGTGGCGCATTCCGACGTCATCCTGGTCATCGGCGCCAACCCCACCGACGGCCACCCTGTCTTCGGCTCGCGGATGAAGAAGCGCCTCCGGGAAGGGGCAAAACTCATCGTCGCGGACCCGAGAAAAATCGATCTGGTGAAGTCGCCCCACGTCAAAGCCGACTTCCACCTGCCCCTGAAGCCCGGCTCCAACGTCGCCTTCATCAACTCGATGGCGCACGTCATCGTCACCGAGGGGCTGATCGACGAGGCCTACGTTCGCGAGCGCTGCGATCTCGGCGACTTCGAGGCCTGGGCGCGGTTCGTCGCCGACGAGCGCCACTCGCCCGAGGCCCAGGAGCGCTTCACCGGCATCGATCCGGCCGAGCTCCGGGGTGCCGCTCGCCTCTACGCCAAGGGTGGCGCGGCCGGCATCTATTACGGTCTCGGCGTGACCGAGCACAGCCAGGGCTCGACCATGGTCATGGGCATGGCCAACATCGCCATGGCCACCGGCAACATCGGCATGCTGGGCGCAGGCGTGAATCCGCTCCGCGGTCAGAACAACGTCCAGGGTTCGTGCGACATGGGTTCGTTCCCGCACGAACTGCCGGGCTACCGCCATGTCTCCGACGACGCGACCCGCGAGACCTTCGAATCCCTGTGGGGCGTCTCGCTCGACAAGGATCCTGGCCTGCGCATCACCAACATGCTCGACGAGGCCGTCGATGGCGCCTTCAAGGGCATGTACATCCAGGGTGAGGACATCGCCCAGTCCGACCCCGATACGCACCACGTCACAGCCGGCCTGATGGCGATGGAGTGCATCGTCATCCAGGACATCTTCCTCAACGAGACGGCAAAGTACGCCCATGTCTTCCTTCCGGGCGCTTCGTTCCTCGAAAAGGACGGCACCTTCACCAATGCCGAGCGCCGTATTTCCCGCGTGCGCAAGGTGATGCCGCCGCTCTCCGGCGTTGGCGACTGGGAGGGCACGATGCTGCTCTCGAACGCCCTGGGCTACCCGATGAACTACAGTCACCCGTCCGAGATCATGGACGAGATCGCCTCGCTCACCCCGAGCTTCAAGGGTGTGAGCTTCGCCAAGATCGACGAACTCGGCTCGATCCAGTGGCCGTGCAACGACGCGGCGCCGCGTGGCACGCCGATGATGCACGTCGACCGTTTCGTGCGGGGCTTGGGCAAGTTCATGATCACCGAGTACGTACCGACCGAGGAGCGCACGGGTCCGCGCTTCCCGCTCATCCTCACCACCGGGCGTATCCTGTCGCAGTACAATGTCGGCGCTCAGACCCGCCGCACTGAGAACTCGCGCTGGCACGAGGAGGACGTGCTGGAGATCCATCCGTTCGACGCCGAGGTGCGCGGCGTCGTCGACGGCGACCTCGTGGCGCTGGAAAGCCGCTCGGGCGACATCGCCCTCAAGGCCGTGGTCTCCGAGCGGATGCAACCGGGCGTGGTCTACACCACGTTCCACCATGCCAAGACCGGCGCCAACGTCATCACCACGGACTACTCGGACTGGGCCACCAACTGCCCCGAGTACAAGGTGACGGCGGTGCAGGTCCGGCGCACCAACCGGCCTTCCGATTGGCAGGCGAAGTTCTATGAAGAGGACTTCTCCCTGACCCGTATCGCGACCCAGTTGAATGCTGCCGAGTAGCCAGGACCTGAACGAGAACGACGCGCCGGCCGAGACCGCCCGGCGCGTCAAGACCTTGGTCGTCGCGTACGACGATCCCGCGGCCCGGCCGGGCGAGCGCGACCTCGCTGTCGAGATGCCGGTCAACCTCGTCTACGGCAGCGTGCCGTACGCGGTGATGATGACGACGCCGGCCGACCTCGTGGATTTTGCCTACGGGTTCAGCCTCACGGAGGGCATCGTGGCCTCGGCCGGCGAGATCCGGGACGTCACGGTCGAGATCGCCGATGGAGGCCTGCGCCTCCTCGTCGACCTCGCTCCGGGGCGCCTTCGTGAGCACCTTGCCCGCAAACGTGCCATCAGTGGCCGGACCGGTTGCGGCGTATGCGGGATCGACGATCTCTCCGCACTTCCCATGGCCGAAGCTCGCGTCGATGGGGCGGGCAGTGTCGGAATCGCCGCTATCGAACGGGCTCTCACCACACTCGGTGAGGCACAGGTGCTGAATCGTCGGACCCGCGCGGTTCACGCCGCCGCCTGGGCCAATCTCGACGGGTCCCTCTTCGCGATAAGGGAGGATGTCGGGCGTCACAACGGCCTCGACAAACTCATCGGCGCTCTGATGCGCGAGCGGATCGATCCGGCGACCGGTTTCCTCGTGATCACGAGCCGTTGCTCGTTCGAGATGGTCGAAAAGGCGGCCAGCCTCGGCGCGTCGATCCTCGTTGCCATCTCCGCTCCGACATCGCTGGCCATCGACCGGGCGCGGCTGCACGGCATGACCCTCTGCGCTATCGCCCGCTCCGACACCCTCACGGTCTTTCACGGTCGCGAGCGTTTGATCCTCGCCCCGTCTCTCTGATCGATCCTGCAACGCAAACGACGCGAGCGTCCCCATGAGCGCCATGACATCCGATCAGAAACTCGTCCGCATGGCGAACCAGATCGCCACCTTCTTCCGCTCGTATCCGGACGACGAGGCTGTTGCCGGCATCCACAAGCACATCGTGGCGTTCTGGACTCCCAAGATGCGCCACGCCCTCGTCGCTTTCGGCCCCACGGAAGGGAGTGGGCTCGATCCGCTCGCACTCCAGGCGATCACCGAGAAGCCTCAGGCAGAGAGCCCCGTGCGCGCTGCCACCCGGGACCCCGCGCTTCAGGGCGCCGGCGCGAGCGACGCCGGCTGACTGGGGGACGTCAGTCTTTGGCTGGCTCGCTCGGCGGTGTTGCCCCCGGCACGATGGTGGCGCCGCCGATCACCCGAACCGACTTCTTCTGATCCGCGGGTGGGTCCTTCCACGCTTTAGGCGCCTTCGCGTCGATTTGCGGCTGCATGGCAGCTGGTGTCGGCGCAGTGGCGTTCGTCGCTGGCGTCACGGACTTCGGGGCTTCGAGGGAGGCAGCCGCCGGCTCCCGCACTTCCGGCTTTGACGAAGGTGTCTCGGACAGGCGGGGTGCCTGCGGGGTGATCCGGCTAGCGGCCGGCTTCGGCGGAGGATTGAGCCGGACCACCTTACCCGGAGCTTGGGGGGGGATTTGAGCTTGCGACGGCGCGTCGGGATTCAAGCCCATTGGATTGCGGTCCAGCGGTTCGGCTCGGCCCACCCGAACGGCATCGAGCGGCGCGCGGCGAAGCGCTGCATTCGGAACGGTGCTGGGCGGTATGATTCGCTCCGCTTCACGGACGGGACGGCGCGGAACCGCCTCCTCCTCGGTCCAACCGTATCCCGGCGCCGGCCGCGCAACGCGCACCGGCGGCGAGGCGAAGGCGACGTTCAGACGTTGGCGACGAAGGATTGCGCCATCGTGGGCATCGACGAACACGCGCACGCGCTCGCCGTAGGGGTCGTCGGCTTCGACGACGTAGGCGCGACCGTCGAATTGGGGTCGGGTGACGGCAGTGAATCCGTGGTCGTTCAGTCGCCAGACCACGGCGCGCGGCGGCATCGGCATGTCGCGGTCGTCAAAATACTGCGCCATGGCGATTCCCGATCCGAAGACGGACAGGGTGAGGCCGCACAGTATCTTTGAGAGGCGCGGCATTGACGCGCGCGGACGGGGCTTGCTGCGCTGGTTCTGACCACGCACGATCATGAGGCCTCGTTCAGAAGGTTCGATCCGGAGGCCCGCTGTTGGCGCGGGTCCTCCGGTGGGTCTCCGCCAGGGCCTCGCCCCCGCATGCCGCTTGTGCCCGGCAAGGTCCTGTTAAGCGTGGGATTGGGGCGGGAATGCGAGGGCTTCGAGGCGGGTTTCTGTCGGGGTATGCCGAAGCAGGACTCGATCCAAACCCGTACCTGCGGCAACGGAGCGGGCCGTGAAACGTTCGCGCGCGCGGAAAAGGCTTACAAGCCGTCGGAACGGGCCTTGCTGGAGCGTTTAAAATCTGTCACTTTCCGTCGTTAGGACAGCAACGCTGTCCCATTTCCGGGGTAGTGACTTCCTGGATGGCCAAGGATCTCCGCGGGTGACGTTTCCGGCGAACAAACGAGATTCGAAGACGATCGCCATCGTGGCGATCCGGGTCCGCGTGGCTTGAGACCAAGCCGGCGTCGTGCCCGCGGGTCGCGGGCGCTTCCTCACCGAAGTCCCGCTGACAAACAGATCCGCTGAGAGCCGACGTCGTCGAGAGGATGCACCCGGGAGCCGTTTGGCGCTTGGGCACGAAACATGCTCGCAAGCGAGCACGTCGGAGGCGAGGAATGGTGAGCGTGGTCGCATCTGCTGAATTCGGGGCGCTTCAGGCGTCCATTCCAGCCACCCGAGACGGCGGTGCGCCGCTCGTCGTGCGGGATCAGGCGCTGCCCAAGGCTCAGGGGTTGTACGATCCTGCCCGCGAAGGCGATGCCTGCGGTGTCGGCTTCGTCGCCGACATGCACGATCGCCGGACCCACGCCATCGTCGTACAAGGGCTTCAAATCCTGAAGAACCTCGACCATCGCGGCGCCGTGGGCGCCGATCCTAAGATGGGCGACGGTTGTGGCATCCTCACGCAGATTCCGCATGCCTTCTTCACGGCCGAGTGCGCCACGCTCGGTATCACCCTGCCGGAGCCGGGCCATTACGGCATCGGCCAGTTCTTCCTGCCGAAGGACGACGAGGCGCGGCGGCTCATCGAGGAGATCGTCGAGAAGGCCCTGGCCGAGGAGGGCCTGCCGCTGCTCGGCTGGCGCGACGTTCCCGTGGACCCGAGCGACCTCGGGGTGATGGTCAAGGAGACCGAGCCCCACCACCGCCAGGTTTTCATCGGCCGCCCGGCCGCCATCACGGACGAGGACGCTTTCGAGCGCCGCCTCTTCACCGTCCGCAAGGTGATCTCGAACAAGGTCTACGGCCTCAAGGACCCGCGGGCCGACGTCTATTATCCCGTCTCGCTGTCGACCCGGACCATCGTCTACAAGGGCATGGTGCTGGTGACCCAGCTCGGCGACTATTATCGCGACCTGCAGGACGAGCGTTACGTCTCGGGCCTCGCCCTCGTGCATCAGCGCTTCGCCACCAACACCTTCCCGACCTGGCGCCTGTCGCACCCCTACCGGATGGTCGCGCATAACGGCGAGATCAACACCCTGCGGGGCAACGTCAACTGGATGGCTGCGCGCCAGGCCAGCGTCGATTCCGAGCTGTTCGGCAACGACATCTCGAAGCTGTGGCCGATCTCCTACGAGGGTCAGTCCGACACCGCGTGCTTCGACAATGCCCTCGAATTCCTCGTGCAGGGCGGCTACTCGCTGGCCCACGCCATGATGATGCTGATCCCCGAGGCGTGGGCGGGCAATCCGCTCATGAACGAGGAGCGCAAGGCGTTCTACGAATACCACGCCGCCCTGATGGAGCCGTGGGACGGTCCGGCCGCCGTGTGCTTCACCGACGGCCGCCAGATCGGCGCGACGCTGGACCGCAACGGCCTGCGTCCCGCGCGCTACCTCGTCACCGACGACGGCCTCGTGGTGCTCGCCTCCGAAATGGGCGTGCTGCCGATCCCCGACGAGAAGATCGTTGAGTCCTGGCGTTTGCAGCCGGGCCGGATGCTGCTCATCGATCTGGAGAAGGGCCGCATCGTCTCCGACGAGGAGATCAAGAGCGAGCTCGCCGCAGCCCACCCCTATGCCGAGTGGGTGAAGAACACCCAGATCGTGCTGGAGGACCTGAAGCCCGTGATCCCGCGCGCCTCGCGCTCGGACGTGTCGCTGCTCGATCGCCAGCAGGCGTTCGGCTACAGCCAGGAAGACCTCAAGCTGCTCATGGCGCCCATGGCCGTGACCGGCCAGGAGGCGGTGGGTTCCATGGGCACCGACACGCCGCTCTCGGCCCTCTCGGACAAGCCGAAGTCGCTCTACTCCTACTTCAAGCAGAACTTCGCGCAGGTCACCAACCCGCCCATCGACCCGATCCGCGAGGAGGCTGTCATGAGCCTCGTCTCGTTCATCGGTCCGCGCCCGAACCTCCTCGACATGGAAGGCGCATCCCGCAAGAAGCGCCTGGAAGTCCGGCAGCCGATCCTCACCAACGGCGATCTCGAGAAGATCCGCTCGATCTCGCACTTCGAGGACCGGTTCGACACGAAGACCCTCGACATGACCTTCCCGGCCGAGACCGGGGCGGCCGCCATGGAGGGCGCCGTCGACCGCCTGTGCGACCGGGCCGAGGTCGCCGTGCGCGGTGGCTACAACATCATCATCCTGTCGGATCGCGGCGTCGGCCCCGATCGAATCGCGATTCCCGCGCTCCTCGCCACGGCCGCCGTACACAACTACCTCATCCGCAAGGGGCTTCGCACCTCCGTGGGTCTCGTGGTGGAATCGGGCGAGCCACGCGAAGTGCACCACTTCGCGTGTCTCGCCGGCTACGGCGCCGAGGCGATCAACCCCTACCTCGCCTTCGAGACGCTGATCGCGATGAAGGACGAGTTCCCGCCGGACCTGACCCCGGACGAGATCGTCTACCGCTACATCAAGTCCATCGATAAGGGCCTGCTCAAGGTCATGTCCAAGATGGGCATCTCGACCTACCAGTCCTATTGCGGTGCGCAGATCTTCGACGCCATCGGCCTGAACTCGGCCTTCGTCGCGCGGGACTTCTTCGGAACCGCCACCACCATCGAGGGCATCGGCATGGCCGAGGTCGCCGAGGAGACGGCGCGCCGTCACACCGACGCGTTCGGCGATGCACCGGTCTACCGCACGGCGCTGGATGTGGGCGGCGAGTACGCCTACCGCCTGCGCGGCGAGAGCCACACTTGGACGCCGGATTCCGTGGCGACGCTCCAGCACGCCGTGCGCCTCGGCCTTCCCGAGCGCTACCGCGAATACGCCCGCCTCGTGAACGAGCAGGAGAGCCACCTCAAGACCATCCGGGGCCTGTTCCGCATCAAGCAGGCGGCTGAACTCGGCCGCGAACCCGTCGCCATCGAGGCGGTCGAACCGGCCGTAAACATCGTCAAGCGCTTCGCCACGGGCGCCATGTCGTACGGCTCCATCTCCAAGGAAGCACACGAAACCTTGGCCATCGCCGTGAATTCGTTCGGCGGCCGCTCGAATTCGGGCGAGGGCGGCGAGGAGGTCGAGCGCTTCAAGCCCATGGCCGATGGGCGTTCGCGCCGCTCGGCGATCAAGCAGGTGGCGTCCGGCCGCTTCGGCGTGACGACGGAATATCTCGTCAACGCCGATATGATGCAGATCAAGGTCTCGCAGGGCGCCAAGCCCGGCGAAGGCGGCCAGCTGCCCGGTCACAAGGTCGACGCCAAGATCGCCAAGGTCCGCTACGCCACCCCGGGCGTCGGCCTGATCTCACCGCCGCCGCACCACGACATCTATTCCATCGAGGATCTCGCCCAGCTCATCTTCGACTTAAAGAACGTCAACCCGGATGCCGACGTCTCGGTAAAGCTGGTGTCGGAAGTCGGCGTCGGCACCGTGGCGACTGGTGTCGCCAAGGCACGGGCCGACCACATCACCATCTCGGGATTCGATGGCGGCACGGGCGCGGCGCCGCTCACCTCCATCAAGCACGCCGGTGGTCCGTGGGAGACGGGTCTCGCCGAGACCCAGCAGACCCTTGTGCTGAGCCACCTGCGCGGCCGCGTGGTGCTTCAGGCCGATGGCGGCATCCGCACAGGTCGCGACGTCCTCGTCGCGGCGCTGCTCGGTGCCGACCAGTTCGGCTTTTCCACCGCGCCGCTCATCGCCGCCGGCTGCATCATGATGCGCAAGTGCCACCTGAACACCTGCCCGGTGGGTGTGGCGACGCAGGACCCCGTCCTGCGCAAGCGCTTCAAGGGCACGCCCGAGCATGTGGTCAACTACTTCTTCTTCGTCGCCGAGGAGTTGCGCGAGCTCATGGCAGCCATGGGCTACACCAAGCTCGAAGACCTCATTGGCCGGGCGGACTTCCTCGATACCCTCGAGGTGATCAAGCACTGGAAGGCGAAGGGCCTCGATTTCTCGAAGCTGTTCCACCGTCCGGACGTGCCGGCGCACGTGGCGATCCGGCATACGGAGAAGCAGAAGCACCCCATCGACGACGTCCTGGATCTGCGCCTCATTGCCGGTGCCAGGGCGGCGCTCGAGAGCGGCGAGGCTGTCGTGGTCGAGGATGTGATCAAGAATTCGGATCGCACCGCCGGCGCCATGCTGTCCGGCGCCGTGGCCAAGCGCTACGGCCACGAGGGGCTTCCCGACGACACCATCCGGGTGAACCTGTCGGGCACCGCCGGTCAGAGCTTCGGTGCCTGGCTCGCCGCAGGCGTCACCGTGGTGCTGACGGGCCATGCCAACGACTACGTCGGCAAGGGCCTGTCGGGCGGCAAGCTCATCATCCGCCCGTCCGACGCTCTGCGGGCGCCGTCCGCGCACACGATCATGGCCGGCAACACCGTGCTGTACGGCGCCATTGCGGGCGAGGCCTACATCCGGGGCTCGGCCGGCGAGCGCTTCGCCGTGCGCAACTCTGGCGCCATCGCGGTGGTCGAGGGCATGGGCGACCATGGCTGCGAGTACATGACGGGCGGCGTCGTCGTCTCCATTGGCGAGACCGGGCGCAACTTCGCGGCCGGCATGTCGGGCGGCATCGCCTACGTCCTCGATGCCGATGGCTCCTTCTCGGCCCGCTGCAATCTGTCCATGGTCGATCTCGAGCCCATCGAGGAGGAGGACGACCTGATGCGTCGCTTCCATCAGGACGGCGACCTCGAGACCAAAGGCCGCGTCGATATCCTTGCCGACATGTCGGGCCACGACGAGGAGCGCCTGAGCCAACTCATCACCAACCACCTGAAGTACACGGGCTCCCCGCGTGCCAAGGAAATTCTCGACGATTGGGCCGGCTACCGCACCAAGTTCGTCAAGGTGATGCCGGTCGAGTACCGCCGGGCACTGCGCGAGATGGAAATGGCGCGGATGCCTGTGGCAGCCGAGTAGGCTCCGCACTGCAGACCCGTGTCGTAACCCGACACGATCGTCGCTCGGGTGATCCTACCCAGAGGGTGGCGGTTTGCGCGACCGGGCGAACGACATGAGAAGCGAGCTGGCGAAGATGCCGGTTCGGAGGAAGAAAGCGGAACAGGCCGATCCGGCCGCTTTCCGTGCGACGGATCAGACAGACTCGCGAAAGACAGTCAGACGATGGGCAAGGTCACGGGTTTCCTCGAATTCGACCGGCAGGAGCAGAAGTATCAGCTCGCCGCCGACCGCGTGCGGCATTTTCGTGAGTTCACGCTGCCGCTGGACGAGCATGACCTGAAAAAGCAGGCGGCCCGCTGCATGGATTGCGGCATTCCGTTCTGCCACGGGGATACCGGCTGCCCGGTCCACAACCAGATTCCGGACTGGAACGAGCTCGTGTTCCAGTCGGATTGGGAAGAGGCGGCGCGCAACCTGCACTCCACGAACAACTTTCCCGAGTTCACCGGCCGCATCTGCCCTGCGCCCTGCGAGGAGGCCTGCACGCTGAACCTCGAGAATCAGCCTGTGGCGATCAAGACCATCGAGCAGGCCATCGCCGATCGCGCCTGGAACAACGGATGGGTCAAGCCCGAGCCGGCCAGCCACAAGACCGGCAAGAAGGTTGCGGTCATCGGGTCCGGTCCCGCCGGCATGGCCGCGGCGCAGCAGCTCGCTCGCGTCGGCCACGAGGTCCATGTCTTCGAGCGTGAGCCGAAGGCCGGTGGCCTGCTGCGCTACGGCATCCCCGACTTCAAGATGGAGAAGCGCCATATCGACCGGCGTGTGAAGCAGATGGAGGCGGAGGGCGTCCGCTTCCACTACGGCGTGAATGTCGGCGTGACGAAGCCCCTCGACGAGCTCTCGGCCGAGCACGACGCGGTTCTGTTCGCCGGAGGCGCAGAAGACCCGCGTAACCCGCAGCTGCCGGGTCAGGACCTGATCGGCGTGCACTACGCCATGCCGTTCCTCGTCCAGTCCAACCGCCGGGTCGGGGCGGAGCCGATGCCGGGCAACGGCGAACAGCCGATCCTCGCAACGGCGAAGAACGTCGTCGTCATCGGCGGCGGCGACACGGCGTCCGATTGCGTCGGGACCTCGTTCCGCCAGGGCGCCCTGTCTGTGACGCAGCTCGATATCCGCCCGCGTCCGCCGGAGCGCGAGGACAAGCTCTCGGTCTGGCCGTACTGGCCGACGAAGATGCGAACCTCGTCGAGCCAGGCCGAGGGCGCCGAGCGCGAGTTCCAGGCGGCGACCCTGCGTCTCGAAGGCAAGAAGGGTAAGCTCACCGGCGTGGTCTGCACCCGCGTCGACGAGAAGCGCCAGCCCGTCCCGGGCGGCGAGTTCGTGCTGCCGGCCGATCTCGTCTTCCTGGCGATCGGCTTCGCCGGCTCCGTTCGTAAGGGCTTGCTGGAAGAATCCGGTGTGACCATGGACAAGCGTGGCAACGTCACTGCCGACACCGTCGATTATCGGACCTCGAACGAAAAGATCTACGTCGCCGGCGACATGCGCCGTGGGCAATCTCTCGTGGTGTGGGCGATCCGCGAGGGCCGGCAGGCCGCGCGGTCCATCGACGAGGCGCTCATGGGCGCCAGCGTCCTGCCGCGATAGGAAAGCAGGGGCGCCGGTTCAGCCCGGCGGCCAGCGGAAGTCGTCTGCCCGCCCCGGTTGCGTCACGGGTGCGGCACCCCGTAGGAGTGCCCGCTCGACGTTGCCGGATGGATCGGCGTCGCGGGGCCGCCCGCTGATAAGCGTTCCTCCAGGCGCGAGTTCAGCCCTTCCAAGCGGAATCACCGGCCCGGCGGCCGGTTTGACCGGCAGGGCCGGGATGCCGGGTGGCTCTGGGAGACTCGGCAGCATGGCGGTGATCTGGCGGTCGATGGCCGCCGCATCGTCGAGGCGAGGAGCCTCACCCTCGGCCGGTACAGCGGGAGCGGTTGCGACCGGGACGGCCGGCGTCGCGCTCGTCCCCATCATCCGCTTCAACTCGACATCGGCGAAGTGCGCGAGTTTGCGCGCGCCGGCCTTGGTGAAATGGACGCCGTCGCCAGCGCGCAGCTTCGCCTCCTGTCCGTCGAGATCCGGCCCCGTGGCGGCGTAGCGGTTGCGGTCGTCGACGAAACCCGGCCAGATATCGACGTAGGTCTGACCCGCTTTGGCAACGCGCTCGCGGGCGATATCGTTGATTTCGGCGAGATCCTTGGTGAGGGATTCGCTGCGCATCGGCGGCACTCCGACCCAGATCAGCGGGATCTTGTGGTCGGAGAACACCTTCACCAGGGCTTCGACGCGCTCCCCGTAGATCTGGCGCCAACGTTCGCTAAGGGGCTCGATGGTCTGGTCGCCATCCCGGATCGGTTGACGGTCGTTCGCACCGACCATCACCAGCGCATACGCGACCTTCGGAGTGGACTTGAGGGTGTCCTCGACGGCCTTCGGCCAATCCACGATATCCTTGCGTACCAGGCCACTGTCGGCGCGCGATCGGTCGACGATGCCGATCTCGGTGTTGTCCTCGAACACATCGGTGAGTCCGGTGCCGAGGGAGCCGGCCAGGGAATCCCCGAATACCGCGATCCGGGTGGCGGGCTCGGCCTTGGGCACGGTGGGCTTCGGCTGCGCGATGACCGGCGCCGGGCGCGGCTTGCGCCGGACCGCACGAGGATCGTCGGCATAGGTGGGCGTGCGCGGCCGCGGCGTCGGGCGAATGGTCGGCGTCGGCGCCGGCTGTGCCTGCTGGGGCCGGTCCTCCCACGGCCAATAGAACTGGCGCGGTGCTTCCTGCGGCGGCGGCGCGTAACGACGGTTCGACTGCCGGGCGCCATAGCCGCCGTCGTCGCGGTAATACTCCCGCGCCCTTCGCGAAGGCGCGTCGTAGGAATCGCCCCATTGCGCAGCGGCGGGCGGGGCCGCACCGAGGAGCAGGACGAGGCCAACGAGGGAGGACCAAGCCGCGCGAGGTGTCGGCAGCGTCATGACGAACCTTCTCGAGAACCGGACGGGCCGGTGCGGTAGACCTAATCCTAACCGAGGACGGGCCCTCGGTCTAAGGGCAACGTCGTCAGGGACGGTGCTTCAGGTGTTCGAGGAGCGCGGGTGTCGCGTAACCATCGGCCGGCAATCCTTGCTCGATCTGATAGCGGCGTACCGCCTCGCGCAGTTTCGGCCCGGCCCGGCCGTCGGGCTCGCCGGCATAGAGCTTTCGGGCGGACAGGCCCGTCTGCAGGGCCTGGAGGCCGGCTTTGTCGAGGCGGGCCGCGTCGCTCGGCCATGGCGCGACGAGGGAAGGTCCCCCGGCGAGACGGTCGGCGAGGTGGCCGACGGCGAGGGCGTAGGAGTCGGAGGTGTTGTAGGCCCGCACCACCTCGAAATTGTCGGTGATCAGGAAGACCGGCCCCCCGAGGCCTCCGGGCAGGAAAAGGCTGGCGTTTCCCGAGGACGGCAGGGGCGCGTTATCTGTTCGGCGCACGCCCCGCCGGGCAAAGTCCGACAGGTCGGCTCGGTAGGCCGTCAGGTCGAAGCCCGGCGGCAGTGTGACGGCATAACCCCAGGAGAGGGCCGGATTCCAGCCGAGGGACTTCAGGTAGTTCGCGATCGAGGCCAAGGCGTCGGCCTGCGAGCCCCAGATGTCTCGGTGGCCGTCGCCGTCGAAATCGACGGCATGGGCGAGGAAACTCGAGGGCAGGAACTGGACTTGCCCCATCGCCCCGGCCCAGGAACCTTTCATCCCGGACGGCGCGATGTCGCCGCGTTCCAGGATCGTGAGCGCCGCCAGGAGTTCATCTCGGAATAGGGTGCCGCGGAATCCCGCCTGAGCCAGTGTGGCGAGCGCCCGGACCGTCGGCACCGTGCCGGCGCTGGCGCCAAAATCGGACTCGACCCCCCAGAATGCCAGGACGATCCAGCGCGGTACGCCGAAGCGTGCCTCGATCGCCGCGAGGGTGGGGGCGAGGCGCGCCGCCTGTGCCTGTCCACGTGCGATGCGGCCCGGAGAGACCGCGCCGACGAGATACTCCCAGACGGGACGGGCGAACTCGCCCTGGCGCCGGGTGCGTGCGAGGACATCCGGGTCCGCCGTGGTCACACCGGAGAAGGCCGCGGCAAAGGTCCTGGGCGAGACCCCGCGGCTGAGGGCGTCGGGGCGCAGTGCTTCGATGAAGGCACGGAGATCCGTTGGCGCCGGAGGCTTCTCCGCTGCGGGCAGCTTCGAAGTGGGCTTCGTGGGCTCGGACCTCGCGGTACCGCAGGCCGCGAACAGAAGCACGACGGCGAGGCGAAGGCCCCTCACGTGCGGTTGCGCTTCGTCAGGGCATCCTCCCAGGCGAGCGCCTGGCCGACGATCCCTTCGAGACTGGCATGGCGCGGCGTCCAGCCTAACCCCCGGATCCGGTCCGCCTGGGCGATGATCCGCGCCGGGTCGCCAGGACGGCGCGGGCACAGCCGAACCTCGAAATCCTTGCCGGACACGCGTTTGACCACCTCGATGACGTCGAGGACGGAGTAGCCCTGGCCGTAGCCGCAATTCATGGTCAGACTCTCGCCGCCGCCGCGCAGGTGGTCGAGGGCGACTCGGTGCGCCTCGGCGAGGTCCGAGACCTGGATGTAATCCCGCAGGCACGATCCGTCCGGCGTCGGGTAGTCGGTGCCGTAGACGTCGAGGTGGCTGCGCTGACCGAGGGCGGCTTGCGTCGCGACCTTGATGAGATGGGTCGCGTTCGGGGTCGACTGTCCGGTGCGTCCGCGCGGGTCCGCACCCGCGACGTTGAAGTAGCGCAGAATCACGTAGGTGAAGCCGTGCGCCCTCGCGGCATCGGCGATCATCCACTCGCTCATGAGCTTGGAACGCCCATAGGGATTGATCGGAGCGGTCGTGAGATCTTCCGGCACGGGTACGATATCGGGCTCGCCGTAGACGGCTGCCGTGGACGAGAAGATGACGTGGCGGACGCCTTCACGCACGGCCGTCTCGATGAGGGCGCGGGTTTTGACCGTGTTGGCGAGGTAGTAGCCCAGGGGATCGGCGACGGAATCCGGAACGACGATGCGCGCGGCGAAATGCGCCAAGGCGTCGATGCCATGTTCGCGGATGATGCCGGCCACCAGTGTCTGATCGGCGATATCACCGGTGACGAGGGTCACTTCCGGCGGCAGGGCCCAGTCGAAGCCCGTCGAGAGATCGTCGAGCACCACGACACTCTCATGACCTGCGTCGAGCAGGGCCAGAACCATGTGGCTACCGATATAGCCCGCCCCACCCGTCACCAGAACAGCCATGCCGACATCCCCAAGCAGATTGCGCAAGAGTGGTCACCGGGTCTGCATCGAAAACCTCCGGTTCACCAACTCTTAAGCGGGTGAGGCGTTGGCTGGCCGATGCGAACCTGCTCAGGACCGTGGACACCCGATATATCGTAAAACCTTCGCATCGGTTATGCCGTCTCACGGTCACGCTGTAAGACCGGTCTCGGGATGCTGTCGTGCGACGCCTCCGAGGCTCGTCCCACCCCATTCGATACCGGGTCCCGCTCGATGAAACCGATTCGCAAGGCCGTTCTTCCCGTCGCTGGCCTCGGGACCCGATTCCTTCCCGCGACCAAGGCGATGCCGAAGGAGATGCTCACCGTCGTCGATCGCCCCGTGGTGCAACACGTCGTCGATGAGGCGCGCGAAGCCGGGATCGAGCATTTCATCTTCGTCACCGGGCGCGGCAAGGCGGTGATCGAGGACCATTTCGACATCTCGTTCGAACTCGACCGGATGCTCCTGGAGCGCGGAAAGCAGGCGGCCTACGACGACCTGAAGCGCGATCTGCCCGCGGCTGGCCAAACCAGCTTCACCCGCCAGCAGGAACCCCTCGGCCTGGGCCATGCCGTATGGTGCGCCCGCGAGATCGTCGGCGACGAGCCCTTCGCCGTTCTCCTGCCGGATATGCTCAGCCGCGGCTGCATGCAACAGATGCTGTCGGCCTACGAACGCCACGGCGGCAACGTGATCGCCGTCGAGGAGGTCGCCCCCGAGGAGACCCACCAGTACGGCATCGTCAGCGTCGGCGACACCTTCGGTCAGACCTTCGAGATCACCGGTATGGTCGAGAAGCCCAAGCAGGGCACCGCCCCGTCGAATTTCATCATCTCGGGTCGCTACATCCTTCAGCCGGAAATCTTCGAAGTGCTGTCCCACGGCAGGAAGGGCGCTGGCGGCGAAATCCAACTCACCGACGCGATGATCGAGCTGGCGCAGTCGCAGGACTTTTTCGGCATGCGCTACGAGGGTCGGACCTACGACACCGGTTCGAAGCTCGGTTTCCTCACGGCCAACCTCGCCTACGCTTTGGAACGCCAAGACCTCGGCGGTCCGTTGCGGGCCGAGATCGCCCGTCTGCTGGCTGAGGCTTAGCCGGCACCCGCGCCGCTCGCGAGCGATGGACGGCCTCAGCGAAAAGCTGAGCAAATCCTCCGAAAACTCTTGCGTTTTGTGCGGCGCACACTAGTTTGTGCATTGCGGGAGCGCGATGGCGTCGCGCTCCCGTTGCCCTTCTTGGGCGTTTCCTCCCTAGACTTCGGGCCGCTCTTCGGAGCGGCCTTTTTTTCTGTGTGAACCAGCCACGCGCGATGAGCGCCCTGTGTCCGATACGGCGGCCGCCCAGACCGGCAAATGTCGCTGAGATCACGATTCAAGTTTCGATTTGGATCACGGCGCCGCTCGGCTGTGGCCAGTGCTCACCCATTTTACCGCTACCGAGGCAGGGCTGGGAGCTAGGGCGCAGGCACAAAGTCCCCTCGTCGCAGGCGTGTCCGAGTTTGAGGTTCGGCATGAAGCAGGCCCGGGCCTGCCTCTTCCGGGGGCTCGATCTGGATGCCGCTTATCGCGAGCGTCCTGTTCGATTCGGCGGACGCTTCGCTGCACCGCTACGATGCCCTCACCCTGGCGGTGGTCAAGATCTGGATCGCGATGCTCGCAGTGCGGAGGGAAACCAGGGAGGAGGCGAAAATCATCGCCCCGTATCAAGGGATCGGAACCGTCGTGAAACTCTTCAGGATCGGGGTCGGATCCTGGATCTAACCGGAGGCCAGCGTTCCACGCTTCTCATGCGTCCCGCCCTTCACGGGCTTCTTCTATGCCAGCATCGGCTTCTACATCGCACGGGTCTGGCGCTATCCCGACCAGCACGCCGGATGGGCAGTGGTACCCTTGGGGGAAGTTCGGCTCGTGGGACCGTCTGATGATCGCGTCTTATGTGCTCGTCACCCTCGTGAGCCGGCCGCGGGAAGTCCGGCGGTCGGCTCGCGGGGAAGGCCGGCCAATGCAAAGGCCGGTAGCGTCGCCGATCATCTCAGTTGAGGTACGTCCGAATCCAGTTCGGGGAAAGGATTTCGCCTTCCTCGGTGATGATCCAAGGCTGCTTGGCAGGATCGGTGAGGGCGCCGGCGGCGGCCTTGATGGCCTCGCGCAGGGTGTCGTAGCGCTCGGGCTGAGCGAGAGGAGCCGGGATCGGCGCAGTCCGCCAGATGGTCAGATCGGCGGGACGTTCGAGGGCTTCGGTTTCCATGGGTCCTGTTCCTTGATCGAGAGGGTCGCTCCCCGCGATGCCGGCTGTTCGGTCTCACCCTTTGTAAGGGGGGCAACCTGAACGGCCGCTGCGGAAAGTGATCGGCAATGGCAGCATCTCTGGGGCGGCTTTGCGATCTTTTCGGGCGCAATCCTGAAGGTTGCGTCCGTTTCGACGCAGGCTCAGACCGACGGTATGAGCCTCGCTGCGTCCGCTGCTGCTTTGGAGATACCGCTTTGTCGGGATACGGGTCTTCTCTGGGTCTGCCCTATAGGTAGGCTGTAGCTGTCGCCTTGGAATTGAACGGTGTGCGAACGCACCCGGATCGTCCCTGCGCTTGAGCATCAGTTGACCCTAGAGGCGTCACCGAGCGGTTAATGCCGCATTGCAGCAAATGGGTTCTCCCATTTTTTGGAAGAGGATGGTGATGGCGGACCGGTTTGTGCGAATGGCGGCGGGCGCGGCGCTCGTCCTGCTCGCGCTCCTCGTGGCGCAGCCCTACGTGACGGCTTTCCTGTTCGCGTCACGAACCCCACGCGCCATCACGGCTCGGGGGGATCTGGCATCGGTGGAGACCGCCACCGTTGCGCTTTTCGCCCAAGCGAGCCCGTCCGTGGTCCATGTCTTCGCACAGGCCGCGGCACAGGGGCGTGCGCTCCTCGGCGCGGAGTCCGAGGATGGCGGAGAGCGGGAGGGCAGCGGATCGCAAACGGGCACGGGCTTCGTATGGGATGCGGGCGGGCACATCGTCACCAACAACCACGTCGTGGCCGCTGCGGCGCAGGGGGGCGGCTCCGTCTCGGTGCGGCTCTCCTCCGGGGTGGTGGTGCCGGCTCGCATCGTCGGGGCCGCGCCGAGCTACGACCTCGCCGTACTCCGACTCGGCCGCACCACGCCCCCACCGCCGCTCGCCATCGGCACCTCCGCCGACCTCAAGGTCGGCCAAGCCACCTATGCCATCGGCAATCCGTTCGGCCTCGACCACACCCTGACCACCGGCGTCGTCAGTGCACTCCAGCGCCGCTTGCCGACGGCCGAGGGCCGTGAACTTTCGGGCGTGATCCAGACGGATGCGGCGATCAATCCGGGCAATTCCGGCGGGCCCCTTCTCGATTCGGCCGGGCGCCTCATCGGCGTCAACACGGCGATCTTCTCGCCGTCCGGGGCCAGCGCCGGCATCGGCTTCGCCATCCCGGTGGACGTGGTCAACCGCGTCGTGCCCGAACTCATCCGGAACGGGCGCACGCGCAATCCAGGTATCGGCATCATCGCCGGACAGGAATCGGTCACCGCCCGCCTGGGAATCGACGGGGTCGTGGTGGTACGGGTGATCCGGGGGTCGCCGGCGGCGCAAGCCGGCCTGCGCGGCGTCGATCCACAGACGGGCGCCATCGGCGACGTTATCGTGGCGGCCGGGGATCGGCCGATCCATCGCCTGGCCGACCTCACCGCCGCCATGGCGGCCGCAGGCATCGACGCCACCATGGATCTCACGGTCGAGCGCGACGGCCGTCCTCGGCGCGTCCGTGTCACCACGACGGATGTCGCCGAAGCGCGACGCTGACAGGTGACGCCGCCCTTCATGTCCTTTGGACGCGCGAATGGTCTAAGGTCGAAGATCACGAGAGCGGCCGATGCGTCCTGACCCTCGCCTTCTGGCGATCCTCACACTGATTCTGTTGAACTCCAGCGCACAGGCGGGGGAGGGGGCACGACCGCGCGCGGCGCGGCTGCCCTGTCCGCAGGATGCGCCGGAGGGCGTGCGCCTGCCGGACCGGCCGGGCTGTTCGACCCTGCCGACGGCCAGGCCGCCCGATGGGGATGGGTTTCGCGATGTCGGGGGCGTGCGTCTGCGTGTCGGGGGCCGCGTTGGCGCCGAGTACGGAAGCGCCCGATGACCCTGCTGCTCGCGGGCTTCGGCCTCTTGCTGATGTGGAGGCTCGGCCGAAACGCCCTGCGCCGTTCGCCCGCCGCCACGACGCGGCTCCTGCGGCGGGTCGGGGGGTACGCGGCCCTGGCTGCGGCCGGACTGGTCCTGGTCCGGGGCCGGCCTGAGCTCGGGGTGATCCTCGTCGTCGCGGGTCTCTGGCTCCTCGAGGGTGACGCCGGCCTGCGCCACCGGTGGAGCGCGCTGTCGCGGCGGGTCCGCGGCAAGCCTCCCCTACAGGCGGATCTCGACCGCCGGCACGCCGGCCGGCGTGAACACGCTGAGGCTGACGCCGACCCGCGGTCGCGCCGTCCGGCGGACCCAGGGGCGATGACGCAGGAGCAGGCCTATGAGGTCCTGGGGCTTGAGCGCGGGGCGTCCCTGGAGGACGTCCGCACGGCTCACCGAACGCTCATGAAGCGGCTCCATCCCGACCAGGGGGGGACGGCCGAGCAGGCGGCGCGCGTCAACGCGGCCCGAGACAGGCTGACGAACCGACATCGCTGATACTCCACGCGCGTGCCAGAGGGATCGTAGGGACGTGTCTGCCGGCATGACGAGCCGGCCCCGCGCCGCCGCGAGGGACGGCTCGGGTCGAGCGCCGATCCGGACGGGATCGGCGAATCCGCGGATGGATCAGCTTCGGGTGGCGAAGCAGCTGAAACCGCTGCGCTTCAGGGTGTTGCAGGCATCCTGGGCCGCATCCTGCTCGGAGAACCCCGAGAAGCGCGCGCGGTAAAGGGTGGCGCCGCCGTGCTCGACCTTCACCGTGTAGGGCGCAGCTCGGGACAGGGAGCCGCCGGCACGGCTGCGCGCCTCGGCGAGCATGGATTTCGCCTTGTCCTCGTCGTCCATGGCACCGAGCTGGATCACCCAGGCGGTGGGGGTCACTTTGGCGCCCGAGACGGTCTTAGGCGCGGATTCCGTGCGCGGACCGTCGACGGAGGCGAGCCGCGCCGGGCTCTTCACGCCCATCGGAAACGGAGAACCCGGTGCCGTCGGGGCGTAGGCCTGGGCGTTGGCCGGCAGGCGTCCCTTGACGCCAGCGCTACCCGGAGTGGTGGTTGCCCGGCTCGGGGAAATGTCGAGGGGTTGCGCCGTCGAGGCGGTCGTCTCGACATCCTCGTCGTCCGCCGATGCCATCTGCGTGCGCGTGCGCGAAGCGCCGTCGGCCACCACGGCAGGGCGCGCGCGCTCGGCGACCTCGATCGTGGCCGGGGTCTGGCGGTTGCCCGCATAAGCGCGGGGAAGGTTGGCTCGCACGAGATCAGCCATGATCTTGTCGCGGCTCGCCCCGGACTTGCCGCCGAGGACGATGGCGACGATCTGGCGGTCGTCGAGCCGGGCAGCCGTCATGAGGTTGAAGCCGGAATCGCGCGTGTACCCGGTCTTGATCCCGTCGACGCCCTGGACATTGCCGAGGAGACGATTGTGGTTGCCGATCACGCGACCACGGAACGCGAAGGAGCGGGTCTGGAAATAGCGGTAGTAGCGGGGGAAGCGATCCTGGATGGCACGGGCGAGCACCGTAAGGTCGCGGGCCGTGGTGATCTGATCGGAATCCGGCAGGCCCGACGCGTTGGCGTAATTGGTCCGGCCCATGCCGAGAGCCTTCGCCTTCGCGGTCATCATCTCGGCGAAGCGCGGCTCGGACCCGGCGATGTTTTCACCGATGGCGCAGGCCACATCGTTGGCCGATTTCGTCACGATGGCCTTGATCGCGTCTTCGACGGAGATGGTCGAACCGGGACGCAGGCCGAGCTTCGACGGTGATTGCGACGCGGCGAAGGATGAGATGGTGAGGGGCGACTCGAGGGTGTAGCGACCGCGCTCGAGTTGCTCGAAGAGCATATAGAGGGTCATCACCTTGGTGATGGACGCCGGGTGACGCAGGGAATCTTCGTTGACCGCGTGCAGGGTCTTGCCCGTCTTCACGTCGACGACCATCGCCGCGTAAGGCGGGCTATAGCCGCCGCCGCCACGATGATGGGCGCGCCGCTTGGCTTCTGCGGGGGAGGCCATCGTGGCCAGGACCGCCGCCGCCGCGAGCAACGCGGGCAGGGATCGCTTCAGGCCCGGACGCGGGGCTCGCGCGGGGTCGGCCATCGCGTGGTTGGGAACGCTACGCATCACGACTCACTGCCTCGACAGGCACGGCACGGGGCCGGCTTGCACCGCAACATCGGGGCGGGGAGGCATCTGCGCCGCCGTTACCCCGCAACATCTGTCAATCAGGCTAGGTGGATGCAGTTACGGCCGGGTTAATGAGGTGCGCTGGATTTTGCCGGTTATATTGCGATGCATCATAACCCTTGACGTTCTATATTGCATCGCACAAATAAGCGGAGCCGGCGGTCCGCGTCTGGCGGGCCGCTGTCCGCGGCAGACCGATGTCGATGCCAAGGGGATGCCCGCCAGGGCAGTGCCAGACGATGAACATGATGACGCAAGCGTTCGAAAAGACCTCCGCCCTCTTCAAGGCTGGCGCCGACGACAAGGCTGGCTTGGGCACCGCGATCAAAGGCTTCACGGCCGTGGCCAAGGCGAACCAAAGCGCCAGCATCGAGTGGGCGGATTATGCCCGCCAGTCCCTTGCAGAGGGCAGTGCCACCATGAAGAAGCTTGCCGCCGCGCGCACCCCGCAGGCCGTCTTCGAAATCCAGGCCGCCTACCTCAAGGGCTCGTACGAGCGCCTGATGACCCAGACCCAAGTCATGCGCGACCTTTATTCCGGCCTCGCCGGTACGATGAAGTCCCAGGGCACCAGTGCAAAGCTGCCCGCCACCATCTGATCGTCCTCCCGGACCCATCGTTTCATCGGCCCCGCGCGTCACAGACGCGTGGGGCTTTTTTTCGCTTGCCTCGACCCCGAGCCGGGGTCGGCCGGCGGACAAGTGCGCGCAGCCGACTGGCGAAGTCGCCCATCGCCCTATAGATTGTGTTCACCACCCGCACGGCTCGCGAGACGGGGTGTCTCGACGGTGCCGTGCCGCCTCATGGGGTCGATGCGATTCAGATGTCCGACGTCCTGAAGCAGGGCATAGCCATGACGCAACGGCGCGAGGATTATCGCAACGCACGCGATGCGCCGCTCCGACCCGAGCCAAGGGCGGCCTCGAATCCCGACGATCCGGGGAACGGCGATGACGGCCGGTCTGGCACGGCGATCATCACCCGAACCAAGCCGAAGACGAAGCGCCCGAGTCTGTATCGCGTCCTGCTGCTCAACGACGATTACACGCCGATGGAGTTCGTCGTGCATGTCGTCGAAAAGTTCTTCAACAAGTCTCAGGAAGACGCCTACCAGATCATGATGCACGTACACCAGAACGGTGTCGGCGAATGCGGCATATTTACCTATGAGGTCGCCGAGACCAAGGTGACGCAGGTGATGGACTTCGCCCGCAAACACCAACATCCTCTCCAGTGCGTTATGGAAAAGAAATAGGCACCCCCACACAGAGGCCACGCTTTGCCCAGCTTCTCTCGCAGCCTTGAACAAGCTCTCCACCGCGCCCTGGCGCTCGCCGGTGAGCGGCGGCACGAATACGCGACGCTGGAGCACCTCCTCCTCGCCCTTGTGGACGATCAGGACGCCGCGGCAGTCATGCGGGCCTGCAACGTCGAGGTCGACACGCTCAAGCGTAGCCTCGTCGAGTACGTCGACACTGAACTTGCCAACCTCATCGGCGATGGACGCCAGGACGCCAAGCCCACGGCGGGCTTCCAGCGCGTGATCCAACGCGCGGTGATCCACGTGCAGTCCTCGGGCCGCGAGGAAGTGACGGGGGCCAACGTGCTCGTGGCGATCTTCGCCGAGCGCGAGAGCCATGCCGCCTATTTCCTGCAGGAGCAGGACATGACCCGCTACGACGCGGTCAACTACATCAGCCATGGGATCGCCAAGAGGCCCGGGTCGTCCGAGCCGAAGCCCGTACGGGGTGCCGAAGAGGAATCCGCAGCCGAACGCCCGAGCGGAGACGACAACGACGCCCGTCCGAAGAAGAAGGGCGATGCCCTCGAGGCGTACTGCATCAACCTCAACAAGAAGGCCCGCGACGGCCGGATCGATCCGCTCATCGGCCGTGAGACCGAGGTGCAACGCACGATCCAGATTCTGTGCCGGCGTCAGAAGAACAACCCCCTGCTGGTGGGCGATCCCGGCGTCGGCAAGACCGCCATCGCCGAGGGGCTGGCGCGCAAGATCATCCACAAGGAGGTGCCGGAAGTCCTCATCGACGCCACGGTGTTCTCCCTCGACATGGGCACGCTGCTCGCCGGCACCCGCTATCGCGGCGACTTCGAGGAGCGCCTCAAGCAGGTGATGAAGGAGATCGAGGCGCACCCCAACGCGGTGCTGTTCATCGACGAGATCCACACGGTGATCGGCGCCGGCGCAACTTCGGGCGGGGCCATGGATGCGTCGAACCTCCTGAAGCCAGCACTGGCCAACGGCTCGCTCCGCTGCATCGGCTCGACCACCTACAAGGAGTACCGCCAGTACTTCGAGAAGGACCGCGCCCTCGTGCGCCGGTTCCAGAAGATCGACGTCAACGAGCCGTCGATCCCGGACGCCATCGAGATCGTGAAGGGGCTGAAGCCGTACTTCGAGGAATTCCATAAGCTCAAGTACACCACCGAGGCGGTGAAGGCGGCCGTGGAACTCTCGGCGCGCTACATCAACGATCGTAAGTTGCCCGACAAAGCGATCGACGTCATCGACGAGACCGGCGCCTCGCAGATGCTGGTGCCGGAGGCGCGCCGCAAGCGGACCATCGGTGTCAAGGAGATCGAAGCCACCATCGCCACCATGGCGCGCATCCCGCCCAAGACCGTGTCGAAGGACGACGCGGTGGTGCTGAAGAACCTCACCGACAGCCTCAAGCGCGTCGTCTACGGCCAGCCCAGCGCCATCGAGGCCTTAACCTCGGCGATCAAGCTGGCCCGCGCCGGCCTGCGCGATCCCGACAAGCCCATCGGCTCGTACCTCTTCGCCGGCCCCACGGGTGTGGGCAAGACCGAGGCGGCCAAGCAGCTCGCGGCCTCCCTGGGCGTCGAGATGCTGCGTTTCGATATGTCGGAATACATGGAGCGTCATACGGTGAGCCGCCTCATCGGCGCGCCCCCCGGTTATGTCGGCTTCGACCAGGGCGGCCTGCTGACCGACGGCATCGACCAGCATCCGCATTGCGTGCTGCTGCTCGACGAGATCGAGAAGGCCCATCCAGACCTGTTCAATATCCTGTTGCAGGTGATGGACCACGGCAAGCTCACCGATCACAACGGCAAGCAGGTCGATTTCCGCAACGTGATCATCATCATGACCACGAATGCGGGCGCTTCCGATCTGGCGAAGTCGGCCTACGGATTCACCCAGACCAAGCGCACGGGCGACGATGTGGAGGCGATCAACAAGCTGTTCGCGCCGGAATTCCGCAACCGTCTCGACGCGATCATCTCGTTCGGCCACCTGCCGAAGGAGGTCGTCGCCAAGGTGGTGGACAAGTTCGTCCTCCAGCTCGAGGCGCAGCTCGCCGACCGCAACGTCACCATCGAACTGTCCGACGAGGCGCGCGAGTGGCTGGTGGAGCACGGCTACGACGATGCCATGGGTGCCCGCCCCATGGCGCGCCTGATCCAGTCCACCATCAAGACGCCGCTCGCCGACGAGGTGCTGTTCGGACGCCTCAAGGACGGCGGTGCCGTACGGGTGGTGGTGAAGACGCCCGAGGAGGGTAAGAAGCAGGCCCTCGGCTTCGAGTTCCCGGCCGGTCCGGTGACCCCGAAGCCCGAAAAAGACGTGACCAACGCGGTCAAGAAGCACAAGCGTACGCGGGCCAAGGTCTCCCCGCGGAAGAAGGACGACGGGTCCGGCAACGGGGGCTCGGGAAACGTTCGCACCGTGCCGAAAGTACCGTTGGTCAAAGCCTGAGCCGTCGAGACATGGAGCGGGATCGGTCGGGTCGTGCCGGTCGGTCCCGCTGCTGTTTCAGGGAGGCGAACGGCACCTCGATTCAAGCGGTCGACACGCGGGCTTGCGATGGTTAGCAAGCGGGCCTTGAGGCGCCGGCGCTTCGGTTCAGCGCACGGTCCGTGTGGTCCAGTCAATCATCAGGGGGCATCCGAATGAGCGATCTGCATGAGGGCCCCCTCACGCCGGTACAACATCAGTCCGCGCCTGCTGCGACACGGCGCGACGATCGACGCGCGCGCCGCCGCCGTCGCCACAGGGGAGAAGAGATTCTCGGCTGGATCCTCGTCCCGATCATGGTGGTGGGACTCTATTGGGGAATCAATGCCGGTTTCGACGCGCTGGGCACGTCGCCGGGACAGGTTTGGGACCAGTTGATGCAGGTCAAGGCGATGATGGAGAAGCGCAGCTGAGGTCTCGTCGCGGATACGATGTCCGGGACGACGTTTCAGGCGCGACTTCTCACACCCGCGTCAGGGCGTGGATCGAGAACAGGCCCTCGGCATCGGTCCATGCGGCCTGTGGCATCCAGCCCGCCGCGACAGCCAGGGTCCGGAAGCTGTCGAGCGTGTACTTGTAGCTGTTTTCCGTATGGATCGTCTCGCCCTCGGCGAAGGCGAAGGTGTGGCCCGCGAGGTGAATCGTCTGCGCCCGCCGGCTCACAAGATGCATCTCGATGCGCGACGCGTCCGCGTTGAAGAAGGCCCGGTGGCCGAACCCCTCGACGTCGAGGATCGCCCCGAGTTCGCCCGCGATGCGAATGAGCAGGTTGCAGTTGAACGCCGCCGTCACCCCAGCCGCGTCGTCGTAAGCCGCCTCCAGCACGGTCCTGTCCTTCACGAGGTCGACGCCGACGATGAGGGTGGCGCCAGGCCCGAGCACCCGGCCGAAATGCGCCAGCAGGTACGTCGCCTGGGGCGGCTCGAAATTGCCGATGGTGGAGCCGGGAAAGAACCCCGCGACGGCATCGTGCGACAGCCCGTCCGGCAGGGTGAAGGCGCGGGTGAAATCCGCCGCCACGGGCGCGATGGCGAGGTTCGGGAAGTCGGCGGCCAGGGTCTCGGCCTCGCTGTGCAGGAACGTCTCGGAGACATCCACCGGCACGTAGGCGGCGAGGTCCGGCCGGTGCACCAGGAGGCGACGCACCTTCACGGTTGAGCCGCTGCCGAGCTCGACCAGATTGGCCCGAGCCGGGAGGCATGCGGCGATCTCGGCACCTCTGGTATCGAGGATGCCGAGTTCCGTGCGGGTCGGATAATACTCCGGCTGGCGGGTGATGGCCTCGAAAAGGTCCGACCCGGCCGCGTCGTAGAAATACTTCGCGGACAGGAATTTCTGCGGCGCCGAGAGGCCGGCGACGACGTCGTCCTCGAATTGCTGGCGGGCGTCCCGGGCAGCCAGGGGCTTCGCGTTCGTGAAGACGGGATTGATGGTCAACGCTGGAGTCTCCGGGACGCGGGCTTCATTTCAGATGCGGATGTCGGACAAGCGCAGGCCCGTGAACTGCCAACGCTGATGCGGATAGAAGAAGTTCCGGTAGCCCACGCGGGCATGGCCTTCGGGCGTCGCCACCGACGAGCCGCGCAGAACGAACTGGTTCGACATGAACTTGCCGTTGTACTCGCCGAGCGCCCCGTCCACGGGCCGATAGCCCGGATAGGCCGTGTAGGCACTGCGGGTCCATTGCCAGACGGAGCCGAAGGCATCGGCGAGGCAACCGTCGCGGGCCGCCACTTCCCACTCGAACTCCGTGGGCAGGTCGCGTCCGGCCCAGCGCGCGTAGGCGTCGGCCTCGTAGTAGCTCACGTGGCTGACGGGCAGGGACGGGTCGATGGGCCGGATTCCGGCGAGCGTCATGGAAGTCCAGCCGGCTTCGTCCTGGCGCCAGTAGCCCGGCGCGTTCCAATCCTCGGCCTGGACCGCGAGCCAGCCGTCGGAAAGCCAGAGTTCGGGCCGGGTGTAGCCCCCATCGGCCATGAAAGTGAGCCATTCAGCGTTCGTCACGAGCGCGCGATCGAGGGTGCCGCCCTGGATCAGCACGTCGTGCCGGGGTGATTCGTTGTCGAACGAGAACCCCTCGCCGCCATGCCCGATCCGGGTGATGCCCCGGGCCAGGTCGACCTTGCCCGACGCGGCGGATGGCGCAGGAAAACGCCAGTCCGCGTCGTAGGCCGGGCCAAGGGGGTTCTGCGCGAAGGCATGCAGGATATCAGTGATCAGCAATTCCTGGTGCTGCTGCTCGTGATAGAGCCCGATTTCAAGAATCGGCAGCAGCGTTTCGAGGGCCGCCGCCGAGGCCTGCGCGAGAAGCGCGTCCACGGCGCGATCGACATGCGCCCGGTAGCCCGCCACCTCCGCGGTCGTCGGCCGGGTGATGAGGCCGCGCAGGATACGGGGCTGACGCGGACCAGCAGCGACGTAGTACGAGTTGAACAGGTAGTGCAGGCGCTCGTCATAGAGCGCGTATCCCGGCAGGTGCGCTCGGAGCAGGAACTGCTCGAAGAACCACGTCGTGTGAGCGCGGTGCCACTTCGTCGGACTCGCATCCGCCATGGACTGGACCTGCTGGTCCTCCGGCGACAGGGGGGCGGCCCGGCGCTCGGTCTCGTCACGGACATGGTGGAAGGCAGCGATCCAGGCCGTGCGGTCGACGGGCTTGGAACCGAGATTCGGGGGCGGGAAAGCGGGGCGGCCGGACAACGCAGGTCCGGTATCGCGAAACGCTGCGGTCGCTGCCATGCCGATATCTCCAGAAGCTCGTGGTTTCGGAACATATGGTGGACGCGACATTCGGCAACGGCCGCCGGGCCGGTCGGTTCGTCGCGGTTCGTCGGGCTTGCGACGCGGTGTTCGAGGACGATCGCCTTTTTCGTGCCTTGGTCACATCCTCTTA
Source organism: Methylobacterium sp. Leaf87 (assembly GCF_001422775.1). Taxonomy (NCBI): domain Bacteria; kingdom Pseudomonadati; phylum Pseudomonadota; class Alphaproteobacteria; order Hyphomicrobiales; family Methylobacteriaceae; genus Methylobacterium; species Methylobacterium sp. Leaf87. The sequence goes on along the minus strand of NZ_LMMI01000034.1, from coordinate 73,296 downwards.
ACCGGGCGCCATCGACACTTGCTCCCTTGGGTGGGACGTCGGACCAGGTTCGGATGCGGAACAATCTCATGGCGGGCACGGCCACGATTCCCGTGGCGACGGGCGCGAACCCGACCCCGACGATCCTCGTGTTCGATTCGGGACTCGGCGGCCTCACTGTGCTGGAGCAGGTGCGCCGCGCCCGCCCGGACGCGGCCTACGTCTACGCAGCCGACGACGCCGCCTTCCCGTATGGCCGCCTGGACGAAGCAGCCCTCGTCGACCGGGTGCTCGCCGTGATGGACCGCCTCGTCGCGCTCCACCGGCCCGACCTCGTGGTCATCGCCTGCAACACCGCTTCGACCCTCGTCCTGCCGGCCCTGCGCCAGCGCTTCACGATTCCGTTCGTCGGCGTCGTTCCACCAATTAAACCAGCCGCGGAAGCCACGCGCTCGCGCCGGATCAGCCTGCTCGCCACCCCCGGCACGGTGGCGCGCACCTACACCCACGAACTCATCGAATCCTATGCCGCAGCCTGCGCCGTGACCCTGGTGGGGGCCCCGAACCTCGCCGGGTTCGCCGAGGCGGAGCTTGCCGGTACCCCCGTGGACGATGTGCGGCTCTCCGCAGAGATCGCCCCGTGCTTCAGTATCAGCGACGACGGGCGCCGCACCGACGTGGTGTGCCTCGCCTGCACGCATTACCCCCTGCTGCTGGCCCGTTTCCAGGCCCTGGCGCCGTGGCCGGTCCTGTGGATCGACCCCGCTCCTGCCATCGCCCGCCGGGTGACGCAGCTCCTCGGCGCGCCGCCGCGTGGTATGGACCACCGCGCTGGCTCCATACTCGGGGCCTTCACGGGCGGCGCCGGGCTCACCGAGCCCCTGCGGGCCTCCCTCGCCCTGCGCGACGTCACCTCCGTCGCCGTCGAGGCGATGCCCCTCGGGCTCCAGTGAGAGCACTTTCCCGACGACGAAGCCGGCTCGGCATTGACGGGGGCACGGCCCTACTCTAGGGAAACGCACGTGACGCGGTCCCGACGAGGGGCCCCGAAACGTTTTCAAGCGCACCCGTGAGTCGGCTTCGGCCGCTCTGTCGTTCCGCGTCAGGCCATAGGGCCGGTCCGGAAAGAGGAGGGCGCGTTCCTCGACATATCTCCGTTGCGAGAGGAACCGCGATGTCAAAACGTATTCAGGCGAAGCACAAGCTCGATCGCCGCATGGGCCAGAACATCTGGGGCCGCCCGAAGAGCCCCGTCAATCGCCGCGAGTACGGCCCAGGCCAGCACGGCCAGCGCCGCAAGGGCAAGATGTCCGACTTCGGCACTCAGCTGCGCGCCAAGCAGAAGCTGAAGGGCTACTACGCCAACATCACCGAGAAGCAGTTCCGCCGCTACTACGCCGAGGCCATCCGTCTCCGGGGCGATTCGGGCGAGAACCTGATCGGCCTGCTCGAGCGTCGCCTCGACGCCGTGGTCTATCGCGCCAAGTTCGTGCCGACCCCGTTCGCCGCGCGCCAGTTCGTCAACCACGGCCACGTCAAGGTCAACGGCCAGCGGGTGAATATCGCCAGCTACCTCGTGAAGACCGGCGACGTGATCGAGGTCAAGGATTCCTCGAAGCAGCTCGAAATCGTCGTCGTGGCATCGCAGCTCGCCGAGCGTGACGTACCGGATTACATCGAGGTGGATCACGCCAAGATGACCGCCCGCGTCACCCGCATCCCCAACCTCGGCGAGGTGCCCTACCCCGTCCAGATGGAACCGAACCTCGTGATCGAGTTCTATTCGCGCTGATCCGCCCGGATCGCAGCCGATGTGAAAAGGGCCGCCCCATGGGGCGGCCCTTTTTGTTGGTCGGGCGTTCCTTCGCGAGGCGTGGGTTTGGTGGGCGCCGTTTCGCATCGGCCCTTACTGAGACCCGGCATCCACGCTTGGCCGATGTCTAACGGGGAAGAGAGGGGCGATCCTTCAGGTTCCGTGCGCGCAACGCCTCCGACGCCTGCTGCGCGCTCGGCGGCATCTCCTGGGCGCGGGCGCCATCCGGAGCGAGGAGACCGGGTCCCGCGTCGGTCCGGTCCCGACCGGACAAGGCATAACCTGCGTTCACGCCCGCATAGGCACCGGTAAAGTCTTCCGGCCAGGCCGGGACGGCCAGGGCCGCGAGCCAGATCAGGCTGAGCGGGACGATTCGCATGGTCTCTCCACCTGGAATTTCCGGGCTGAAACGCGAAACGGCGGCCCCGGGGGACCGCCGCTCGCTCGAACTGAACTTGGAACCATGGCCAAAGGACGGCCGGGCTCACGGATCAATCGTCGACGTTGATGCTCTGGGCCTCACGACCCTTCTGACCCTCGACAACACCGAGCACGACCTGCTGGCCTTCGGCCAGTGATTCGAGGCCGGCGCGCGACAGGGCTGAACGGTGCACGAAAACGTCCTTGCCGCCATCGTTGACGGACACGAAGCCGAAGCCCTTGGCCGGATCGTACCACTTCACGGTGCCGCTCATCTCCGTGGAGGGGCCGCTGGCGAAGCGTCCGCCGCCACGGTCGCCGCCGCCAGCGCTGCCGTAGCGATCGCCGCCACCGGCGGGGGCGCCATAACCACCACGGTCGCCGCCGAAGCGGTCGCCGCCGCCGAAGCCGCCGGTACGGGGCGGACGCGCATCGCGCATGGGGGCCGCCTCGGCCGTGGAGGTGTCGACGCTGGTGACGTCGGTCACCTGCGGACCCTTCTGGCCCTGGGCCGTATGGACCGTCAGGCGCGTGCCGGGCAGAAGGTCGGCATGGCCTGCGGCTTCGACGGCGCGGATATGGAGGAAGGCATCGCCCGAGCCGTCAGCCAGCTCGACGAAACCGAAGCCCTTCTCCTTGTTGAACCACTTGACCGTCGCATCGCGCTCCGGTCCCGAGGGGGCTGCCGCCGCGCGCGACGGGGCGCGGTCGAAGCCGCCGCCACCGCCGAAGCCGCCACCGTAGCCACCGCCGCTCGGCGGAGCCTGATCGGGCCAACGCGGCTCGGCTCCACCCTCATCGAAGCCGCGCTTCTGCGGCCCCCTGAAATCACGACCACGTCCCATAGAAAGCTCGCAAAAACCGTCCGCCGACCATCATTTGTGAATACCGCGTGCGCGCCATCCCAGACAGCCCACGCTCCGCACTATCATTACCCCCGGCAGCGGTGACCAAGAATAACGCCTTAGTCCTGACTGAAACGCGCCACTCTCGCAAGGTCCATTTGGGCGCCCGAGCGACGGTTCCCTTAATTTTGTGCGGCAAAATGCGTAGCGGATCGGGGTGGGTGCAGAAAGACTGTGGGAAGGTTTGGTTCCGATCGCCCTTGTACGTCGAACGCGGGCGGATTTGGGTCCGACGTTAGGAAAGCGAAAAGGCTCGTGGGTTAAGGGTGATGCCGGGCCGATCCGAGTGAGCGGACCGGAGCCGAATGCTGCCGCATGATCGCCACACCAACGTTTCCGGACCTGTCCGCCCTGGTCGTGGACGAAAGCTTGTACATCCGCCGTATTGTGCGGGACATGCTCATGCGCGTCGGCATCAAGCGCGTCCTCGAGGCTCCCGACGGGGCCGAGGCGCTCGGGGTGCTGGCAGAGAGCAAGCCGGACATCACCATCATCGATTGGGATCTGGCGATTCTCTCGGGTGAAGAGTTCATTCGTCTCGCCCGCACACCGACCACATCGCCTTCTCCGACGGTCCCGATCATTCTGATGCTCGCTCAGCCGCGCCGCAACGTGGTCGACCGTGCGATCTCGCTCGGCGTCAACGAGATCATCGCTAAGCCCTTCTCCCCGAAGACCCTTTGGTCGCGCCTCGACGAGGTGATCCACCGGCCGCGCCCATTCTCCCAGGTCAAGAGCCTGCTGCGGCCAGTGCCGCGGCTCGCCGCCGCCGGCAAGGCGTAGCCTGACCGACGCAGAAGCGCCGCGCCAAGGGCGATCCGCGCAACGAATCCAGGGCTTTGCAGTTTGCCCGCGACACCTGTAGCGTGGAGCCTGAATGATGATCCGGCTCTCCGCCTGGGATCACGCGGAAGGACTTCGGCACAGCCGATGCGGGAAGAGAGTGCCGCGACCATCCCGGCCCGCTCCATGGCCGGCCCGATCACCCCCACGGTCGCGCCGGGGGAAATGCAACGATCCGGAACGCAGGCCACCACCCACCGGCCGCCGCGGCGGAACGCTTACGCCGCCCTCGATCTCGGCACCAACAATTGCCGTCTCCTTATCGCCGAGCCCGCATCCCACGGGTTTCGAGTCATCGATGCGTTCTCGCGCATCGTACGCCTCGGCGAAGGCCTCGGAAATGCCGACCGCCTGAGTGAGCCCGCCATCGAGCGTACCATCGATGCCCTTCGTGTTTGCCGTGCGAAGATGCAGGCGCGCGGTGTCGTACGCGCCAAGATCATCGCCACGGAAGCCTGCCGGCTCGCAGTGAACGGCGCGGCTTTCGTCGAGCGTGTACGCGACGAGGTCGGTCTCGATCTCGAGATCGTCGATCGTCAGACAGAGGCTTACCTCGCGGTCACGGGCTGCGCGGCTTTGGCCGACCCCTATGCCGAATCGGTGGTGATCTTCGATATCGGCGGCGGCTCCACGGAGATCGCATGGCTCGACGGCGCGGCCACGAACCCGTCCACCGACCCGACCCTGCGCATCCGCGCCTGGGACTCCCTGCCGGTGGGCGTTGTTACTCTCGCGGAGCGTCACGGCGGCGCCGACGTGACGCGCCTGACCTTCGAAGGCATGGTGGAAGAAGTGGCCGACATGCTCGCCCGCTTCGCGATCCGTGCGGCGCCCGCCGCCAATGCCCGGCACTTCCACCTGCTCGGCACGTCGGGAACGGTGACGACGCTCGCGGCCATGCATCTGCGCCTCGCCCGTTACGAGCGTCGCCGCGTCGATGGCCTGTGGATGAGCGACGGCGAGGTCGGGGGCGCCATCGACGACCTCCTCGACACGCGTCTCGACCAGCGGGCGGACAATCCTTGCATCGGGCGTGACCGGGCCGACTTGGTGCTGGCGGGGTGTGCGATCTTGGAAGCAATCCGGCGGGCGTTCCCATCCGATCGCCTGCGGATCGCCGATCGCGGCCTTCGCGAGGGGCTTCTGATGAACATGATGCGTGAGGACGGCGTGTGGCGCCGTGGGGGTTACCGGTGAGTGACAGGCGTGGTGCCGGTGCAGGGTTGCGCGGCGAACTCAAGCAACGGGTGAAGACCGGGCGCGGTCGTACGGCTTCGCAGAAACGCTGGCTGGAGCGCCAGTTGAACGATCCCTATGTCGCCCGTGCGAAACGCGAGGGCTATCGCTCGCGGGCCGCCTTCAAGCTCATCGAGATCGACGAGCGCTTCAAACTCCTGAAGCCCGGCCAGCGTATCGTCGATCTGGGCGCCGCCCCCGGCGGCTGGTCGCAAGTGGCGGCTAAGATCGTCGGCGACACCGGTCGCATCGTCGGGATCGATCTCCTCGAAATCGAGCCCATGGCCGGTGTCGAGTTCATCACCCTCGACTTTCTCGACCCTGCGGCACCCCAACTGCTCACCGGCCTGCTTGGCGGGCCGGCAGACCTGGTCCTGTCTGACATGGCTGCCAATACCACCGGCCACAAGCAGACCGACCACCTGCGCATCATCGGTCTGGCCGAGACGGCCGCCGAGTTCGCCCGTGAGATTCTCGCCCCCGGTGGGTCTTACCTTGCGAAGGTTTTCCAAGGCGGTACCGAAGGCAGCCTTCTCGCTGATCTGAAGCGCGATTTCGCTAGTGTGCGGCATGTCAAGCCGAATGCCAGCCGTGCCGATTCGAGCGAACTCTACGTTCTCGCCTCGGGCTATCGTGGTGGGCGGCGATCGGACGACGCGGAAGAAGCCTAAGAACTCTCGGCTCCGGCCGGGTTGTTCCTCGGCTGATCCGAAAGGTCCGCCGACCCGACACATTGCACGGATATCCGAGCGACGCCGAGTGCGCGACGCACAAGGCACGCGGCTTGCCTAGCCAGCCTGGAAGTATCTTGCATTAAAATGCTGGGTTTATTCAAATTAAAGATGCGGCCTGCGATTTAATGGCAGTCAAAGTCGCGACTGATTTCAGAAAATTTTCATTTCTCATGGTTATACCAGATCGATGCTCTTTCTGAAATCGATCGGGTAATATCGATGACACAATTCAGATTGTCGATCCGGACTCGTCTGATCGGTGCTTTCGCGATCGTAATCGTTCTCATGACCGGTATCGGGGTGGTGGCGCTGCAGGCCACGCGTACCATCAATGATCATCTCGTGCAGGTTCAGTCGGATTCTTTGCCGAGCGTGGCGAAGGCTGGCGAAATTACATCCTGGATGGCGCGTTACGCTATCAGTGTCTATCGCCACAGTGCGCTCCTCGATCCGGATTCCAAGAAGCGGGCCGACACCGAGCTTGATGAGCGTGGGGCTCATGTGGCGAAGGTGGTCGGAGAGTACGCGGCTCTCATCAGTTCGCCCGAAGAGCGAGTCTTGTACGACCGGATCAAAGCCAATTGGGCTGCCTATCAGGTTGAGGTCACGGAGATCCTGGCGCTGTCACGCAGAGGCTTGAACGAGGATGCTTTCGAGCGCCTCCAGGGCAAAGCCTCCGAACTCCAACGCTCGTCGATCGACACATCCAACGAGTTGGCCGCTTTGAACAGCAGCCTCGCCGCACAATCACGCCTCGCGAGCGAGCAGGCGTTCGAGCGAACTGAAACCATCGTGCTGACCGTGGTCGGAGGCGGGCTCGTCCTGTCGATCTTGCTCGCAGTTTTCATCATTCGAGGCATTACCGGCGGGATCGGTGCCGTCGTCCGGCCAATGACCGCGCTCGCGGAAGGCGATCTCACCGCCGTGATCCCGAACCAGGGCAATGGCACCGAGATCGGCCGCATCGCCGACGCCGTTCAGGTCTTCAAGGACGGTCTCATCCGCATGAAGTATCTGGAGGAGGAGACCACCTTGGCGCGTGCCGGAGCCGAGGCCCAGCGCCGGCAAGGCATGCGTGACATGGCCGATTCGTTCGAACGGGCGGTCGGTGGAATCGTCGGTTCGGTGGGAAGCGCTGCAGCCGAACTCCAGGCGACGGCTCAGACAATGACCGCGACGGCGACTCAGGCGGGCACTCGGTCCGTCTCCGTCGCAGCGGCGGCCGAAGAGGCTGCCATCAACGTTCAGACCGTGGCGGCCGCGGCGGAAGAACTCGGTTCGACGGTCCAAGAGATCGGACGGCAGGTCCAGGGCTCGGCCCACCTGGCGGAGGTCGCCGTGCGCGAGGCTGGTGCAACCGCCGCCCTGGTACAAGATCTCAGTGGCGCCACCGCCCGGATCGGCGACGTGGTCAAACTCATCGCCGATATCGCGTCGCAGACCAACCTTCTTGCCCTCAACGCAACCATCGAGGCGGCGCGAGCTGGCGAGGCCGGACGCGGATTCGCGGTGGTCGCGGCGGAGGTCAAGGAGCTCGCGAGTCAAACCGCACGCGCAACCGAGGAGATCGGCAGCCAGATCGCCCGCATCCAGGGGGCGACGGGAGACAGCGTGACCGCCATCGCCGGGATCCGCGGTCGAATCGGCGAGATCAGCACCGTCGCGATCTCGCTTGCGGCGGCCGTGGGACAACAGGGTGAAGCAACCCAGGAGATCGTCCGAAACGTCTCCCAGGCGGCTGCGGGTACGGGCGAGGTGACGGTGAACATCGCCGCCGTCGCGTCGGCCGCCGAGGAGACCGGTACGGCCGCCACTCGGGTTCTTGCGTCGGCCTCCGACCTGTCGCGTCAGTCCGGCCATCTCAGTGCCGAGGTCGAGCGGTTCCTCGCCAGGGTCCGCGCCGCCTGAGCGGTTCAGAGCGCCTCCGTTCTTGCCGCGATGCCACGGTCGGTGCCTAGGGTGCTGGAAACGACCACGCGATTCACCATCTGAGTAGCGGCGGCAGCCTGCCGCCCAGATGGAAGGAACCCATGCATGACCACCGAGCGCGCTGTGCTGGCAGGAGGTTGTTTCTGGGGGATGCAGGACCTCATCCGTAAACAGTCGGGCGTCATCGCGACGCGGGTCGGTTATTCAGGCGGTGAGGTGCCGAACGCAACCTATCGCAATCACGGCCGTCATGCCGAAGCGATCGAGATCCTGTTCGACCCTGAGGTGATCGGCTATCGCAAGCTTCTGGAGTTCTTCTTCCAGATTCATGATCCGACCACGGTCGATCGGCAGGGAAACGATCGGGGACCGGGTTACCGATCGGCAATCTTCTACGAGAGCGAGGCGCAGAAGGCAGTGGCCGAAGACACCATCGCCGATGTCAATGCATCCGGGTTATGGCCCGGCAAGGTGGTGACTGAAGTCTCGCCCGTCGGGCCATTCTGGGAGGCCGAACCAGAGCACCAGGACTACCTGGAGCGCATTCCGAACGGCTACACCTGTCACTTCATACGGCCGAACTGGACGCTGCCGCGCCGGGCCGACGCTGCCTGACGCGGTCCGCAATGGGGCTCGCGCCGCCGTATCGTTGCGGCCGGTGCGCGCTCCCGTTGCGTACGCGCTCGGGACCGTTGGACATTCAGTCAACACGACAGTCAACAGGAAGAACCGTCCGTTTCGATCGTGAATCGATCAGTATCGTCGTCATCATCGAAAGGGGCATAGATCGTGCCTGTGACGTCCGGCTTTGCTCCGGAGTTCGATTTCGGAATGGTCCAGCGTTCCCTATGCGGCTCGAAGGACCGGACTTGCTGGTCGATCATCTAACCCGCTGCCCAGTTGATGTGAGACGTTTTTTTTCCACCGAATCATTAGAATCCGATGCGTCCCGGATCGCTTCGCTTAATGAGGTCCGTGCACCTTTCTGTCCGAGACCAATGAGTTCTCCAACCGCCGCAGGTTGTCGGCCTTGAAGCCGCAGCCTGATGGGGGGCGTCCGGGAAAAGCGAGGAGCGGCACATGATCAGTGCGGTGTCGATCAGCAGCGGCGGCATAGCGGCGGCCACCCAACGGTTCGCCCAAGCCGCAGAGGGGATCGCCACGATCGGCACGAGCCTGCCTGCGGCGGCACAGGTCGATCTGTCGACCACGGCGATGCAGCTTCTCGCGGCCAAGACGGACGTTTCCCTGAACACCGTGATGCTCCGCTCCTCGCTCGATATGGAGAAGCGCGTCCTCGATATTCTCGCCTGACCGCTTCCATCCTTGCCGGGAACACGCAAAGCTCCTAAGAGCCAAGGGCGTCGAGAACGCGTCGGGGTGTAGCGCAGTCTGGTAGCGCATCTGGTTTGGGACCAGAGGGTCGTAGGTTCGAATCCTATCGCCCCGACCATTTTTCGACTGGTAACCCGAGACCGTTGGGAATCGTCCGATGTCGAGCGCCCGGATCTATCAACCTGCGAAGGACGCGTCGCAGTCAGGGCTCGCCCGCACGAAGGTTTGGGTCCTCGAATTCGACCAAAGCGCACCGCGTGAGACCGACCCGCTGATGGGATGGACGAGCTCCTCGGATATTCTCCAGCAGGTCCGCCTGGAGTTCGAGACGCGCGACGAGGCCATCGCCTATGCCGCGCGTGCCGGCTTATCCTACCGGGTCGAGGAGCCTCAGAAACCGATCGTTCGGAAGGGGCTGTCCTACTCCGATAACTTCAAGTTCAATCGTACGGCGCCTTGGACGCATTGAGCGCAGCCGAGTCTATTCCGGTCAGAGCTGCATCAGTATCGTCACTGCACCGAAGATCAGCACTGCGGTAACCGTCACAGCCAACAGGATCAGCGCAGCGCGCGATTCGCGAAGATCGTTCTCTGTCATGGCCCCAGGCTAGCGCCGGCAACTTACAAAGCCAATGACTTAATCTTTGGTCTTTTGGCGTTCACGCCATGCCGCGTACGGATGATCTTCGGCGGGTACCGGGTGATGCGTCACCTGCATCGGTTGGTCAGCCAAGGGGCGACAGAGTTCGGCGTAGATGCCCGCACTGATGAGGCCGTAGGTTTCGGCCTCCTCCGCTGTATAGGCGAAGTAGGCTTCGCGGATGCCTGCGAGTCGCATGGCGGCATGGCACATCGGACAGGGACGTCCGCTGGCATAGACGACACAATCGTCGAGCTTTGCCGATCCCAGAATGCGGCTCGCCTCCCGGATCGCAACCATCTCGGCATGATCAGTCGGATCCCGCGTCTCGGCCGTGCGATTGACGGCACGTACGAGGACAGCTCCGTCCCGCACGATCACGGCCCCATACGGACGGCCTTCGGCGAGCACATTGCCGTGGGCCAGCGTGACGGCGTCGAGAAGATGGGCTTCATGGGTCATGGCTGAAGGCTCTCCAGGGCCGGGCTTCAAAACGAATGGTCAGAATGCGTAGCGGACGGTGCAGTACGGCATCCGTTCGCTGAGGAGTGCGGTGAAACGGGCAAGCCACCGGCCTTTCCAGCCTGTGCGGTAGCGCAGATTGGTACCCCCACCCTGGGAGATCTTGGCTTCCTGAATGTCGGGGCGCCAGAGGAGATCCTCGGCCTTGGGATGCCAACCCAGATTGACCGCATGCAGATCGTCATTGTGGGTCAGCATGATGATCTCGGCTTTCACCTGCGCCCGCGCTGCGCGCCCGATCCCATCATCGATCGCTGTGAAGAGCTCAGCCCAGTCCGCTTCCCAGCCTTCGTAAAGGATGACCGGCGAGAAGTTCAAATGGACTTCGTAACCGGCGGCCACGAAGTCGTCGATGGCGGCGATCCGCTCTCGAATCGGGCTCGTGCGGACGTCGACGATACGGGCGATGCGCTCGGGCATCAGCGAGAACCGAATGCGGGTCTTTCCCTGCGGATCGTAGGCGAGAAGGTCGCGGTTCACCGCCTTGGTTGCGAAGGATGCCTTTGCGTTGGGCAATGCGCGGAACAGGCCGATGAGGTCGCGCACGGTGTCGCTGATCGCGGCATCGACCGAAAGATCGCCGTTCTCGCCGAGATCGTAGACCCAGAGGGCGGCGTCGACGCTGTCCGGCGCGGACAAGGGCCCCTGACGCTCGGCATGCCGACGGATCGCGGCACAAACCGCCTCGACGTTGACGAACAGTGAGATCGGATTGGCGAATCCCTTGCGGCGCGGCACATAACAATAGGCGCACGCCATAGCGCAGCCGTTCGATGTCGAAGGGGCAATGAAGTGAGCACTGCGCCCATTCGGACGCATGGCCAGCCCCTTCTTCACCCCCAGGACAAGCGTAGAGCGCTTGATCCGCACCCAATCGTCAACCGAGCCGGCGTTGCCGTGGAGGTCCGGGATGTTCCAATGTGACGGTACCTGGATGCGCTGTGCGTCGGGGAAGCGATCCAAGATCTCACGGCCGCGCGGAAACGTTGTTACTGCCGCCTCGTGATAGATCGTCCGAACATCGATGAAGTCGCGCGAGAGTCCCATTAAGGAGACATGGGACTCGGCGAGCCGGTGGCGACCCGCATGCAACCTGCTGGCTGTGGACACGTCGGCGCAGGACATCGACACCCATCAGAGGCGCGCCAGCAGCTCTGCTTTCTTGGACGAGAATTCCGCTTCCGTCAGCACGCCCTTGCGTTGGAGTTCGGCCAGTCGTTCCAGGGTCGTCAGAACCTCGTCGGCCGGGGATAGCGCGCGCGCCGGGCCCGCTTCCACCCGATGAATGGGTTCAGGCGTGAACGGCTTGGGCTGAAGGGTGGTATCTCGCTGGACGGGCGTGTCGGGTTCGGTGGAGGTCGATGAGGAAACGAACGATTCGCCACGATCGTCGTCGATCCGACGCAGGGATTCGAGAGGAATGGCCCCGTCAGGACCGGAGAACCGTAGGCCGCCAGTGCCACCCTGCTGCTGCGAAACCCCGGTGATGTGCTGCCCTGCCGTTCCATAGAGAATGACATTCCCATCCATCGCGATGGCGAGGCGTTGGGCATGCGGAAAATAAGCATAGCGCAGACCGTTTTGGGAGCCCGAAGTCGCGGGCCGTCCGAGGTGCTGCGGCCACCAGGCATCCGACGTGACGCTGGTGATTGGAAAGCCGACTGCCGGCAGGGCTTCGGCCAGAGTGCTGCACAATGCACCGACGCGGGCTTTGAGCTCCGCGTCGAACATGTTGCCGATCATCGTCATGCCACCCGAGGACCACTGACCGAAGCCGCCGAGTTCGCGGTGGTTGAACTGTGCCATGGTGCCGTTTCCGGCCTGTAAGGCATCGACGAGATGGCGGATGGCGTCGAGGCTTACTCCGTACCGGTCGGCGATGGTTTGCAGGCCGTTCGGTTGGTCGGTCATCGTTGAGTACCCCATGGGAGGGTGAGGCGATGCATCGGGAAGCGATCGATCCCGCCGAACTCCGTGATGCATCCTTGACCCCAGAATGGTGCCCCGCGCCAGGCTTCGCAACGCAAAAAGTTTTCTCGGGCGCGGACCTTCGAGGGAAGCGTGAGCGTTCCCGTTTCGGTTTTGGCGTGCCGACGTGCCCGATGAGAGCGCCGCATCGGGCAGGGCGCCGTCCCTGGAGCAGTTATGGCCGACGATTTTTCTCAGACGGGCAAGGCGTCCGCCACCCGCTCGCGTATCAAGGAAGGCTCACCCTATCCGCTGGGGGCAAATTGGGATGGGCTTGGGGTGAATTTCGCCCTGTTCTCGGCCCATGCCACGAAGGTCGAGCTCTGCTTGTTCGACGATGCGGGCGAACAGGAACTCGAGCGCATCGAACTGCCGGAGTACACGGACGAGATCTGGCACGGGTATCTACCCGATGCGAGGCCAGGTACCATTTATGGCTACCGCGTACACGGTCCATACGATCCGAAAGCCGGTCACCGCTTCAATCCCAACAAGCTGCTCATCGATCCATATGCCAAAGGTCTCGTTGGCTCCATCACCTGGAACCCGGCCCTGTTCGGGTACCAGATGGAGACAGGCGACGATCTGACCTACGACGAGCGCGATTCCGCGCCGTTCACCCGCCGTAGCCGGGTGATCGATCCGGCCTTCACCTGGGGGCGGGACCGCAAGCCGCATGTGCCGTGGGAGAAGACGATCTTCTACGAGACGCACGTAAAAGGCTTCACCAAGCTTCATCCGGCCGTTCCGGAGAAGCTGCGCGGCACGTATGCAGGTCTTGGGACACCGGCGGTGCTCGATTACATCAAGAGCCTTGGCGTCACGTCCGTCGAGTTGCTGCCGGTCCACGCCTTCGTGCAGGACGACTATCTCCAGGAAAAAGACCTGGTGAACTACTGGGGTTACAACACGATCTCGTTCTTCACCCCAGCCCGGCGTTATTCGGCAGTGCCTGATTTTGCCTTCTCCGAATTCAAGGAGATGGTCGCGCGCATGCATGGCGCCGGTCTCGAAGTAATCTTGGATGTCGTCTACAATCATACGGCGGAGGGCAACGAGAAGGGGCCGACGCTATCCTACAAAGGTGTCGATAACGCTTCGTATTATCGCTTGATGCCCAAGGAGCCGCGTTACTACATCAACGACACCGGCACCGGGAATACCTTCAATCTTTCCCACCCGCGGGTTCTGCAACTCGTTACCGACTCGCTACGCTACTGGGCGACCGAGATGCGCGTCGACGGATTCCGGTTCGATCTTGCGACGATCCTCGGCCGCGAGCCCCATGGGTTCGACGAAGGGGGCGGGTTCCTCGATACCTGTCGCCAGGATCCCGTGCTCAATTCCGTCAAACTGATTGCCGAGCCCTGGGATTGCGGCCCCGGCGGCTACCAGGTCGGTGGTTTTCCACCCGGCTGGGCCGAGTGGAATGACCGGTACCGTGACGACGTTCGCGGCTTCTGGCGGGGGGACCTCGGCTTGCTTCCGTCGCTTGCGTCCCGAATCACTGGCTCAGCGGACAAATTCAATAAGCGCGGGCGCAAGCCCTGGGCATCGGTGAACTTCCTAACCGCCCATGATGGTTTTACGCTGAACGATACGGTTTCGTACAACGACAAGCACAACATGGCGAATGGGGAGAATAACCGAGACGGGCACTCCCACAACCTCTCCAACAATTACGGCGTGGAAGGGCCGACGGAGGATCCGGAAATCCGGGCCGTGCGCCTGCGCCAGATGCGCAACATGATGGCGACGCTGTTTCTGTCTCGAGGCACGCCGATGCTGCTCGCTGGTGACGAGTTCGCCCGGACCCAGAACGGCAACAACAATGCCTATTGTCAGGACAACGAGATCTCTTGGCTCGATTGGGGCGCCATCGGACCAGAGGAGCGCGACCTCACCGAGTTCACACAGCGGCTGATGATCCTTCGTGAATCGTTGCCGATTCTCACCCGTGGACGGTTCCTCACCGGTGAGTTCGACGAGGAACTCGGTGTACGCGACGTGACGTGGCTAACCCCGGCCGGCACTGAGATGACGCCGGAGAACTGGTCGCAGGGTGATGCTCGGTCACTGGCGGTCGTTCTCGACGGCCGGGCGCAGGTCTCGGGTATCCAGCGCCGGGGCGGCGACGCCACGTTGCTGCTGCTCTACAATGCCTACCACGATCTCGTGTCGTTCACTTTGCCGGCAACCATAGGCGCTTCCGCGTGGACGCGCCTCCTCGACACCAATCTGCCTGACAGTCAGGAAGTGGTCAGCGTACCGATCGGCGAACGCTACGATGTCACGGGTCGCTCGATGCTTATGTTTGTGCTCAAGCCCGAGGAGGTCGAGGACGCCGAGGTGACCGAGATGGAGCGTTCGTACCAGCATGTGATGCAGGCGTTCGAGCGCGCCAACATCGACAGCGTCCGCTTCGGCGCGCGCAAGGATTGATGTGGGTCCGGGACGGTGCTTCGTTCGCATCGTCCCGCTTGTCGTCTACGCACGCATGCTATCGAACATAGCCCTGCAGCGAACCGAAAGTGCGATAGGCGAGTTGAGCTCGTGAAGGTCAGGCATCCTCGAAACCCCGATTGGCGCGTCATGTTCGCTCTGTGGATCAGGGAGCGTCGTTGGGGCGGGGAGCGACGGAAGGAGACAAGGCGGTGCCGCAGGGAGACAAGTCGCGCTACACCGATAAGCAAGTTCGTAAAGCCGACCACATCGCGGAGTCGTATGAGGCCCGCGGTGTTCCGGAGGATGAAGCCAAGGCTCGTGCCTGGGCCACCGTGAACAAGGACGACGGTGGTGGAAAGAAGCCTGGCGGAGCCGGCCGCGGCCGCTCAACTGATCATCCGGCTGCCAGGAAAGGCGGCGAAATTGGCGGCAAGGCGTCTGCAGCGCGTACGGCGGAACAGCGCTCGGCCTCGGCGAAAAAAGCTGCCGAGACGCGCAAGCGGAATGCCGCCAACGCCTGAAACGCAGCCCTGCCCGATGCAGGGCCGCGCTCGGCTTCGGATCAGGCCATCGCAGCTTTGAGGTGCTGATCGACCTTGTCGAGGAAGCCTGTGGTCGAGAGCCATTTCTGCTCAGGGCCGACGAGAAGGGCGAGGTCCTTGGTCATGAACCCGGCCTCGACGGTATCGACGCAGACGGTCTCCAGAGTCGTGGCAAACTTGGCCAGATCCGCGTTGCCGTCGAGCTTGGCCCGGTGCGCGAGGCCCCGCGACCATGCGAAGATCGACGCGATGGAGTTGGTCGATGTCTCCTTGCCCTTCTGGTGTTCTCGGTAGTGCCGCGTCACCGTACCGTGAGCCGCCTCGGCTTCGACGGTCTGGCCGTCCGGGGTGAGGAGCACGGAGGTCATCAGGCCGAGCGAGCCGAACCCCTGCGCCACGGTGTCGGACTGCACGTCGCCGTCGTAGTTCTTGCAGGCCCAGACGTAGCCGCCCGACCACTTGAGGGCCGAGGCCACCATATCGTCGATGAGGCGGTGCTCGTAGGTGATGCCGGCGGCATCGAACTTGGCCTTGAACTCGTTCTGGAACACCTCCTCGAACAGGTCCTTGAAGCGGCCGTCATAGGCCTTGAGAATCGTGTTCTTGGTCGAGAGGTAGACCGGATACTTGCGGTTGAGGCCGTAGTTCATCGAGGCGCGGGCGAAATCGCGGATCGAATCGTCGAGGTTGTACATCGCCTGGGCGACGCCGGGGGAGGGGAAGTTGAACACCTCCCGCTCGATGACCGTGCCGTCCTCGCCCTCGAACTTGATGGTCAGGCGGCCCTTGCCCGGCACCTTGAAATCGGTCGCCTTGTACTGGTCGCCGTAGGCGTGGCGGCCGACGACGATGGGCTGAGTCCAGCCCGGCACGAGGCGGGGCACATTCTTGCAGATGATCGGCTCGCGGAAAATCACGCCGCCGAGGATGTTGCGGATCGTGCCGTTGGGCGACTTCCACATTTCCTTGAGGTTGAATTCCTTTACCCGCTGCTCGTCGGGGGTAATGGTGGCGCACTTCACGCCCACACCGTGGCGCTTGATCGCCTCGGCCGCCTCGACGGTCACCCGGTCGCCCGTGGCGTCGCGGTGCTCGACTCCCAGATCGTAGTACTCGAGGTCGAGGTCGAGATAGGGATGGATGAGCTTGGTCTTGATCTCGCTCCAGATGATCCGGGTCATCTCGTCGCCGTCGAGTTCGACGACGGGCTTGGCTACCTTGATCTTATCCATCGCGTGTCAGGCCTTCCGCAAAAATCCCGAGGGGCCCCATGCAAATGCCGTGCGGCCGCGGGCAGGGTCATAGCGCGGGCGTTCCAACGGCGAAAGCCGCCAGGGACCCATCACGCCGTGACAGGGGACGGCATCTGTCAGGTGGGGGCCCGGGCTGGACATTCGGTGCGCAAGGGGGGATCTGGCTACCATCACGCAACGAGACGGAACGGGAAAACCCATGAGCGAACGCATCATCCTGCGAGCCGGCGAGGCCCTGGTCGCGGGTGGCCCGCCCAACACCGCCGCCGAGCCGGAAGTCATCATTGGGGAACTCGATGGGCCCGTCGGCACCGCGCTCGCTACACTGACGGGCGATCAGGTGGTGGGACACAGCCGCGTCTTTGCGCTGCTGAATACGGATATCATGGTCCGGCCGGTGACCCTGTGCGTGTCCAAGGTCAGCGTGACAGAGAGCAAGTACACCTCGATCCTCATGGGCACCGTGCAGTTCGCCATCGCCAATGGGGTGCTGGACGCTGTGCGGCTCGGCTACATTCCCAAAGACAGAGCCAACGATCTCGGGATCATCTGCTCGGTCTGGCTGAGCCCCGGTGTGATCGAGGCCGAGACCGTCGATCACAAGGCCCTGTTCGAAATCCAGCGGAAGGGGATGACGGAGGCTATCCGCAAGGCGATGTCCAACGAGCCGTCCATCGACTGGCTTCTGGAGAACCAGGACAAGATCATTCACAAGTACTACCAGATGGGTCTCGACGGGAAAATCTAGTCCGATGCCGAGCGCGCCTGTCGTCGTCCTCGTCGAGCCGCAGCTGGCCGAGAACATCGGCATGGTCGCGCGTGCCATGGCGAATTTCGGCCTGTCCGAACTCCGGCTTGTTGCGCCGAAGAATGGCTGGCCGAAGAAGGGTGTGCGCGAGGCGGCTTCGGGCGCGACCCACATTCTTGATGGTGCGGCGGTGTTCGACACCGTCGCGGAGGCCATCGCCGACCTTCACTATGTCCTAGCTACGACGGCGCGCGAGCGCGGGCAGATGAAACGCGTCGTGGGGCCCGAGGACGCCATGCGCAACGTCGCTGCCCGCGCCGGCCAGCGGACCGGGATCCTGTTCGGGCGAGAACGGGCGGGCTTGAGCAACGACGAAGTCTCCCTCGCCGACGCCATCGTGACGTTCCCGGTGACGGAGGAGTTCCCGTCTCTCAACCTCGCCCAGGGGGTCCTCCTCGTCGGCTACGAATGGCGCCGTGCGGCGGGGCTCGCGAAGCTGCCGTTCTCGGGCGAGATGCTGTCGCCGCCTGCAACCCGCGAGGCTATGGCGTCCCTCGTCGGAACCCTGGAGGACAGCCTGGCGAAGGCCGGATTCTATCCGCCGGAGAAGCGCGAGATCATCGCCCGCAATATGCGGGACATGCTGCACCGCATGGCGATGACGGAGCAGGACGTACGCACTTTGCGCGGCGCCCTTCGCGCCCTCAACGGCGGGCGTCATCGTCGAGGGTGATCGGCGGACGTAGGCTGGTATTGCTCAATCAGTCTCGGCTTCCACCCTTTCGGAAGGCTGACGCGCCGCTTGCGGGTGCCGGTCACCATCGGGAGGATGGAAAGAAGGCTGCGATCCTCGTCGCCCATGGAGCTCGAGGTGTGCGCAGATGAGGAGCGGACCGCGAGACGAATTCAGCCGACCTGTGCCAGTGCCTGATCGATGTCGGCGATGAGATCTTCGGCGTTCTCCAAGCCGATCGAGAGGCGCACGGTCTCGGGCCCAACGAGCGCGGCGGCCTTCTCGTGCGGCAGCAGCTGGCGGTGCGTCGTCGTCGCCGGATGAATGGCCAGGGACTTGATCTCGCCGATGTTGACGAGGTGCGAGATGAGCCGGAGGCCCATGATGAACTTGACCGCCGCGGGCTCGCCGCCCTTCAGGGCGAAGGTGAAGATCGAGCCCGGTCCGTCCGGGACGTACTTCGCCGCCAGCGCTTCGCCGGCTTGACCGGGCAGGGCCGGGTAGCTGACCCAATCGACGGCGGGATGATCCCTGAGAAAGCCCGCCACCGCCTTGGTATTCGCACAGTGGCGCGCCATGCGCAGCGGCAGGGTTTCGATGCCCGTCAGCGTCAGGAAAGCGTTCATTGGCGAGAGGCCGGGCCCGAGTTCACGCAGGCCGAACAGGCGACAGGCCACCGCGAAGCTGAAATCGGGAAAGCGCTCCGTGATGACGAGGCCGTCGTAATCTTCCCACGGCTCGGCGATGAGGTTGTAGCGGTCGCCCGCCGCCTTCCAGTCGAACGTGCCGGCGTCGCAGATCACGCCGCCGATGGTCTGACCGGAACCGCCGAGGAACTTCGACGTCGAGTGCATGACGATGTCGGCACCATGCTCGATGGGGCGGATCAGCGCCGGGGAGGCGAGGGTGTTGTCGACGATGAGCGGCAGCCTATGCCGACGCGCGACCTCCGCGATGCCCGCCAGATCCATCACGGTGGCACACGGATTCACGATGGATTCGCAGACGATGGCCTTCGTCTCGGGCGTGATCGCTGCTTCGAAATCCGCCGGGGTGAGACCCTGGGCGAATTGCGCCTTCATGTCGTAGCGCTTGTCGAGGCGGGTGATGAGGCCGAGGGAGCCGCCGAACAGGCGCGGGGAGACGACGTAGGCATCGCCGCTGCGCATCAGCGTCATCAGGATGAGCAGGAGGGCCGACTGCCCGGAGGAGACCGCCACGGCGGAGGCGGCACCCTCCAGGGCGGCGACGCGGCGCTCGAGGGCGCCCACCGTCGGGTTGGAGCCGCGCGAGTACGAGAACCCGGTCCGGCGCATGGCGAAGATGTCGGCGGCCTGCTCCGTCGACTCGAACACGAAGCCGTTGGTGAAGTAGATCGGCTGCACCCGGGCGCCCGTGGCGGGGTCGGGCGCCGCGCCGGCATGGATGGCCGCGGTGGCGAAGCGGTGGGGTCTGGTCTCGCTGGCCATGGGGCCTTTTCTCGAATTATGTCAGGGAGTTAGGCGGCCCGGTGCACGAAGGCGCGCAGGGTGCGGACGAGGGTCGAGGGTTCGTAAGGCTTCGGGATGAACCGGGCGCCGTCCGGCATGTCGTGGGGCCCGGGCGTGCCCATGCCGGAGACGACGAGGACGGGGATGTCGGGCCAGCGATGGGCCACGAGGCGGGCGAGGGCGAAGCCGTCCATGGAGCCGCGCGGCATGTCGACATCGGTCATCAGCACGCCGACGTCGCTGCGATTCTCCAACACCGTCAAGGCCTTGTCGGCGTGGCTCGCCTCCACCACCGTGAAGCCCGCATCCGCCAGCGTGTCGGCCGCCTCCATCAGGAGCAGGCCGTCGTCTTCGACGAGGAGCACGACGGGCAAATCTTGAGGGAGGTCAGGGGAGTGCGTCATCGGCAGCCGGACGATCTCGCGCTACGGGGTGAGTGGGGCCTATTCCCCGTCATCCATGCCGTCAACAACGGGGCGCGGCGCACGATCGTTTCACCGGCGCGGGTATGACGCGGTGCGCCGGCGCAGGCGCCGATGCGCCGAGGATCGGCCTGGTCCACGCCCCGGCCCGCGCCGGCGCGGGCGCCCGATGCGCCGGGCTCAGGCCAACGCGGCATCGAGATCCTCGATGAGGTCGGCCGGATCCTCGAGTCCGATGGACAGGCGCACCACCTCCGGCCCCGCGCCGGCCGTGATCTTCTGCGGGTCGCTGAGCTGGCGGTGGGTGGTCGAGGCCGGGTGGATCACCAGGGACCGGGTGTCGCCGATATTGGCCAGATGCGAGAACAGCTGCAGGTTCGACACCAGTTTCACGCCGGCCTCGTACCCGCCCTTGAGGCCGATGGTGAACACCGCGCCGGAGCCGAGGGGCGAATAGCGCCGGGCGAGCCCATGGTAGCGGTCGGTCTCCAGGCCCGGGTAGCTCACCCACTCTACGGCGGGGTGGTGCGCGAGGTGGTTGGCGATCGCCAGGGCGTTGTCGCAGTGGCGCTGCATCCGGAGCGGCAGGGTCTCGATGCCGTTCAGGATGAGGAAGGCGTTGAACGGCGCCAGCGCCGGCCCGAGGTCGCGCAGGCCGAGCACCCGGATCGCGATGGCGAAGGCGAAGTTTCCGAAATTCTCGGCGAGCACCATCTCGGCGTATTCCGGCCGGGGCTTCGACAGGGTCGGATAGCGGTCGTCGCCGGCCCAGTTGAAGGTGCCGCCATCGACCACGAGGCCGCCGATGGAGTTGCCGTGGCCGCCCAAGAACTTCGTCGCCGAATGCACGACGATGTCGGCGCCGTGCTCGAACGGGCGGATGAGGTACGGCGTCGCCATGGTGTTGTCGACCACCAGCGGAATGTTGTGCCGCTTGGCGATGTCGGACAGCGCCGCGATGTCCGTGACGACGCCGCCGGGATTGGCGATGGATTCGCAGAAGATCGCGCGGGTGCGGGGCGTGATGGCGCGCTCGAACGACGACGGGTCGTCGGTGTCGGCCCAGACCACGTTCCAGCCGAAGTTCTTGTAGGCGTGGTTGAACTGGTTGATCGAGCCGCCGTAGAGCTTGTTCGCTGCGATGAACTCGTCGCCCGGCTGCATCAGGGCGTTCATGGTGAGGAACTCGGCGGCGTGGCCCGAGGCGACGGCCACCGCGGCCGTGCCGCCTTCCAGCGCCGCGATGCGCTCTTCCAGCACCGCGTTGGTCGGATTGGTGATGCGCGAGTAGATGTTGCCGAAGGCCTGGAGCCCGAACAGCGAGGCGGCGTGGTCGACGTCGTCGAACACGAACGACGCCGTCTGGTAGATCGGAGTCGCCCGCGCGCCCGTGGTCTTGTCGGGGGCGGCACCCGCATGGATCGCCAGGGTGTTGAAGCCGGGCAGGCGGTCGGTCATGAAATCCTCCTCGGGCCGGCGGGCCCGCAGCGGCACCGTTCTAGCGCCGGCCTCGACCCCAGCGAAAGGGGCTGGCCCCGTTCCGCTTAAACGAACATGCGTTCTTTGTAGCGGACGATCCCCGCAGGTCAAGCGCGGGCGCCCTGGGGCACGCGGCCACGGCCCGGAACCGCACCGCCCCGATGCGCGTGATCGGTGGAGCGAATGGAAGCCAACCCGGGAGATGGCGCGGTGGCCGAGCACGACGACGCGAGCACGTGGAAAGACTTCAAGGAGGCCGTCAACATGACCGCCTCCGCCCTGGAGAAGTTTCTCGACACCGACGAGAGCAAATCCGTCGGTCAGAGGGCGAAGGGCAGCGACGAATCCACCGGCCACGCCTCCGGCCGCCGCATCGTCGAATTGCTGAACACCAGAAAAGCGGATCTCACGGAGGACGATTACGCGCACATGCGCAAGGTCGTCAGTTACATCCACCGCCACCTCAAGCAGGGCGGCCCCGACGACAAGGACGCCGTGAAGGAGTCGCGCTGGCGCCTGTCGCTGATGAACTGGGGGCATGATCCGCTGAAGACGTGAAGGTCGGCAGAGATCGGGAGACGGGGAGAACTTGTCCGCCGCCCTGGCAAGAATGGTGCGGGTCCCCACACCTTTCAGGAGAGGGGGGCCGTCGCGCCTCACGCCAAGATGTAAGGCAACACGCGTCCAATCCGCGCTAGGCGCCCCCAAAAAGCTTCGCTAAAGCGGCGCCATGCGCACCGTCAGCCCGCCACCCGTTTCCGCCGCGCGGATTCTCATCGCCAGCTTCGTCGGCACGGCGATCGAATTCTACGACTTCTACGTCTACGCCACGGCGGCCGCCCTGGTGATCGGGCCGATCTTCTTCCCGCCCGGCGATCCGGCGGTGCAGACGCTGGCGGCGTTCGCGACGTTCTCCATCGCGTTCATCGCCCGGCCCCTGGGGGCCGCGTTCTTCGGACATTTCGGCGACCGCGTCGGCCGCAAGGCGACCCTCGTCGCCTCCCTGATGATCATGGGCCTGTCGACGGTGCTCATCGGCTGCCTGCCGACCTATGCCACCGCCGGGTGGTGGGCGCCGTTCGCGCTCTGCGTCCTGCGCTTCGGCCAGGGGCTCGGGTTCGGCGGCGAGTGGGGCGGGGCGGCGCTGCTCGCCGTGGAGAACGCCCCGCCGGGGCGCCGCGCCCTCTACGGCATCTTCCCGCAGCTCGGCGCGCCGGTGGGCTTCATCACCGCCAATCTCGGCTTCCTGGGGCTCGCCCTGGCGCTGAGCCCGGAAGACTTCCAGGCCTGGGGCTGGCGCATCCCGTTCCTAGCGAGCGCCGCGCTGGTCGGCGTCGGGCTCTATGTCCGGTTGAAGCTCACCGAGACCCCGATCTTCAAGGCCGCCCTGGAGAAGGCCGCGCCCGAGCGCGTGCCTCTGGCGGTGATCTTCACGAAGTACCTCCGCGCGACCCTGCTGGGCACCTTCGCAATGGTGGCGTGCTACGCGGTGTTCTACCTCTCGACGGTGTTCGCCCTCAGCTACGGCGTCTCGACGCTCGGCTTCACCCGGCCGACCTTCCTGCTGTTCGAGTGCGTGGCCGTGCTGTTCATGGCGCTCGGCATCCCGCTCTCGGGCTGGGCCG
Organism: Methylobacterium sp. Leaf87; assembly: GCF_001422775.1. NCBI lineage: Bacteria > Pseudomonadati > Pseudomonadota > Alphaproteobacteria > Hyphomicrobiales > Methylobacteriaceae > Methylobacterium > Methylobacterium sp. Leaf87. The sequence continues at coordinate 50,235 of NZ_LMMI01000034.1, read as the reverse complement.
CCGACGCCTACGGCCGCCGCCCCGTCCTCCTCTCGGGCCTCGCCTTCACGGCCAGCCTCGGCCTGCTCATGGGCCCGATGCTCGGCAGCGGCCAGGGCGGCCTCGTGCTCGGTTTCCTGTGCCTCGGCCTGTTCGCCATGGGCTGGCTGTTCGGCCCCATGGGGGCCCTGCTGCCGGAGCTGTTCCCGACCCGCGTGCGCTACACCGGGGCGTCCGTGACCTACAACCTCGCGGGGATTCTGGGGGCCTCCGCTGCGCCGTACCTGGCGCAGCGGTTGAGTGAGTGGGGCGGTGTGGGTTGGGTGGGGCTTTACTTGGCTGTGGCGGCTGGGATTAGTTTTGGGGCTGTGGCATTGATGGATGAGACGCGACAGTCAGTGATTTCTTAAAAAAATAGATCTCTTTATCAAATATATTCGCCCATCGATTTTTGGTATATATAAATTGGAATATTCTTTAGGCATTGAGACTAACAAATATACCGCAAAATAAGTCTAAGACTATTGATCGGACGACTTAGATTATTGATTCGTTCTAAGTGGAACTAGTTCGATATCGGAGTGCTTTGGGTAAGGACCTTTCCATTTATCGTCCCCTGGAACGGAGGGAATCGCACGCCAATACTTTGGCTCGAACGGACCGGTATGCGGATCGTGTGCGGACGCTAATCTATCAGATATAATTTTAAACTCGTCCTGAGTTTTCCCTCTGGAGCGAACAACCGAGACCAAACGAAAAGCACTCTGCAATGCACATTTGCAGTCATCAGCTTTTGGTGGTGTGGCGCGATGCGCCAAGGCATTGCGCGCTGTGCGAGCACGGTTTAGATCCGAGTAGAGGTCATCGTTCACTAGTTTTATCTGAAACAGTACTTCTACCATATGGGCGGCCTGCCACGAATTCCCTTCAATAAAACGTTTTCGTCCAGTGATGCCTGCTCCTTTGGGGGCAATATGATCGTGCCACAGGCGTCCGATTAGTGATTCGCATGTCGACCAAAGAAAAACTAGGGCAGGAGCAAACTCACTTTGTCGAAAGTAAGTTAGGCCATGCAAAAATAGGCTTGGGTCGATCTCTGGAATTCCATCGACAACAGGAGTTCCGATACGAATTGCCGTATGAATTTCAGAAGATGTTTTCACACGAGGGTGAAGTAAATTCATCGTCTCTGAACTGCTTGCATCTTGGTACTGAAGTGCCATTAATGTATTGAAGTTTGGCCCTCTAGCTCCTCCTCCCGCCAAAAAGTAGCCTGTCCCATAGATTGAGCCAAAGCCAACGTCGTTGGTTGACACGGCATCAAAATCGATGCCTCCGAATGTAAGTTTAAGAAGTAGACGGTTAGTCGAAGCCAGTACGTTGTCTCGGGTCACGCCCGGCATCCTCGGGAAGAGCAACGCGCCTGTGTAAGAGACAATGACCGCCATTCGATCCATTGCTGAAATCATAGGGTCGAGACCAGTCGTTGTGCGACATAGCTTTAACCGATCGTAGGTACGATTGTTTGCCTCTGCTAGCGTAAATGATGGATCGTCTCCATTATCGAATGTCACAATAGTAAACGGGGAGGTCGCTGCAATAAAGACTGGAATTTTGATATTTTCTTCTTGAGATTTAGTAGCTTTGAGTTGGTTGGCTGTGTTTTCCATTTTTGGATATCCAAAATTCGACAATGATACAAATATTTTACTATATGTTGGGCGGTCTCACAGTTGCGGATCTAAGCTGCTGATTTGGATATTTGCTTCAACCGGATAAAAAGGTAATGAGCTTAGTGCATTGCTGAAAATGCATTGCGCGCATGATACGTTGACAGCAGTCCATTATCGGAACATCTCGATCTTCGGGCACCGATCCATCACCACTACAACGCCCTTCGCCTCCGCCCGCGCGGCGGCGGCGTCATCCCGCACCCCGACCTGCATCCAGAGAAAGCGCGGCAGCCAGGGGAGGGCGAGGGCTTCGTCCACCACGCCGCCGGCCGCGTCGGAACTGCGAAAGATCTCCACCATGTCGACGGGGGCGGGCAGGTCGGCGAGGCGGGCGAGGACGGGCTGGCCCAGGAGCGTCCGGCCGCTGAGCCCGGGATTGATCGGGGTGACGTGAAACCCGCGTCCGAGCAGGAACGCCATGACGTGGTGGCTCGGCCGGGCGGGATTGGCCGAGGCGCCGACGAGGGCGATGCTCCGGGTCTCCGTGAGGATCCGGCGGATCAGGGCGGGGTCGTAGGCGTCGTGAGCGGACATGCCGCCATCTTGTCGGGCATGCCCCGGCATGCTGCAAGGTGGAACGGAGACCCGCCCGCATGTCCGACGCCCCCACCCTTGCTTTGTCCCTGCCCGAGACCGTGGCGTTCCTCGACGCGGCGTTTCCCCAGATGGCGGCGGGCGGGCGGACCTATCACCTCGTCGGCGTCGGCCCCTTGCGCGCGACCATGCGGATGGACCACCACGAGCGGCACCTGCGCCCCGGCGGCACGGTCTCGGGTCCGTCCATGATGGCGCTCGCCGATTACGCCCTCTACGCGGCGATCCTGGCCAATATCGGCCCCGTGGCGCTGGCCGTCACCACGAGCCTCAACTTCAACTTTTTGCGAAAGCCCGGCCCGAACGGGCTGGTGGCCGAGGCGCGACTGCTCAAGCTCGGGCGCCGGCTGGCGGTGGGCGAGGTGGCGATCACGGCCCCCGATTCGGAGGACCTCGTCTGCCACGCCACCGGCACCTACTCGATCCCGCCGGAGCGGTGAGGCGCGGAGCCGTTCTCCCAAGGGGACGATGGTTCGGGCATTCCCCGCTGGAACCGCGGCGCCTCCCACGAGAGGGGCCAGGAGAGAGTTGCGGTACCAGAATACCACTTCCACGAACCTGCTCAGAACATTGTGGTTTTCGCCATTTCGCAGCACAAAACCGCATCCGGGCTTGACGCGCCCGCCGTCACCCCCTAGAGACCGTGCCAACGCCGTCGCGTCCCGAACGCGGCGGCGCACCCTTTTCAAGATCAGACTGGAACGTCACGGGATGAGCAGCGCGCAAAAGACCTTTTCGCTGAAGCCCGCCGATGTCGACAAGAAGTGGATCATCGTCGATGCGGAGGGCCTGGTCGTCGGCCGGCTCGCCTCCATCATCGCGATGCGCCTGCGTGGCAAGCACAAGGCTTCGTACACGCCCCACGTCGATTGCGGCGACAACGTCATCGTCATCAACGCCGAGAAGGTGAAGTTCACCGGCCGCAAGCGCGAGCAGAAGGTGTACTACCACCACACCGGTTACCCGGGCGGCATCAAGGAGCGGACGGCGAAGTTCATCCTCGACGGCCGGTTCCCCGAGCGCGTGGTGGAGAAGGCCGTGGAGCGCATGCTCCCGCGCGGCCCGCTGTTCCGCGAGATCATGGGCAACCTCCGGGTCTACAAGGGCACCGAGCATCCCCACACCGCCCAGCAGCCGCAGGCGCTCGACGTCGGCAGCCTCAACCGCAAGAACGTGAGCGCTTGATCATGGCGACCCTTCAGTCCCTCTCCGACCTCACCCGCGGCAACGTCGAGAACCCCGAGGACGCCGCCCCGGTCCACGTGCAGAAGCTCGATGCCCAGGGCCGCGCCTACGCCACCGGCAAGCGCAAGGACGCGGTCGCCCGCGTCTGGATCAAGCCCGGCAACGGCACCGTCGTGGTCAACGGCCGCGCCGTCGAGGTGTACTTCGCCCGCCCCGTGCTGCGCATGATCCTGCGCCAGCCCCTCACCATCGCCAACCGCGTCGACCAGTACGACATCACCGTGACGGTGCATGGCGGCGGTCTCTCGGGTCAGGCCGGCGCCGTGCGCCACGGCCTGTCCAAGGCGCTGACCTACTACGAGCCCGAGCTGCGCTCGCCGCTCAAGCGCGAGGGCTTCCTCACCCGCGACAGCCGCGTGGTCGAGCGCAAGAAGTACGGCCGCAAGAAGGCCCGCCGCAGCTTCCAGTTCTCGAAGCGCTGATCGGCCCATATCGATCCTACGAAGAGGGCGGCGTCACAGCCGCCCTTTTTGCGTTCACTCAGCAGGAGCAGCCCGCGATGGCAAAACCCTTCCGGCGCGTCGAGGCCCCCGTGGCGAGCGCCGTCACCCTGTGCCTCGACCAGAAGGGCGGCGACGTGACGGGCGAGGTCAAGCTCGCCGACGGTCGGCTGTTCAGCACCACCGGGCCGCTCCCCGTGGCCGAGGCCTTCGGCATCGCCGTGCATGTGGCCAACGAGGGCAGCCTCGAGATCGTGGTGATCGATCCCGGCGCCGTGTGGAAGCCGTCCTGGGGCGTGCTCGAAGGGTAGGGCCCTTTACGGGCGCGCGTCCGGCCCGGATGCGCGCTGCGACAGCAGCCCGTCGATGGCGGAAAACAGCAGGGCCCAGTCCACGGGTTTGGCCACGTGGGCATCCATGCCGGCCGCCCGGCAGCGGGCGATCTCCTCCGCCATGGCGTTGGCGGTGAGCGCCACGATGGGCAGTCGCGCGCGGCCTTCGTCGGCCTCCGCCCGGCGGATCGCCCGCGTCGCCGCCAGACCGTCCTGGCCGGGCATCTGCACGTCCATGAGCACGAGGTCGAAGGGCGGCTCAGTCGCCACCGCGCTCACCGCCCGCTCGCCGTCGCCCACCACGGTCACGGCGTGGCCCTTCTGGCGCAGTACCGTGCCGATGATCTCCTGGTTGATGGGGTTGTCTTCCGCCAGCAGCAGCCGCCGCGCCAGGGGCGCCGGGGCCGTCAGCGCCGTCCGCCCGGTTCCGGCATCGGCCGCCTGCGCCAGGGGCAGGGGCACCGTGAACCAGAACGTCGAGCCCTCGCCCACCCGGCTGGTGGCGCCGATCTCGCCGCGCATGAGGCGCACGAGGCGGCGGCTGATGGCGAGGCCGAGGCCGGTGCCGCCGTATTGCCGCGAGATCGAGCCGTCGGCCTGCGAGAAGCGCTCGAACAGGTGGGGGAGGGCGTCGGCCGCGATGCCGATGCCGGTGTCGACCACCTCGATGGTGACGAGGGGCACGGCGCCGGTACCGCTGTGGCGCGCCCGCAGGGTGACGCTGCCGTCCGGGGTGAACTTGATGGCGTTGGTGGCGAGGTTCAGCACCACCTGGCGCAGGCGCGTCGGGTCGCCGATGAACCAGTCGGGCATCCCGGGGGGGACCTCGACGGAGATCGCCACGGACCGGCCCCGCACCACCTCGACGGAGAGTTCGCGGCACGCCTCCAGGAGGGCGCGCAGGCCGAAGGGCAGGGATTCGACGGTGAGCTGCCCGGCCTCGATCTTCGAGAAGTCGAGGATGTCGTTGACGATGGTCAGCAGCGAGCGGCCCGATTCCTGGGCGAGGCCGAGGAGGCGGGTCTGCGAGACGCTCAAGGTCGCCTCGCCCATGAGCAGATCGTGGACGCCCAGCATGCCGGTGAGCGGCGTGCGCAGCTCGTGGCTCATGTTGGCGAGGAACTCGGCCTTCACCCGCGCACCGGCTTCCGCCGCCACCTTGGCGCGCTCCAGGTCGGCTTCCTGGCGCTGGCGCTCGGTCACGTCCCGGATGGCGTGGATGATCTGGACGCCGTGCTCCTCGATGCGCCGGAACGCGGCCTCGACCCAGATGTCCGACCCGTCCTTGTGGCGCAGGCGATAGACCGCCGAGCCCGTGGGGCGCGCCGACGACAGGGCGTGCAGGGTCGCCGACAGGTTGGCGATGTCCTCCGGGTGGACGAGGGTGCGCAGGCCCGCCTCGTTGGCCTCGTCGACGGTGTAGCCGAGCATCGGCGTGACGGCGGGCGAGATGTAGAGGTGGCGCCCGCTCGGGTCTTCGAGGAGGATGAGGTCCGAGGCGTGGTCGGCGAGCAGCCGGTAGCGCGCCTCGCTGTCGCGCAGGCGGTCCTCGGCGAGGCGCCGCTCGGTGACGTCCGTGAGGGTCTGGACGTAGCCCTTGCCGCCGAGGATCGGCAGGGAGCGGATCTCGATGACGCTGCCGTCGACGCGACGCCGCTCGGAGCGCAGGTCCGTGGTGCGCCGCTCGCCGTCGAGGTGCCAGTGGGCCGGGTCCTGGATCAGGACGCCCCAAGCGCCCGTGGCGCGGCAATGCCGGCGCACGGCCCGGTAATCCGGGCGCCTGGCGATCATCTCGGGCGGCAGGCGCAGGATCTCCAGGGCGCGGTGGTTGGCCATGGGCACGGTGCCGTCGGCGGCGATCACCATCAGGCCCTGATCGATGCCCTCCAGGGTCGCCTCGAGGAGTTCGGACTTGTCGGCCAGCGCCCGCTCCACCTGCTTGCGGTCGGTGAGGTCGGCGAACACCCCGAACAGCGCATGGGTCGCCTCGGCGCCGCCCGCATCGGTCACCTGATAGACCCCGCGGGCGAACACCTCGCGCACGTCGCCGTCCGGCCGGACGATGCGCAGGCGGATCTCGAAGCCGGTCCGGTCGCGGATCGCGGCGGCGATGCAGGCCTCCACGCGCGCCCGGTCGTCGGGATGGTAGGCCTGGATCGCCGCCGCCAGGGTCGGCACGAAGGTTGCCGGATCGACGCCATGGATGCGGAACACCTCCTCCGACCAGGTCAGCGCGAAGCCGGGCAGGCCGATGAGCCAGTGGCCGACATGGGCGACCTCCTCGGCCATGCCGAGAAGGTGGGTCGCGGCGTGCGCCTCCGCCTCGGCGGCCTTCAGCCGCGTGGTGTCGCGCAGGGTGATGCAGACGAGCGCGGCGCCCTTCGCCCCCCGGAGGGGAACGTAGAGGGCATCCGTGCTGTCGAGGCCACCGAGGCGCAGGCTCCGCCCCTCGCTCCGCACCGGCAGGCCGGTGGCGACCGCGCGTTCGAGGTGCGGCCGCATGGCCTCGGCGTCCGCGCGTGAGAACACATCCGTGAAGGGCAGGTTTTCCGGGCAGGCCAGGCTTGCCGGGGAGGCCAAGCTTGCCGGGGAGGCCTGATCTCCGGGCTGGGCGAGGCGGCGGCGCGCGGCCGCGTTCGCCCGGATGAGGGTCGACCCGCCATCGGCGGCGACCGAGACGAGGAGCTGGAGATCCGGCGCCGCCTCGAAGGCGTCGAGGAAGCGGGCCTCGGCCGCGTCCGCCTCGGCCTTGAGCCGCCGGGTACGGCGTTCGGCCGCGATGGCGAGGCCGAGGAGGGCCGCCACCGACAGGCCGACGATCAGGGACGGGACGAAGCCACCGGCCAGCGCGAAGTCGAATCCGGCGACATTGACCACCGCCCGCTCGATCTCGGCCGTTCGGGCGAACTGCCAGCCGCCGAGCAACAGGATGGCGAGGGCAGCGGAGCCCGCCGCCCATGCGGCGGCGGAGAGGCGCGGACGATGGGGCGTGCCAGAGCGGTCTTCAGCCACGCTGCACCGCGTCGGCAGCCTGGGTCCGGCGCCGCGTGAGGAAGGCGGCGACGCCGATGACGAAGGCGGCGCAGGCCGCGGCCGCCCAGGTCGCGGCATGCGGCACCGCGGCGATCCGCTCGACCACGAAGGGGTCGGTGGCGATCATCTCGCCGGCGATCCAGCCGAGCAGGCCCGCGCCGGCCCAGACGATGGCGGGATACTTCTGGAGAAGGCGGCTGATGAGGGTGGCGCCCATGACGATGAGGGGAATCGACAGCAGCAGCCCGAACACGAACAGCTCCACATGCCCCTTGGCGGCGGCCGCGATGGCGACGACGTTGTCGAGGCTCATCACCGCATCCGCGATGGCGATGGTCCGAACCGCCCGCCACAGGGAGGTGCTCTCGTCCACCGTGTGGGCATCCTCGTCCTCGCCGAGCGCCAGCTTCACGGCGATCCAGACCAGCAGCACGCCGCCGACCACGCGCAGGAGCGGCACCGCAAGGAGCCAGGTGATCGCCAGGGCGAAGACGATGCGCAGGGCGACCGCCGTTCCGGCACCGAGCAGCATGCCGATGCGGCGCTGGCGCGGCGGCAGGGCCCGGCACGCCAGGGCGATGACCACGGCGTTGTCGCCGGAGAGCAGCAGGTCGATCCACACGATCTGCAGCACCGAGACGAGAAAGGGCGTGTCGAGGGTGATCATCGAAACCTTATGGGGCGTCGTCTGGCGGAAGCGAATGCCGTTCCGGGCGTGCGCCCGAACGGCGGACATGAGCCCGGTCTCGTACCGTCCCCGTGTGAAGTGCCTACTCGCGTGCCGTCGCGCCAGTGCTCCCTTACCGTCGCGGCTCGCGGATTCACACTTCTCGGCGCGACGCAGCCCTCACCCCAGCGGATTTCTGACGTGTCCGAGACCCGTCGAACGTCCGGGACGGCGTCGACGGTCCGGGCGCTTCGCCAGCCTCGGCCCGACGGGGACCTCGTCCACCCCGGTTGTCAGCCTGACGCCACACGGGCTGTGGCCTCGGTTCCTCGCGCGGATGACGCGGGCCGCCACGCCTTACAAGAGAGGGAGCGCCCTCGTGCCTCACGCTGGCGGAGGGCGGCTTCCGACGCGCGCCCGCGGGCCCGTGTCCGAACCCGGTGCCCTCCCGGGGGAGGGCGCCCGCACCCGATCCCGTGGCCGGGCGGGTCGTCCCCTCAACGCCGCCCGCGACGGCAAGCTCACGCGAGGCTCGTATGGGGATAGACCGCGATCCCGTCGCCCACGCGCACGGCGGTCAGGTCCTCGGACAAGAGGGCGAGGCCGTCGCTCGCCGCGAGGGACAACAAACCGCCCGCCGCCGCGCCCGCGGGCCGGACCGCCTCGAGGGTACCGTCGTCGGTTCGGCGCAGGCCGACGCGGAGGATTTCGCGCCGGCCGGCCTTCTTGGTGTGGTCGAAGGCGGCGCGGGCCGCGACCGCCAGGGGCGGGGGCGAGTCCCAGCCGCCGAGGCGGGCGAGGAGGGGGCGCACCACGAAGAGGAGGGTGACGTAGGCGGCCACGGGATTGCCCGGCAGGCCGACGAACGGCGTTCCGGCGATGTCCCCCATGGCGACGGGGCGCCCGGGTTTGATGGCGAGGCGCCAGAAATCGAGCCGCCCGACGGCCTCGATTGCGGGGCGGACGTGATCCTCCTCGCCGACGGAGACCCCGCCGGTGGTGATGAGACAATCGTGCCGGCCGGCTTCCGCCGCGAGGCGCGCGCCGAGGGTCTCGGGCCGGTCGCGCAAAATACCGAGATCGCGCACGTCGGCGCCGAGGCGGCGCAGCAGGGCGGCGAGCATCGGCCGGTTGGAATCGTGGATCGCGCCGGCCTCGAGGGCGGCCCCGGGCTCGGCGAGTTCGTCGCCCGTGGAGAACAGCCCCACCAGGAGGCGCCGGCGCACGTCGAGCCGGCCGTGGCCGGCGGCGACCGCGAGGGCGATGTCGGCCGGGGTCAGGCGGTGGCCCGCGGCGACGATGCGCTGGCCCGTGCCGACATCTTCGCCTTTCCGGCGGCAATTGGCTCCCGGTGCCAGACCGGCCGGCAGCACGATCTCGTCACCGGTGCGGCGGACATCCTCCTGCATGAACACCGTGTCGGTGCCCTCCGGCATCGGCGCGCCGGTGAAGATGCGGATGGCGGTGCCGGGGAGGGCAATGCCGGTCTGCCCGGCGGCGATGCGGCCCCGCACGGGCAGGCGGGTCTCGCCCGTGGCGGCGAGGTCGACGGCCCGCACGGCGTAGCCGTCGACGGCGGAATTGTCGAAGGGCGGCACGTCGCGGCGGGCGGTGAGCGCGTGCGCCGCCACCCGGCCGTCGGCCTCGCCGAGGCTCACGCTCTCGATGCCGGCGCGCACGGGGAGCGCGGCGACACGGGCCACGGCCTCGTCGAGGGACAGGGCGAGGGATCGTCCGCGACCCACGAGGCTGCTGTCGGTGAGTTGCGCCATGCCGCCGGACCCCGCTTCTCCGGCCCGAGCCCGAAGCGCGGACCGTTTCGGATCTGTACGCTGCCGGGCTAACCTGCCGACTCGCCAAGGGCAATGTGCGGGCACGCGGCCGGCCGGTTGCGAACGCCCTCTTCGAATGCCCGGGAGTGCCAGGACCCATGCCGCGCTTTGCCGCCAACCTCACCCTGATGTTCACCGAGGTGCCGTTCCTCGACCGGTTCGCCGCGGCGGCGCAGTCCGGCTTCACGGCGGTCGAGTGCCTGTTCCCCTATGGCCATCCGCCGGAGGCGATCGCCGACAGGCTCGCCCGGCACGGCCTGACCCTGGCCCTGTTCAACCTGCCGCCGGGCGATTGGGACGCGGGCGAGCGCGGCCTCGCGGCCTTGGCCGACCGGTTCACGGAGCTCCAGGCCGGCGTCGAGACGGCCTTGCCCTACGCCGCCGCCACGGGCGTCGCCCGGCTGCACCTCATGGCGGGCCTCGCCGACCCGCGCGACCCGGCGGCGCGGGACGCCTATCGCCGGGCCGTGGCATGGACCGCCGAACGGCTCGCCCGCGCGGGGCTCGACCTCGTGCTGGAGCCGATCAATCCCCGCAACATGCCGGGGTACTTCCTCGCTGATTTCGGGGCGGCGGCCGATCTCATCCGCGACCTCGCCCTGCCGAACCTCCGGCTCCAGTTCGACCTCTACCATTGCCAGATCCTGCACGGCGACGTGACCACCCGCCTGCGCGCCCTCCTGCCGCTGGTCGGCCACGTCCAGACCGCGAGCGTGCCCGCCCGCAACGAGCCCGGCACCGGCGAGATGAACGACGCGTTCCTGTTCGCCGAACTCGACCGCCTCGGCTACGCCGGCTTCGTCGGCTGCGAGTACAACCCCGCCGCCGGCACCGAGGCGGGCCTGGGCTGGTTCACCCCCTACCGGGCCGGGCAGATCGTGGGCGGGTGAGGCCGTCGTTCGCCCGCATCGCCGCGCGGCCGGATCAGCCGCCGATCCGCACCGGCGTGCGCGGCAGGGCCGCCGCGGCGAAACCGGCGGGCAGGCTGCGCCCGGCCACGGACGACCCGAGCATGGTCACGATGTCGGTGAGGCCGCCGCCCGGGGTCACGCACGCCTCCGACAGGATGGTTCCGACGAGCATCACCCCCGCGCTCGGCGCGGCGCTCGCCCAGGTCCAGGTCGACGGATCGTCGCCGCGCGCGCCCGTCGGGGCGGCCGCGCCCGCCGTGGCGCTCCGCGTCGCCCGCAACTCCACCGCGAGGGTGACGCCCTGACCCACGAAGGTGTGGTTGGCGATGCGGCCCCCGAAGTCCGGCAGGGTAATCTCCGCCGTCAGCACCGGCTCGCCGCGGGCGGTCACGCCCGGTGTCAGCCGGGCCTCGGGGGCTGCGACGGACGCCAGATCGAGCAGCGGCGCGTGGTAGCGCACCCGGGCGGCGCCGGCGTTCCAGCCCAGCCGGGTGCCGCGCGCGGCCAGGAGCCGCCCCAGCAGCATCGCCGACTGGGTCCGCGCCTGCGTCTCGGCGCTGCGAAGGCTGTAGTTCACCAGCGGGACAGGGCCGTTGCGCTGCAGCGCGATGGCGCCGCTGATCCGGAGCGTGGCGCCGAACGCTTCGCCCCGCACCGCGAGGCGCTCGTCCGCGAGGTGGAAGCCGTGGGCGAAATCATTGACCAGGGTCTCGGCCGCCACGTTCCGGGCCAAGCCGTCGGCGATCGGCCCGGCCGCGCTCCCCCCGCCGCGCACCCCCGGCGAGCGCGTCGCCTGGCTGGCGGGCGCCCTCCGCTGCGTCGCACGCTCCCGGCTGGCGGGCAGGAAGATGGCTTGGCCCGGAACCAGCCGGTCCGGGTTGACGAGGGGCCGCTCGGTCATCGCCAGGATGTCCGGGCGATTGTTGAACGCGTAGAGATCGGGCCAGCGGGCGGGATCGCCGTAATGCGCCTCGGCGACACGCCAGAGCGTGTCGCCCGCCTTCAGCACGTAGCGGACAGGCTTCATCGGGTTCCCCGTGTTGGTCCGCCGCCGCGCCACGGGGCGGGCGAAGGCCGGATCTCGATCCACCCGAGCCGCACGCTGGCGCGGCCCGGTTCCGATGCGGGTGTGGCCGCGGCCCGTTAGGACGAGCGGGCGGTGGCGAGGTCGTAGGAGGCGATCATGGGTGATTGCTGCGCGTTCTTGTCGTCGAACGGCGTGTACTTCACGTCCATCTTGGTGAAGTTCAGCGTCACGGTCTCCACCGGACGGTCGCCCGTGGTGCCGACGGTGTAGCCGGCGATCAGCGTGTTGTGCAGCGTGAACTCGATGTAGGTGTCGCCGGGGTTTCCGGTGGTGACGAGGTGGATCGTCGCCGTCTTGCCGTTGCGGCCTGAGCAGGCCTCCTGGAACAGCTTGGTGGTGGAGCTGTCGCTGACCTTGGTCAGGGTGACTTCGCTCACCGTCGGCTCAGAGGCTTCGCGGTTCGAGGCGGAGCCCGCGAAGGTGTTCATGTTGCGCGTCACGTTCCAGTGCAGCGACTCGATGTCCATCCAACGCTTGTGCGTCTCGTGGGTGGCGTCGCCCTGGATTCCGTCGATCTGCAGGTAAATCGGCATGGTTTGGGCCCTGTGTCTCGTGTGGAGCGGTGTGGGCGGCGTCGCCCGGGAACGTTCGCCGGCGCCTTAGAGGGGGCGACCGTGCGAGGGTGCGACCGGGGGCGTCGCGGCCCCGGCGGTTGCGGCGGGGGCCCCGTCGGCCGAGGCGGTGAACTGTCCGTGGGACGCCACGCCGAGGGCGATCTCCCGCGGCACGCGTCCGTCGAGGGCGTGTTCGAGGATCAGGTCGGACAAAGCCGGTAGGATCTCGCGGGTCAGGGTGCCCTCGATGGCCCGCGCGCCGATATCCGCCGCGAGGCAGCGGGCGACGATCCGCGCCTCGACCCCGTCGTCCCAGACCAGCCGGGTCCCGTGCGAGGCCGCCGCGCGCTCGCGCACCCGCTCGAGCTGGAGCCGCGCGATCCGCGCCAGGATCTCGGGCGTCAGGGGCCGGTAGGGCACGATGGTCACGCGCCCGAGGAACGCCGGCTTAAAATGGCGCAGGAGCTCGGGCCGGATCGCCTCCACCAGGGCTTCGCCCTCCGGCATCGTCTCCGGGTCGGCCGCCAGCGCGGCGAGGGTCTCGGACCCGGCATTGGCCGTCAGAATCACGGTGGTGTTGCGGAAATCGACGTCGCGGCCCTCGCCGTCGCGCAGGGAGCCCTTGTCGAAGACCTGGTAGAACACGTCCTGAACGCTCGGGTGCGCCTTCTCGACCTCGTCAAGGAGCAGGATGCCGTAGGGCCGGCGCCGGACCGCCTCGGTGAGGACGCCGCCCTCGCCGTAGCCGACGTAGCCCGGCGGTGCCCCGATCAGGGAGGAGACCTTATGCTCCTCCTTTAACTCCGACATGTTCACGACGGTCAGGCTCGCCTCGCCGCCGTGCAGCGCCTCGGCCAGCGCCAGGGCGGTCTCGGTCTTTCCGACGCCGCTGGTCCCGACCATGAGGAACACGCCCGGCGGCTTGCGCGGATCGGCGAGGCCGGCGGTGGCGGTCCGCGTCGCGGCCGCGATCGTCGCGAGCGCGGCGTCCTGCCCGGTCACCCGCCGTTTGAGGCGCTCTTCCAGGGATTGCGAGGCGAGGGCCGCGTCGCGCAGGAGCCGCCCGGCCGGAATCCCGGTCCAGCGCGCGATCACGGCGGCGACGGCCTCGCGGTCGACCTCCCGGTGGACGAGGGGGGCGTCGCCCTGCAGCGCCGCGAGGTCGGCCGTCAGGGCGGCGTGCCGCTCGGACACGCCCGGACGCGCGATCTCCCCGGGGGCCTCCAGGGCCTCGATCGCCGCGATCAGTTCCCGTTCCCGCCCGAGCCTGTCGCGGACGGCGGCGAGGCGCTCCTCCACGGCGGCGATGCGGGCGTCGAGTTCCCCCGACGATCCCGGCCCGCCGGTCCCGTCTCCCTTGGCCCCGTCCCCCTTGTCGCCGTCCCGGGCCCGCGAGATCCGCTCCGTCTCGAGGTATCGTGCCTCGGCCACGAGATCCTGCAGGGCGGCCGGGTCGGAGGAACGGCTGATCGCCACCGCGGCGGCGGCCGTGTCGAGCACGCTCACGGCCTTGTCGGGCAGCTGCCGCGCGGGCAGGTAGCGGGCCGACAAGCGCACGGCCTCGACGATGGCGGCGTCGCGGATCGTCACCCCGTGGTGGGCTTCGAGGACCGGCACGAGACCGCGCAGCATCCGCGCGGCGGTCTCCTCGACCGGCTCGTCGACCTTCACCACCTGGAACCGGCGGGTCAGGGCCGGGTCCCGCTCGATGTGGCGCTTGTATTCGGACCAGGTGGTGGCCGCGATCGACCGGACCTCGCCGCGGGCGAGGGCCGGCTTCAGGAGGTTCGCCGCATCGCTGCCGCCGGCCTGGTTGCCCGCGCCGATCAGCGTGTGCGCCTCGTCGATGAACAGGATGACGGGTGTCGGCGCCGCCTTGCAGGCGGCGATGACCGCCGTGAGCCGGCGTTCGAACTCGCCCTTCACGCCCGCGCCGGCCTGCAGCAGACCGAGATCGAGGGTACGGATGCACACGTCCGCCAGAGGAGCCGGAACCGCGCCGGCGGCGATCTGCAGGGCGAGCGCCTCGACGATGGCGGTCTTGCCGACCCCGGCCTCGCCCGTGAGGATCGGATTGTTCTGCCGCCGCCGCAGGAGGATGTCGATGACCTGGCGCAGCTCCGGCTCGCGCCCGATCACGGGATCGATCCGGCCCGCCCGGGCTTCGGCGGTGAGGTCCACCGTGTAGCGCTCGATCTCGGCGTCCTCGGGCGAACGGCCGTCGACCGGGGGGCCACCCGATTCTCGGACCGATGCCGGAACGGCCGCGGCCATGTCCGCCACCCGGCCCGGATCGACCCGAAGGGACGGGGCGATGTCCCGGACCGTGGCCCTGAGCGCGGTCGAGGTGGTCAGCGCCGAGACGAGGTCGGCCGCCGTGACCGTATCCCGGCCGTAGCGGAGGGAGGCCGTCAACCAGGCCTCCTCGATCCACCCGATCGTCGCCTGCGACAGGGAGGGGGCGCCGCCGCCGCTGCGGCGCATCCGATCCAGTGCATGGGCGACCTCGTTCGACACCGAGGCGGTCCGGCAGTCGAGTTCGCTCAAGAGATCGGTGAACGGTCGGCACCCGTCGACGAGGGCCAGCAGCCAGTGCTCGACCTCAACCGCACCGTGCTCGCGGGCGACCGCGAGGCCGACGGCCTTCTCCAGGGCCTGCCGAAGCGGCGGGTCCAGTCTTGCAACCACGACGTGAAGGTCGAATGTCGGCATGGGATCTCGTCTGCTCCGCCGCGCCGGACCATGAAGCCGCTGCGATCGCTGTCTTCGACTGGGGGTCAGCCTTGGTCGGGAAGGTGGAGTTCGAATTCTACTTGTGTCGTCAGGCTAGAGCGGCTCCGGCCAGTCGGATCCGAGCCGGGGTCCGCCGAACGCCCCGGGCGTCAGTTATTATAACTCTGCCGCGAGCGGTCAAGGCCTGTACAATCGTAGATAGATGCGCTTTATCGAGCGTCGATGCCGATCGATCTCGCCACCCTGTTGGAGCGTTTCAGTGGACCCGAGCCCGCCGGCTCGGATCTGAGGGCGAATCTCGGTTCGGACGCGCTGTACCTCCGGTTGAAGGATGCGCGGTCGCAGGCCCGCGCGGCGGAGCGCACCGCCGAGGCGTCGGGTGAGCCGACCTCGGTGCCCGCGGCCTGGACCACGGTCCGTCAGCTCGCCGCCGAGGCTTTGGCGAACCACAGCAAGGATCTGGAGGTCACCGCCTGGCTCACCGAGGCGCTCGTCCGGCAGGACGGCTTCTCCGGCCTGGCGCAGGGCTTCGCCCTGGTCGACGGGCTGATCGACCGGTACTGGCCCGACCTGCATTCGAACGACGAGGACGATGCGGAGGGCCGGCTCTCTCCCCTGGCCGGACTGAACGGCGTGGGCGGCGACGGGGTCCTGATTCAGCCGATCCGGATGATCTCGCTGCTTCCGAACCACGCCTACGGCGCGAACGCCCTCTGGCACATGCAGCGCTCGGGGCGGGAGGCCGACCGGTCCGGCCAGGATTTCCTGGAGGCGCGGGCGGCGGCGGGCTCCGAGGCCCTGCGCGCCCATGCCGACATGGCCCGCGCGGCCTACGAGGCGTTTCAGCGCATGAGCGCGACCCTCGATGCCTTCTGCGGCGCCGACGCGCCGCCATTGTCCAACATCCGCACGGTTCTGGAGGACGTCCTCGACGTCTACCGGAGGATGCTCGGCGAATCCTGGTACGGCCCGGCCGCGACCGTGGCCGTGCCGGTGCCGCAGGACGCCCCCGATCCGGCGCCCGCTCCCGACGGGCCGGCCGCTCGCCCGGCCCCGAAGGGCGTACGGACCGAGATCGCGACGCGGGACGAGGCCTTCGACGAGCTCCTTCGGATCGCCGCCTATTTCCGCCGGGCCGAGCCGCACTCGCCGATATCCTACGCCCTCGAGACCATCGTGCGGCGCGGCCGGATGAGCCTCCTCGATCTGCTCTCCGAGCTGATCCCGGATGCGGCGGGCCGGGTTCAGTTCCTCCGACAGGCCGGAATCGAATCCGGTGCCGAAAGGCCCGTGCCGTGAGGTCGTCCAGGTCCGACATTCCGGCCGGTTCGGCTCCGCCACGGATCGTCGCGCGCGGATCGCCGCGGCGCTCCCGCTGCCCAGATCGCCGTCCCGGCTCCAGCACAGGAAGAGGTCCGCGTGTCCAGCATTCATGAGAAGCTCGAACGCGTGCGCAAGCCGCGCGTCCATATCAAGTACGAGGTCGAGACCGAAGGGGCCCTGATCGAGAAGGAGCTTCCCTTCGTCGTCGGCGTGCTGGGTGATTTCACCGGCAATCCGGCGGAGCCGCTCAAGCCGTTCCGGGAACGCAAGTTCGTCCAGATCGACCGGGACAATTTCGACGAGGTCATGGCGCGCATGGCGCCCGGCCTCAACCTGCTCGTCGACAACACGCTCGCCGACGACGGAACGCAGATGGCGCTGAAGCTGCGCTTCAACAAGCTCGACGACTTCGAGCCCGCCGCCATCGTCAGGCAGGTGCCGGCCCTGGCCAAGCTGTTCGAGACCCGCAACGAATTGCGCGATCTGATGACCAAGGCCGACCGATCCGAGGATCTCGAGCTCCTGCTCGAACGCATCCTGCAGGACAACGGCGAACTGCGCCGCCTCGTCGGCGAACTCGACCGCGAGGCACCCGGCTCGCCGCCGACCCACACCCCCGACGGAGCTCTCTGACGATGTCGCGATCCGCCGATCCCCGCACCCTCCCGACCACGGAATCGGTCACGGGCTCCACCAGCCTGCTCGATACGGCCATCGCGGCGACGAAGCAGACGGAGCCGGACCGGACCGAGGGCCTGTTGCGCACCCTCACGCAGACCGCCCTCGCGGGCACCGTGAGTTTCGACCGCAACCTCACCGTCACCCTGACCCGGGCCATCGCGGAGATCGACGCGCGGATCTCGCGCCAGCTCGCGGCGGTGATGCACGATCCCGAGTTCCTCAAGCTGGAAGGATCGTGGCGCGGCCTGAAGTACCTCGTCCACAACAGCGAGACGTCGGCCAACCTCAAGATCCGCGTGCTCAACGTCTCGAAGCGCGAGCTCGGCAAGGATCTGCTCAAGGCGACGGAGTTCGACCAGAGCCAGATCTTCAAGGCGATCTACGAGAACGAGTTCGGCACCCCCGGCGGCGAGCCGTACGGCGCGCTCATCGGCAACTACGAGTTCTCGAACCACTTCGAGGACATCGAGATGCTGCAGGGGCTCTCGGGCGTGGCGGGTGCCGCGTTCGCGCCTTTCATCGCCGCCGCGAGCCCGAAGCTGTTCGGCTTCGAGGATTTCCGCGATCTCGCCCGGCCGCGCGACCTCGAGAAGATCTTCGACACGGTGGAATACGCCAAGTGGCGCTCCTACCGAGATTCGCCGGATTCACGCTTCGTCACCCTGACCATGCCGCGCGTCCTCGCGCGGTTGCCCTACGGCCGCGAGACCCGCTCCGTCGACGAGTTCGATTTCGAGGAGACGCCCGGCGGGCTCGTCGGCGAGCGCAAATCCCTCACCCACGCGCAGTATTGCTGGTCGAATGCCGCGTTCGTCCTCGGCGCCCGCCTGACCGATGCCTTCGCCAAGACCAGCTGGGCCACCGCCATCCGCGGCGCCGAGAGCGGCGGCAAGGTCGAATCCCTGCCGATGCACGTCTTCCAGAGCGACGACGGCGACCTCGACCTCAAATGCCCCACCGAGGTCGGCATCACCGACCGGCGCGACGCCGAACTCGGCAAGCTCGGGTTCCTGCCGCTCTGCCACTACAAGAACACCGATTACGCCGTGTTCTTCGGCGCGCAGACAACCCACAAGGCCGAGAAGTACGATCGCCCGGAGGCGACGTCCAACGCCGCGATCTCGTCCCGGCTGCCCTACATCATGGCCACCGCGCGCTTCGCGCACTACCTGAAGGTCATCGCCCGCGACAAGATCGGCTCCTTCATGGAGGCCGAGGACTGCGAGAAGTGGCTCAACCGCTGGATCGGCAACTACGTCAACGCCAACGACGACGCCGGCGCGGAGATGAAGGCCCGCTATCCCCTGCGCGAGGCCAAGGTCGAGGTCCAGGAAATCCCCGGCCGCCCCGGCTCCTACAACGCCATCACGTGGATGCGGCCCTGGCTGCAGATGGAGGAGCTCACGACCTCCCTGCGCATGGTGGCCCGCATCCCGCGGCAGGGCTGATCGCCCGGTGCTCGACGCGGACCGCGCACAGCCCGCATCGTCCTTCGGGGGGATGGGGCAGGCGGCCCCGTCCGATGGCGCGGCCGCGCGCAGGCAGGCCGACCGCCTCGTCGCGCTGATCGACCGCGCGCTCAACACGTCCGTCAACGCGATCCTGCATCATGCCGAGTTCCAGGCGTTCGAGGCACGCTGGCGCGGCCTCGCCTACCTGGTCGGGGTGGCGGCCGAGACGGGCGACGTCCAGGTCAAACTGCTCTCGGTGTCCTGGCGCGACCTGTGCCGGGATTTCGAGCGGGCGGTCGAGTTCGATCAGAGCCGGCTGTTCGAGCTCGTCTACGCGCAGGAATTCGGCATGCCGGGGGGCGAGCCGTTCGGGCTGCTGCTCGGTGATTATGCGGTCGGCCACCGCTTCGATCCCGTCGATCGCACCGACGACATCGCCGCGCTCAAGGGCATCGCCGGCGTGGCGGCCGCGGCCTTCGCGCCGTTCCTCACCGCATTGCGGCCCGAAACCCTCGCGGTCGACGCCTTCACGGACCTCGACGGGCTGCCGCAGCTCGGCGGCGCCTTCGACGGGCCCGACTTCCTCCGCTGGAAGAGCCTGCGCGAGACGGAGGATTGCCGGTTCCTCGGCGTCCTGGCGCCGCGCGTGCTCATGCGCCGGCCGCACCGCGCCCACCATCGCGGCCGGGTGGACGGCTTCCCGTTCGAGGAGGATGTGCGGGCCGATGGCCACGCCCTCCTGTGGGGCAGCCCGATCTACGCCTTCGCCCGGGTCGTCCTGCGCGCCTTCGGACTGTCGGGCTGGTTCGCGGACCTGCGCGGCGCCCCGCAGGACCAGGATGGCGGCGGCCTCGTCACCGACCTGCCGACGCTCTCCTTCGGCACCGATCGGCCGGGCCTCGCCGCGCAGCCCCCCGTGGAGATCCGCCTCACCGCCAGCCAGGAACGCCAGCTATCGGACCAGGGCATCATCCCGGTGGGCTGGGTGCCGTTCACGGCCTCCCTGGTGTTCAACGCCAACCCGTCCCTGCATCGGCCGCCCCACAGCCTGGGCGCCGCGGCCGAGGAGAACGCCCGGCTCGCCGCCATGCTGCAATACGTGCTCTGCGCCGCGCGCTTCGCCCATACGCTCAAGGTGATGATGCGCGATCAGGTCGGGCGCCTCGGCGACGCCCCCGCGGTGGAGCGCTTGATCGTCGACTGGCTCGCCCGGTACCGCCTGGGCAACGACACCGCCGCTCCGGAGCTCAAGGCGCGCTACCCCCTGCGCGACGCCGGCGTCGAGGTTCGCGAGATTCCCGGCCGTCCCGGCGTGCTCGGGTGCACCCTGCGCCTGCAGCCGCATTTCCAGCTCGACGACGTCGCGGCGAGCTTCCAGCTCGTCGCCGAGGTCACCACCGCACAGAGCGGCGCGTGACGCCGTTTCCCCCGCCAGAGGCCTGACCATGACCACGACCGACGACGCGCCGACCGGTCTCGCCGACCTCCTCGACGCCGGGCGCCTCGACGATGCGATCGCGGTCGCCTCGCAGGGCGTGAAGGCCCGGCCGACGCAGGCCGCGGCGCGCCTCGCCCTGGCCGAACTGCTGGTGCTCGCTGGCGCCCTCGACCGGGCCGAAGCGCAGCTTCAGGTCGCCATGGAACACGCGCCGGCCGAGGCGACGGCCCTCGTCGCCATGCGCCACCTGCTACGGGCCGCCGTGGCGCGGGAGGCCTGGCACCACCAGGGCGCCCTCCCGGATTTCATCGACGGCCCGACCGCGCGTCAGGGGGAGGCGATGCGGTTGGCCCTCGCCGTGCGGGCGGGCGATGCCGCGGCCGCCGAGGCTGCACGCCTCGCCCTCGAGGCGATGCCGCCGATTCTGGCCGCCGTCGACGCGGGCGCGATGCAGGAGGTCCGCGACGTGTGCGACCTGTCTCAGGCCGGATTCGAGGCGCTGACGCTCGCCGGGCGCTACCTCTGGCTCGCGCCGGAGCGGGTCGAGAGCCTGGTGTTCGCGCCGCCCCGGCGCCCGACCGACCTGCTCTGGCGCCGGGCCGAGGCGCGCCTCGTGGACGGCCGCGAGACCACCTTCCTCGTCCTGGCGCAGTATCACGATCCGGAGGCCGGCGAGGCGGCGCGTCTCGCCCGCGAGACCGCCTGGATCGACCTGCCCGGCGGCACGGTGCGGGGGCGCGGCCAGCGCGTCTGGCTCGTCGGCGAGGCGGTGCGCGAGTTCCTGAGCCTCGGCCGCGTCGCCTTCGCGCCGCGCTGAGCCGCGGCATGCGCCTCCAGGCCTCCCTCCTCGATCGGCTGATCGACGACGAGCCCGAGCGGGCGGCGGACCCGCCGCGGGCGCGGAGCGACGCGCTGCGCCGCATCCGCGAGGGCTTCCGGCGCGACCTCGAATCGCTCCTCAACACCCGCCGGAGGCCCACGACCCTGCCGGCGGCCTTCACCGCCCTGCGCGGAGCGCTGCCCGGCTACGGCGTCGAGGATTTCGTCGGCGCGCCGCTCGCCACGGCCGAGCAGCGCACTGACCTCGCCCGCGCCCTCGAAGCCACCATCAAGGCGTTCGAGCCACGGTTCCACTCCGTGCGGGTGAGCGTCGTCAAGGGCCGCGATCCCCTCGAACGCCTGCTGCGCATCCGCATCGAGGCCGTCGCGCACCTCGGCGCCGGCCCGGAGCCGGTCGCCTTCGAGACCTCGCTCGACCCGGCGATCCGGAGTTTCGCCGTGGAGAGCCCGCACTGAGGGGAATGGGTGTCGCGTGATCGCGGGCGCCGGGGCGACCGACGGCCCGCGCCGCGGAAGAACCACTCCGCCCCCGCTCAGGGCGACGGCTCCGGCGGCTTCCTGGCTTCGCCGCCCCAGCTGCGGCGGGTCCAGACATCGAGATGGGTGAAGCTGTCGTAGAGGCCGATGCCGCCGTCCGAGACGAAGGAGGCCGCGAGGGCGACGGCGCGGGGAGCGTACCCCTTCACCTGCACGTCGGCGGCATAGCCATAGACGTGCATCGACTGGCGCGCCGCGTTCTCCAGGGCGGCGTTGTGGGCCGGGGTCCGGTAGCCGCTGGTCACCAGGAGGGGGAGCGGGGCGCCGTGGACCGCCGCCATGCTCGACTGGACCGAGGCGAGGAGGTCGAACAGGCGCGGCTCCATCCAGACCGCCCGTTCGTCGTCGCGGATGTCGCGCATGAACCATGACAGCAGGAGGATCTGCGCGCGGTCGTAGGCGCCGGATGGGTCCCGAAACCGGCTGACGATCTCCGAGCCGTCGGCGCGGCGCAGCCAGAGACGGTCACGGCCGTTGGGCCGGTCACGCAGGGACGCGAGGGCGTCGGCATAGGCGGCGTCGCCCGGCCACGCTCCGGCGAGGAGACCGCCCAGGACGGTGCGGCGCGCGAAGCGCCTCAACGGAAGGCGGCGGGGGCTGCGGCGCGAAACCGGGGGCTCACCTGCAGGCTGACGACGCGCTCGCCCACGAAGGCGCGTGCGCCGTCCGCCGCCACGCGCACCCGGCGGGCCGACGTTCCGACCACGGGCAGGCTGACGGCGCCGCTGCGGGCGAGGTCGTGATAGCGGCCCATCCCAGCATGGTCCCGCTCGAGGCGGTCGAGGTTGGCGGTGAAGCTGGCGCGCGCCTCGGCGATCCCGACCGCGACGCCGGATTCGAAGGCGATCCCCCAGACGCCCTCCTCGGCGCCGCCCTCGGGCCGGACCTCGGAGGCCGATGGCGGCAGCGTCGGCGGCACGCCCGTGTTGTAGAGGTAGTCGCGCCAGCCCGGAGGCGCGAGGGCGAGGCGGGCCGGCCGCACGATCTCGAAGGCGCCCAGGGTGAGGTAGAGCCGCCGGTCGTCGGCCCGCTCCCCGAGGCGGCGCAGCTCGACGATGACGGGCGGCACCAGGGTACGGTCGATCATCAGGCGCGCGAAATCGTAGCGCCGTTCGAGGGCCGCGCCGTAGGCGCCGTCGAGTTCGGCGTTGATCCGGGCCGTCTCGTCCGCGAAGCCCTGGCGCACGCCGACGCCGCGGGCCGCCTGGGCGATCACCTGCTGGCGGATGTCGCCGTTCTTCGAGCGCAGGCCGCCGTAGCGGCCGTAGACCGGCGAGCCCGGATCCTGCAGTAATTCGTAGCTGGTGTCCGGATCGGGCGCGGGAAGCATCGCGGCGCCGCCGCCGCCCGGCGATCCGCCACCGCCGGATCCTCCTCCCTGGCCGCCGCCGCCCTGACCGCCCCCTTGACCGCCCCCTTGACCGCCCCCTTGGCCACCGCCGAGCAGACCCTGCATCTGCGTCGCGCCGGCGCGGCTCGGCACGTTCGGGCTCCCCTGCGACTGGGTGATCTGGTTCAGGGCGGGATTGGTGGCGGGGTAGGGCGATCCGTAGCCGGGATACGGGGGAGGATAGAAGCCGCCGTACCCGGCCGGAGCCCCGTAGGGATAGGACGCGGGGGCGAAGGCGCCGGGCACGAAAGGGGCCGCGGCTTGGGTCGCCGCGAGGATCGGATTCACCTGAGCGGTCGCGGCGACCGGAGCGAGCGACACCGTCGCGGCGAGGAGCGGACGAACGAGCCTCATAGACCGCGCCGGCCCATCTCGTCCTTGAGGAAGATTTGCGTGCTCTCGGGCGAGCCCGTGCCGCCTGTCGAGGAACAGGCCTGAAGGCCGAGGGCCGACGCAACCAGGACGAGAAGGCGTAGCGACTTCATATCCGGTCTCCCTGTGATAACCAGAAGTTGTCATCTCCGTTCGGAAGCGCCCGCGTCAATCCGCTTCGGCGGGTCCGCTGGTGATTGCCCGGCCCCTGTGTCCGGGGGAGCACAGAACCGAAGCACGGTCCCGGGCGCCCTGCGATTTTCAGGCGTTCCCGCTCCGCCGAGTTGTTGCCGAAAACCCGGGGTGTGGCAGGAATGGCATTGCGTTTCGGCGCCGAAGCACGGCAGGTGAGCCGATCCCGCCACAACCGAGGGGTGGTGACGTGCGTGAGGCGAAGAGGCTTTCGGGCTTGATCAGCAGGAAATTTTCGCCACCCCTGGTGGTGTGGCTCTGCGTTCTGGCGCCGTGCGGAGCGGCGCCGGCCCTGGCGCAGGCGCGTGCCGCGACCCAGGTGGCGCAGGCCGAACCCGCCCGCCCGGTCGCGGGCGAGGCTCCCGCGCCGCCCTCGGCTTCTGGGCCCTCCTCGGCTTCTACGCACCCCGGCCCGGCCCCCCAGGCGCAGCGGGCCGCGACGCCTCCGCCGCCGCGCGAGCTCACGCCGGCCGAGGTCTCCGCGCTCCAGAGCGCCATGACCGACCGGTCGGGCGGTGCGATCCTCACCCCCGGGAACATCGGAGCGATCCGAAACCGAATCATCGATGCGCAGAGCGCCGCCATGGCGTCGGGCTACTCGGACGAGCCGCCGCCCAAGGTCCGGCCGAAGCTGATGAGCATCCAGCCTCAGGTCGACATGGCGGCGCCCCAGGTCGTGCACCTCGCCTTCGGGATGGTCACGCCGATCACGATCCTCGACGGTGGCGGCCATCCCTGGCCGATCACCGCGACCGCCTACGACCCGCGCATGTTCGCCGTCGACGGCGGCGGCTGCGGCGGCCAAGCCGTGGCGCCGGCCGAGCGCCCCAGCACCATCCACATCATGCCCTGCCGGGTCTCCACCTACGGCAACATCTCGATCACCATCGAGAACTACCCCCTGCCGATCGTGCTGATCGTGCGCAGCGGCGGACGCGGGATCGAGACCGTGGACCTGCCCGTCGCCATCACGGTGCGCGGGCGCGGCGCCTCGGCCGCCGGCCGGGCGCCGGACGCCGAGGCCGCGTCCACCGCGGCGGCGAGCCGGCTCCTCCGGGAGGGGCCCGTCAACGCCCGGCACACGGCGCTCGTGGCCGCCGCCGCGGGGGCGGATGCCGGCCCCGCGCGCCTCGTCTCGACCCGGGTTCGGCGCGCGGGCGGCCCGCCGGACCCCGACCGGCTGATGGACGATTTCGGCACCGGCGTCCCGCCCCGCTCCGCCCTGCGCCTGCGGGTCGACGACCCCGTGGTGTCGGCCTGGAGCTACGGCGGGCGGCTCTACGTGCGCGGACCCGTCGTCGTCGTGAACCCGGTTCAGGACGCCATGGCCCAGACCACGGATGGTTTGCGGGTCTGGCGCTTCGACCGGCCGGTGCCGCGCCTTCTCGTGACCGATGCCGAGGGCCGCGAGCGCGCCGTCACCATCGCGTACTGATTCCGTTCGCCGGACCGGGACCGCCTCGGATCGGCCGCATGCCGTGCGACCCCGTCCGCGTGTCTCCGCCCTGGTGACCCCGCCCTCGTGACTAGGTGAAACGATGCCATCCCTCGTCCTGGCCTTCGGTTTCGGTGCGGCTCTGGCCGGCGCGACACCCGACGCCACCCTGCTGATCCGCGTCCAGGCCGAGGCGCCCGCCGGCACCGTGCAGGCGCCCACCGGCCCTGTCCAGGCGCCCGCCGGCCCTGTCCAGGCGCCCGCCAGTCCTACCCAGTCGTCGGCCAGTCCCGTCCAGCCGCCGCCCCAGGCGGCGATGCCGTTCACGCAAGGGTCGCTGCCGGGGCAGGCGCCGGCCGCACCGAGCGTCGTCTACCAGGGCCCCCCCGGCCAGGCGCTCTCGGACCCGGCGATCGAGGCGCGGATCAACGCTCAGATCGAGGCGCTGATGGCGCCCCCGAGCGGCGGCTTCACCCTGCAGCGCTACGGGCGGGCCGAGGGAGCGGGCGGCGGTGGGATCTCCGGTGCCGGCCCGACCCGCAGCGGCGGATCGCCCGCACCAAGCGGCGGCACACCGATCCAGCAGGCGAACTACCCGCAGGCGGGGGCACAGCCGGGCGGCTTCGGCGGCGGCGGCGGCCAGTCCGGGTCTCCGGGCGGCTCCGCTGGGCCGGGCGGCGCCCCGGGGCCGGCGGGCTATGGCGGCGGTTCGCAAGGCCAGGGCGGTTATCCGGGCCAGAATGCTTATCCGGGGCAGGGGGGATATCCGGGGCAGGGGGGATATCCGGGGCAGGCCGGTCCGAACGGCCAGTTCGGGGGGGCGCCGGTCCGGCGCTACGCCGTCGCGCGTGCCGGCGACACGGTCTACGCGTCCCTCGACCAGGGCTTCAATTCCGACGATCCGCAGGCGCCGATCTTCGCCACGATCTACGATGTCGACGGGGCGCAGCGGCCCGGCCCCCTGCACGGCGTCCGCCTGATCGGCCAGATCGTCTACAGCAGCAACCAGGCGGCGATCCAGTTCAGCCAAATGGTCCTCAACGACGGGCGCCAGTTCCCCCTGAAGGCCTATGCGATCTCGGCCCGCGACGCGCGCACGGGCGTCTCGAACGATGTCGACCAGCACGTCTTCGAACGCTACGCCGGCCTGTTCGCGGGGGCGCTGATCCAGGGCGCCGGCCAGGCCGGCCAACTCCTGCTGCAGGGAAACCGCAACATCGCCATCGACCCGGGCACGGGCCTCGCGGTCTCCTCGCAGGGCGGGGGCATCCGCACGCAGGCCGCCATCGGCGCGCTCCTGCCCCTGGGCCAGGCCGCCACCGCCATCGGCGCGCAGAACTTCAACAAGCCGGCCACCATCGCGGGCGCCCCGGGCCTGGGCATCGGCGTCGTCTTCCTCGAGCCGCCGGCCCTACCGCGCGACGCAGTCTACGGCTCGGGCCGAAGCGAGCGGGACACCCGCGTCCGGATGCGGGCGAACTAGCGGTGCGGGCGGGGAATCGCAGGATTCGGGGGTTCACGAAACGGGGGCTCCGGCGGAGCCTCATGGGACGATGACGTTCACCTTGCGCGTCCTGCAGACGCCCGCGGGCGTTCCGGGGATCGACCCGCGGCGCCTCGAACCGTCCGCCTGTCCGTTCGCCATCGGCCGGACGCCGGACAACGACTGGATCCTCGCCGATCCCGACCGCCACATCTCCAAAGTGCATTGCCGGATCGAGAACGGACCCGATGGCCTGTACCTCGTGGACCTGTCGAGCAACGGGGTGTTCTTCGCCGCCGAGACGCGCCCCGTCGGACGGGACCAGCGGCGCCTCCTCGGGCCGGGCGACGTCTTCCGCATCGGAGATTATCGCATCGCCCTCGATCGGACCGCCGACGCGACCCTGCCCGACCCGCGCGGCGGGACGGACCGGATCGCGCCCGGCACCGCCGAGGGCGTGACCGGGATCCTCGCCGGTACGAGCGAGGCGAGCGAGGGCCGCGCCGCGCGCAGCCTCGGCGGCAGCGCCAGCGACTGGCTCTCGACCCTGCCGGGCGGGGCCGTCGATGCGCAGGTCGTGCAGCCCTTCGGCTGGCAGGCTCCGCCCGCGACGTCCCTGACGGACGAGCCCGAGGCCATGCTGCAGCCGTTGAGCGACTTCGCCAGCCGCAGCGAGCACCTCTCGCCGGTGAGCGAGGCGCTGCAGCTCGGCGGCGTCCGGGCGATCCTGCCGGCCGACTGGGATCTGGGCGACGATGCGCCGCCCGCGTCGGGCGGCGCCGCGGGACCCGACTGGGGCGATGCGCAGGCCGCCCTGGTGGAAGGCGCCGGCCTCGGCGGCCTGATGCCGGAGGGCGTCGCGCCCGCCCGCGACCGCGCCGCGATGGTCCGCAGCGGGCAGATCCTGCGTCGCCTCATCGACGTCCTCGCCGCCCTCGAGGCGGTGCATCGCACCGCCGAACGCGACCTCGGCCTGTCCGACCGGGAGACGTCGGGGGCCGACCTGCCCTCGCTGTTCGCCGCCGCCCTCGCGACGGGGGATGCCGGGGCGACGGACGAACTCACCGGCCGCCTCGCCCGCCTCGCCCAGGCGAGTCGTGCCCTCGGCCTCTCCGTCGGCGAGGCCGCCGCCGATCTCGGCGCGCAGATCCAGCCCGAATTCCTCGAGGACGCGGCCCGCGAGCGGACCCGCCTCGCCGTGGGTCCGCTCCTGCGCGCCGCCTCGTGGGACCGCTACGTCGCCCTTCACGCCAACCTCTGCGGCGCACCCGACGCCCCCGCGGCCGACGTCGTGCTGACGCCGCTGCGTCGGGCCTACGCCCGCAGGACCTGACAGAGCCCCGGAGCCCCGATCCATGCTGAGCGAGAACCGTGTGGTCTGGTCGGAGGGCATGTTCCTCCGCGTCCAGCACTTCCAGCAGGCGGACCGCTGGACGGAACGCTTCGTGCGCGGCCTGACGCGGGACCTCGCGCCCTATCCCTGGGGCTTCTCGGACATCGGCATCAATCGCGAGACCCTCGGCGCCGGGCGCTTCGCGGTCGCGCACGCCCGGGGCATCTTCCCCGATGGAACCCCCTTCGAAGCGCCCGGCGACGCCGACCTCCCGCCGCCCCTCGAATTGCTGCCCGGCACCCGCGACGTCACGATCTACCTCGCGATTCCCATGCGCCAGCCGGGAAGTCCCGAGATCGGCGCCGAGCGCCGCGAGGACGCCGCCACCCGCCTGCGGCGGACCGCCTACGACGCGCCGGACGCCAACGGCGACAGCTTCACGAGCGCGAGCCTCGAAGTGGGGCGCCTGCGCCTCGCCTATGCCCCGTCGAACGGACCGCTCGCGGGCACGGAACGCCTCGCCGTCGCCCGGGTGGTCGAGGTCCGCTCCGACCTCAGCATCGTCCTCGACGACCGGTTCATCGCGCCCTGCCTCAACTGCGCCGCGCAGGCGCCCCTGGCCGCCCTCGTCAACGAGCTGCAAGGTCTCGTCTCGCATCGGGCCGAAGCCATCGCGGCCCGGATCGCCGACCCGACGGTGCGCGGCACCGCCGAGGTCGCCGACTTCCTGCTCCTCCAGGCCCTGAACCGGGCCGATCCGCCCCTGCGCCACGCGGCGGCCCAGGCGGGTCGTCTGCCGCCGGAGGCGTTCTACGGCTTCTGCCTCGCCCTGGCGGGCGAACTCGCGACCTTCACGGCGCCCTCGAAGCGCGCCACGCGCTTTCCCGACTATTCCCACGAGGATCTGGCGGCGACGTTCGCGGCGGTCTTCTCCGACCTGCGGGCGGCGCTCTCCGCACTCCTGGATCAGGTGGCCGTGCCCATCGACCTGCAGGAGCGCCGCCACGGCGTGCGGGTAGGCGCGATCAACGACCGCTCCCTGCTGCTCGGCGCCGGGTTCGTCCTCGCCGTGCGCGCTAACATGCCGGCCGAGAGCCTGCGGCGGTCCTTGCCGAACCAGGTCAAGATCGGTCCCGTCGAGCAGATCGCCCAGCTCGTCAACGTCGCCCTGCCGGGCATCGCGGTCAGGCCCCTGGCCGTCGCGCCGCGCCAGCTCCCCTATCGCGGCGGCACGGTCTACTTCGAGCTCGACACCACCGGCCCGCTCTGGCGGGAACTCGAGCATTCGAGTGCGGTCGCCATCCACCTCGCCGGCAATTTCCCCGATCTCGAACTCGAACTGTGGGCGATCAAGGGCTGAGCACGAAACACGCAAACGGTGTCTGTTCGGTTTTATGCGATCCTCGGTAGAATTTCTCTTGGGACGGGCGGTGGTTCTGGCGCAGTGTCGCGGGTGACCTCGGCCGTGCGCGGAGCGGTCGGCCGCGGCCCTCGCCCGCGGGCCGTCGCGAGCCGGTGGACGACTTTGGAGCGAGCGGGAGCGAACGGTGTCGGAAGCTGAGGCCCGCGGGCTTGCGGGCGAATCCACGGTGGTCAAGCCGACGCCCGGCGGAGTGCGTCCCCAGCCCGTGCTCCGGGTGGACCCGCAGCCGGCGGCGGCCCCCCCGGACGCGGCCATCGAGACCCTCGGCAGCCTCGATCTCGCCCGGTCCGGCGTGCCCCCGATGGTGGCGGCCGCCCTGCCGATCCTCAGCCTCGTCGGACGCCTGCGCAGCCTGTCGAGCCCGCCGGATCTCGAGGCCCTGCGCCTCAAGGTGATCGCCGCCGTCAAGGCCTTCGAGGCGGCGATCCTCGGCGTCGCGGTCACGCGCGAGCGGGCGCAGGCTGCGCATTACGCCCTCTGCGCGACGGTGGACGACGTGGTGCTGAACTCGTCCTGGGGCGCCTACAGCCTGTGGGCGCGGCAGGGCATGGTCTCGACCTTCCACACCGACGTGACGGGCGGTGAGCGCTTCTTCGACCTCCTGGCGCACCTGCACAAGGACCCCGGCTCGAACCGGGACGTGCTGCTGCTCATGTACCACTGCCTCTCCCTCGGCTTCGAGGGGCGGATGCGGGTGCATCCGCAGGGGCATCTCGAGATCGGGCGTATCCGGGAGGGGCTCTACCGCACCCTGCGCGGGCCGGTGGAGCGCGAACTGTCGCCTGAGTGGCGCGGCGTCGATGCGCGCCTGCCCCCGATCCGCGGGCAGCTCCTGCTCTGGGCGGGGGCCGGACTCGGCATCCTCGCCCTCGCGGGCCTGTTCCTCGCCCTGCAATGGGCCGTCAACCGGCGCTCGGACGCGACCTTCGCGGCCTTTCTCGACGCGCCGCCGCGCGGGACGCCGAGCCTGCGTCGCGTGCCGTCGGCCCGGGCTCCGGCGGAACCGATCGCCGAAGCGCCCCCGGCATCCGACACGTCCCTCGCGGCCGGGCTCGGGCGCGTGCTGAAGCCGGAGATCGACCGGGGCGCCATCGACGTCGAGCCGAGCGGCTCCGGCGCGATCGTGCGCATCCGCAACGCCGGACTGTTCGAGTCGGGCAGCGCGACGGTGGCTCCCGCCTTCGTCCAGCTCTTCGAGCGCGTCGGCGCGGCGATCCGGACGGACGACGTCACGGTGCAGGTGGTCGGGCACACCGACAACGTCCCGATCCAGACCGTGCGGTTCCCCTCGAACTACCAGCTCTCCGTCGCCCGCGCCGAGGCCGTGGCGGCCATCCTCGGCCGCTCCATCGGCAGCGACGCGATCCGGGCCGAGGGCCGCGGCGAGGCGCAGCCGATCCGCCCGAACGACTCTGCCGAGAACATCGCCATGAACAACACCCGCGAGGGACGGGCCGAGAACCGGCGCACCGAACTCCTGATCCGCCGCAACACGCCGGCCCGGGGCGTGTCGGACGGTCCTGCATCGGACGGTCCTACATCGGACGGCCCTGCATCGGTCGCGCCGGCACCGGTGACGCCGGCGCCGGGACGGTCGAGGGCGGGAGCCACGCCATGAACATCCTCAACTGGATCTACGAGATCCGGTCCTACGCGACGACCTATGCCAGCCGGGTCAAGGCCTGGTGGCTGGTCGCCCTGATCTGGGCGCTCGTCGCCGCCTGCGTGGTGTTCTTCTACGGCGACGGCGTCTCGTTCGGCCGCTGGCGGCCGTTCGAGCGCTTCGAGACCCGCCTGTACGCGGTGGGGGCGATCGCCGTCGGCTTCGTGCTCTACTGCCTCGTCCGCCTCGTCCGGGGCCAGCGGCGCGACGCGGCGCTCATCGACGCCGTCGCGGCCGGGGCCGAGGCCGATCCCGCCCGGGCCGCGGCCGACGACGTCGCCGAACTGAAGTCGCGGCTGCGCGACGCCCTGAAGCTCCTGCGCAAGACCATGGGGCGCGCCTCCGTCTACGCGCTGCCCTGGTACGCGCTGATCGGCCCGCCCGGCTCCGGCAAGACCACGGCCCTGCGCAATTCCGGCCTGCGCTTTCCCCTCGCCGACAGCGTCGGCGAATCCGTCGAGGGCGTCGGCGGCACCCGCCACTGCGACTGGTGGTTCACGGACGAGGCCATCCTGATCGACACTGCAGGGCGCTACACCGCGCAGGAGGGCGACGGCGAGGCCGATGCGGCGGGCTGGCGCGGGTTCCTCACGCTGCTGCGCAAGCACCGGCGGCGCCAGCCCCTCAACGGCGCCATCGTGATGGTCGGGATGGACCTGCTGGTGCAGGCCTCCGCCACCGAGCGGCTGCATCACGCCCGGACGATCCGCAAGCGCCTGCGGGAACTCGACGAGGCCTTCGGCCTTCGCGTGCCGGTCTATCTCGTGCTGACCAAGGCGGACCGCCTCGCCGGATTCACGGCTTTCTTCGACGACATGGCCCGGACCGGCCGCGAGCAGGTCTGGGGCGTCACCCTGCCGCCGCCGCGCGGCGGGATCGAGGGCCGCGACCTCGCCGACCGGTTCGGCTCCGCCTTCGACCGGCTCGTCGGACGCCTCGACCAACTCCTCTTCGACCGGTTGCAGGCCGAGACGGACCCCGAGCGGCGCGCGCAGATCTTCGCTTTTCCGAGCCAGCTCGCCCTCATCGCCGAGCCGCTCCACGAGACCATCGGCGAGATCGCGGCGTCCTCGCGCTTCGACGCCCCGCCGCGGCTGCGCGGCCTCTACCTCGCCTCGGCCGAGCAGAGCGGCAGCGGCCTCGACCTCGTGACGCGTTCGGCGAGCCAGCGCTTCGCCATCGACCTGCCGCGCTTCGGTGCCGCTTCGGCGGACGGGCAGCACAGCTACTTCCTCGCGCGCCTGCTGCGGGAGGTGGTCTTCAACGAGGCGAACCTCGTCTCGACCAATCCGGCCCTGGAGCGCCGCCGCAGGATCCTGCGCTCCGCGGCGGGCGGCCTGGCCGCGGCCCTCGTCCTCGGCCTGTCCCTGACCTGGCTCGTCGCCTACCTGCGCCAGGAGCGGATGCTCTCGGACACCGATGCGCGCCTCGCCGTCTACACCGCCGGGGCCGGGACCCTGCCCGTCGAGGCCGTGGCGGATACCGACTTCGTGCGCGCCGAAGTGGTGCTGAGCCAGGCCCGCGATGCGGCCACGCCCTTCACCGAGGCCGGCACTCCGCGTCTGCTCGATACCTTCGACCAGGCGGAGAAGATCTCGGCCGGGCGGGCCAACCTCTACGAGCGCGCCCTGACGGGCTTCCTGCTGCCGCGCATCCTGGTCGCGCTCGGGAACACCCTGCGCGAGGCCGGCGCGGCCGGGGACGCCGACGCTGCCCCGAAACCGAACCCGGACGCGCCGGTGGTGCCGAGAGGAATGTCCAGGCCGCCCGCCGCCGTGGCGCGGGAGGCCGTCCCGGGCGTGGCCGGCGCAGCTTCTCCGAGGCTGGTCCGCGAATCGATCCAGGCCGGTGTCGCCGACTTGGGTGCCAAGGACGCGGGGAGCAAGGACGCGGTAAGCAAGGACAGGGGCGCGAAGGATGCGGATGCCGGATTGGCCGGAGCCGATATCGGCGAGACCCTGCGCCTCTACCGCATGCTCGGCGGCGCCGACTCCCTCGACAAGCCCTTCGCCGACGCGCGGCTCGAGGGGCTGTTCGCGCGGCTCTACCCGGAGGAGAAGCACGCGGTCCTGCGGACGAGCCTCGACGGGCACGTCGCGGCGATGCTGGCGCGTCCCCTGGTGCCGATCGCCCTCGACGAGACCCTCATCGCGGGAGCCGAGGGCAAGGCGCAGGTGGTCGATCTCGCCCGCCGCTGGAGCCAGGCCGGCGAGCAGGCTTGCCGCGCCGCGACGGACAGGCGCTTCCCGTTCGATCGGAATGCGGCGGCCGATACGCCGCTGGGGGAGTTCGCCGCGGTGTTCGGACCGGAGGGCGTTTTCGCCACCTTCTTCCGCACCCACATGGCGGATGCCGTCGACGGGACGGCGAAGCCCTGGCGATGGCGATCGGCGGGCAGCGCCGCCCTCCTGCGCAGCTTCGAGGATGCGGACGAGATCCGGCAGGCCTTCTTTCCGACGGCCGGGGCGCAGCCCGCCTTGGCCTTCGAGGTGACGCCGATTCGCCTCGATCCCGAGGCGACGGCCGCCTCGTTCGTCAGCGACGGCCAGGAGGCGGCCTTCTCGCGCGGCAGCGCGCGCCCCCTGCGCTTCACCTGGCCGACGCCGGGCCTCGCCGGCCCGGCGGCGCGGGTGAGCGTGCAGCCGGGCGCCCCGGAGGCCCTCTCCTTCACCGGACCCTGGGCCCTGCTCCGGCTCCTCGATGCCGGCCGCGCGGAGGCCGTCGCGCCGGACCGGACCCGGGTGACCTACGGCACGGCGAGCCACGCCGTGACCTTCGAGATCCGCAGCCTGGCGCTGCCGAGTCCGTTCGGGCTCGCGGCCCTGCGGAGCTTCCGCTGCCCGAGATTTCCATGACGGGGGGGCGTAGCCCATGCCCGTGAAGCGCGCGGCCGGCGCCGCGCCGCCCGGCCCACCGCAGCTCGGCTTCTTCGGCAAGGTCCCGACCCGGGGCGACTTCGTGAACCGCCGCCTGGGTCAGGCCCTGCAGGCCGCCCTCGACCAATGGCTGTCCCGCGCCATCGTGACGAGCCGGCGCCAGCTCGGAACGGAGTGGTTGCCGACCTATCTCGTCGCCCCGGTCTGGCGCTTCGTCGCCGGCCCCGGGACCCTCGGGCCGCATGCGACGGCCGGCGTCCTGATGCCCTCCGTCGACCGGGTCGGTCGCTATTTCCCCCTGGTGATCGCCCTCGAACTTCCGGGCTTGGCCAGCCCGTGGCGGCTCGTGCGCGCCGCCGAAGCCTGGTTCGACGGTGTCGAGGTCCTGGCCCGGAGCTGTCTCGACGACGCTTACGATTTCGAGGCCTTCGAGGAGGCCGTGCGCGCGTTCGGCCCGCCGGCCCCGATACCGGACGAGCCGGCCCGGCCGAACCCGAGCCGCTTCGCGCGCGACGGCGCGGATGGCCCGATCCAGGCCTATGCCGACGCCGTCGAGGCGATGCTGGCGGGGACGAACCGACCCTTCTCCGCCTGGTGGACGCGAGGCTCGAGCACCGTGGCGCCGTCCCTGCTCCTCCATGACGCGGCGCCGGAACCCGAGCAGTTCGCCGCCCTGCTCGACGGGCGCTGGCGCGAATGGGGCTGGCACGAGGGCCTGCGGGCCGGGCCGCCCGCCGCGTCGAAGCCCGCCGGGCCCCCGGAACCGGAGCCCGATCCGGGGCTGGTCAAGCTCGTCGGGGCCGCCCGGTCGCACAAGGGGACGCGGCGGCGGCGCAACGACGACGCCGTGGTGAACCGGTCGGACCTCGGCCTGTGGGCGGTGGTCGACGGCGCCGGCGGCCATGCGGCGGCGGACTACGCGGCCGGCGTCGTCGCCGACCGGCTCGAGGCGATGCCGGCCCCCCTCGGCCGCGCGCCGGAGCGGGCGGAGATCGACCATCTCCTCCTGGAGGCGAACGCCGCCCTGCGGGCCCGTGCCCGCCGGCTCGGGCCCGAGGAGATCGTGGCGGCCGTCGTGGTGGCGCTCCTCGTCCACCGGGGCCGCTACGCCGTGGTCTGGGTCGGGGACAGCCGCGCCTATCTCCTGCGCGGCCATGCGCTCCGGCCCCTGACGCAGGACCACGTGACCCGCGAGGGCCGCAGGATGGTCACCCGTGCGGTCGGGGCGGAGGATGCGTTCGCGGCGGACTGGGTCGAGGGGACGATCCGGCCGGGGGACCGCTTCGTCCTGTGCAGCGACGGGCTGGTCGGAGCGCTCGGCGAGGCCGGGCTCGGCCACGCCGTCGGTCACGGCACCCCGCAGGAGGCCGTCGGAAGCGCCATCGACGACGCGCTGATCGCCGGTGCGCGCGACAACATCTCGGCCGTCGTCGTCGATGTCGTCGGCGCCGATGGGTGAGGCGGCGAACGTGGAGGGCGAGGCCGCCCGGCGTGAAACCCTGCGGGTTCAGGTGCGGCTCGACGCCCTGGTCCAGGCCATCGTCGCCGGTGGCGACGGCCGTCCGCGCCTCGAACCCGAGCGACGGGCGCTGGTGGACGCGGCGCGCGCCGCCCTCGACCGCCTCGGCGACGGCGGCTCCGCCCTGGCGCAGGCGTCGCGCGCGCAGCCTTCCGCCGCGCCGGCCACGCCGGCCACCGCCTCGCTCAGCCCCGATACGGTCCTGGCCAACACCTACGTGGTGCGCGACCGCATCGGACGGGGCGGGATCGCCGAGATCTACCAAGTCCGCCATCGCGAGTTGCGGCGCGACCACGCCGTGAAGATCCTGCGGCCGGATCGCGTCCGCGATCCGGTCATCGCCCGTCTCCACGTCGCCGAGGCCCGCACGCTGATGAGCCTGCGCCACGAGGCCATCCCGCAGGTGCGCGATCTGCTGCGGCACGCCGACGGCCGCGCCTTCATCGTCATGGACCTGCTCCACGGCGAGACGCTGGCACGGGCGATCTGGGCCCGGGGGGGCCTGGCGCCGGACGAGGTCGCGGTCCTGGCCCGGCGCATCGCCGGCGCCCTCGCGGCCGTTCATGCGGCCGGCTTCGTGCACGGCGATCTTTCGCCCGAGAACGTGATGCTGTGCGGTGGTGCCGCGGGCGCCATGCTGATCGATTTCGGCGTCGCCCGGAGGATCGGCGAGCCCGATCCGGAGATCGCGTTCGCGGGCAAGTGGTCCGTCGCCGCCCCCGAGCAGCTCGACGGGCAGCCCGGCGGTCCGGCCGCGGACCTCTTCGCCCTCGGCCTCCTCCTCGCCTGCGCCGCGCGGGGCGAGCGGCCGCCCCTCGGCACCGATCGCGAGAGCGCGCGGGCGGCGCGGCTGCGGCCGCCGGACAGCGGCCTCGACGGCCGGTTGGGGCGCCTGGTGCGGGCCCTGCTGCGCGCCGATCCGGACCGCCGGCCCTCGGCGGAGGAGGTCCTGTCGCGGCTCGGTGCGGGCGGCTGGCTGCCGAGCGTGTTGCGGCGGCGCTGACGCGCGAGCGAGCCGCGCGAGCGTCCGGCCGGACGACACCCGGCGTCGGGCTCAGTGCGCGCCCCGCATGGGATCGTGCACCGACTGATCGGCGTCGCGCTCGGCGGGCAGCTGGCGCAGCCAGGCGTTCCAGCCGAGGGACGGGGCGGCCGGGCCGAGTCGGCACTCGGGCACGTCGTCCTTGCGCAGGATGATCTGGACGTCGAAATCGAGGCCGGGGTCCATGTAGAGCTGCACGAGCTCCACCAGTTCCGCCATCCGCGTCCCATCGGGCGCGAAGGCCGCGAAGGTTGCCGCGTCGAGGGGCCCCACCACCACCCGGAAGGTGCTGGAGGCATCCATGATCCCCGAGCCCGCGACGGCATCGACGCCGAGGCGTCCGAAGGCCGGGTTCGGCCCGGCGAGGCGGCTCTGCTCGGCGGGGGCGATGGGCAGCCACCGTGCGATGAACGGCGCGACCCGGATCGGCGTGCCGAGCCGGTCGGCCAGGAGCACTTCGAGGCCCGCGGCCGAGCGCACGTCCCGCCCGAGCAGGCCCGCATAGGGCAGGAGTTCGGCGTCCGGGGTGGCGAGCCGGCCCCGATGCGACGGCAGGCCGAGGCCCATGAGGGCGCGCAACGCCTCCGTCATGCGGTTGGCCCCGCCGCTGCCGCGGCGCGCCACCAGGGCCGGAAGCCGATATTTCTCGGAGGTGTCGAGGAAGGCCGTCGTGATCCGGGCGACGAATACGTCGAGGAAGGCCGCGAATCCCGGATTGCGCGCCTTGCGTTCCTTGAGCGCCACCTCGGTGTAGATCGGCGGCAGCGGGCCGAGGGGGCCGGCGAGCCCGACGAAGGCGATCTCGGGAATCCCGCTCCGGTCCAGGCCGAAGCGACCGCCCGGCACGAGGGGCGTGGCGACGTGCCGGCTCGTCAGGGCGCCCGTCGCGAGGGGCCGATCGGCCGGGGCCTCCGCCTCGTCCGGCGCGGGCCTGGGGCCGAACGCCTCGACGAGGCGCAAGCCCTCGAACGGCTCGAAGCGGTCGATCTCGGCGGCGAGCTTGTCGCCGAGCCGCTCCGGGACGGCCTTTCCAACGCGCGGGCTCATACGAGCGGCCGGGCGCCGGAGCGGGCGGGCCATGTCTTCAGCGCCCGGGCGGCCCCGCGCATCCGCACGGTCAGGCGCGTGAAGCTGTTGAGGTTGACGTAGAGGCCGAAGAAACGGTCGAGTACCTGCCCGAGCAGGAAGGCCGCGCCCGGATCGATGTAGCGGCGGTCCATCTCCACCTCGATGTCGAGGCCGCGGGCGAGGCCGCCCTCGGCCACCCGCGCCGTCGCGCGCCGGTGCGTGACGGACACGATCCCGTCGATGAGGGTGCGGGTCTCCGGCGCATCGCGAAAGTCGTAGAGCCGCAGGATCTCGCGCAGCGCCTCCGGTCCGCCCTCGCCGTTGGAGAGCGACAGGTGGTTGAGCGTCAGGTGCGAGATCAGCCGCCACAGGAGGCCGTCGCCCGGCGTGAGCCGCAGGGTGGCGGTGAAGGGCGTCAGGGCTTTCAGGCGCCCGACCTCGCCCGGTCCGCGCAGCACCGTGAGGACCGGGTGCTCGCCGCCATAGGGCAGGCGGGCGGGCAGGTCCCGGTTGATGCAGGTGGTGTCGACGGAGAGGACCGCATCGGTGGGCGAGGCCGGGGAGGCGGCCGCATCGACGAGGGCGAGCCGGGCATCCGTGCCTTCGCCCCCTTCCGCCAGATGCCGGCGGCGCAGCTGCCAGTAGAGCGCGCCGACCGCGTCGTGCTGGGCCAGCGTCCGTCCGAACAGGGGACTCGCGTCGCGGGTCATCCCGGCGCGGTCGGTCAGGGTGACGCGTTCCACCGCGTAGACCTCGCGCGAGGCGTGCCTACGCGCGTCGGGCACGAGAGCGTACTCGCTCGCCACCTGGGTGAGCATGATCGGTTCGGCGCGCTGCTCGAACAGGTTGACGACCGGCGTGCAGGCAAGGGCGAAGGTTCCGGCGGTGCAGGCCCGTTCGAGCTCCTGCGCATGCCGGCCGAGATAGAAGAAGATCTCCAGGCGGTTGCCGGCCCGCCGCAGGGTCTTCGCCGAGAGGCGCGACAGGTCGAGGAAGAGGAACTTCTGCGGATAGGCGAAGAACTCCGTCAGCAGGCGGTAGGCCGGATGCGACCGCGGCGCGGGCGGCAGCACCGCTTCGGCGGGCTCGAACCCCACCGCGCGGATCGCGTCCGGCCCGATGAAGACGGCTCCCCCGTCCTCGGCGTGATCCGCGAGGGCGATCTCGAGGCAGTCGTTGAGCAGGAGTTCGTAGAGCGCCACCGCCGGCTGCCAGGGCGCCCGCAGGTAGAAGCGCAGGCGGTCGACGCCGAGGTCCGTGAAGGTCACGCCCGGATCGACGGTCTCGAGGACGATCCGCAGGCTGGCGGGCGCCTCGACATGCGGGCAGGGCGGCGCGACGAGGGGGCGCCCGGTCAGGGCGACCGAGGCGACCCGGACGGGCCAGAGCTCCACGTCCTGCGTGGTCCGGAACCGGCAGACGTCGCCCTCCAGCACCTCGCTCTCGACCACGGCGCCGCGCGGCAGGGTGATGACCTCCTTGAGGTCTGGCGGGAACGCCACCTGCGTCACGGCGAGCGCCGGGATCGGCGCGAGGTAGTGCGGATAGAGGAATTCGAGCAGTGTCTCGGTGAGCTCGGGAAAGTCGTCGTCGAGCTTGAGCCGCAGGCGCGCGGCGATGAAGGCGAAGCTCTCGATCAGCCGGGCCACATGGGGATCGTCGATGGCATCCGGCGACAGCCGCAGCCGCCCGGCGATCTTCGGATGCCGCTCGGCGAACCGGCCGCCGAGGCCGCGCAGGGCCTCGAGTTCGGAATTGTAGAAGCCGTAGAGGCGGTCGTTCACGGGGGCGCTCTCCAGGCTCGGACGGTAGAAAACCTACACCGGACGATCGGTCGAATCACGGAAAATCGCGCCGGTCTGCTTGGTTGTGCAGGGACATGGACGATGATGGTCTTCATGAGATCGTCGCAAATACAGATTTGTACTTCCGATCCGGCCAGAGGTACACGTGCTGGGTCGCGCAGCAATCGATCCTGGACGTCCTGTTGTGCCGAGCCGTCCCGTCCCGGAATCAGCTATCCGTATTCTATGCGACCCTGGGTTGTCTTGAGGAGGTGGCTCCGAGCCGGTGAAGCGTGCCCGCGGATGTTCGACCGCCGGGCGCTCGCGCTGTCGTTTCCCTGCGGGGATCGCGCTTTCTCATGCGAAGACATCGGCTCGGGATGCGACCCCGGGGCGATCGCGGCGCACCGATCGCGATGCCTGGTGCACTCGCCTTCCTGTGCGGCGACCCGGACCCACCCGGCCAAGTCCACCTTCGCGAGCTGCCTCCCCGGGCGCGGCGGGCGGCCGGACAACGGCGCCGCCGCGAATCCCGCGCGCGTCGGTGAACGCGTCCGGGCCTACCCGTACGACGCGGCCCGAGGATACCACGGGGGATGAAGATACCACGGAGGATGAGGATACCACGGGGGATGAGGACATCAGGGGGATGAAGCCTGTTAGCACGATCCCACCGCTGCCTTGGCCCACGGCGCCGGCCGGACACTTGCGGATCTCTCCCTGCGACGATCTCCAAGACGCGTTTGGGGGTGTTCTGCTTCACCCGTCCATCGCCGCGGCCATGCCCGCCGGTATCGCGGCGTCTGCCGTCAGCCGCTCACGGCGGCGGCGCCTCGGTAGGCTTGGGCGGCGTGGCGGGCGGGTAGGCGGTCGCCCGCGCCGAACAGCTTGTTTCTGAACGAGCCCGGCGCGTAGGCGGTCTTGTACAGGCCGCGGTCCTGAAGCTCGGGGATCACGAGATCGATGAAGTCCGAGAAGCTTTCCGGCACGACGATGCGGCTGAGGTTGAACCCGTCCACTTCGCCCTCCTCGACCCAGGATTGCAGTTCGTCCGCGATGGACGTGGCGTCCCCGGTCAGCACCGCGTAGCGGCCGCCGAGGCCGAGTTCCGCAAGGAGGTCGCGTTTGGTCAGCCCGCGCTTGCCCGCAGCCGCGGTGGCCGACTGGATCGCGTTGCCGGGGGCGTAGGGGATCGGCTCGTCGAGGCCGTAGCGGGCGAAATCGATGCCGGTGGAGGCGGAGAAGTGGGCGAGCCCGGCCTCGGCGCTGGCGTAGCGCATGTACTCGGCGCGCTTATCCTCCGCTTCGGCACGGGTGCGGCCGGGGATGGCGGCGATGCCGATGAACACCTTCACGTCCTGTGGGTCGCGCCCGGCGGCGGCGGCCTCTGCCCGGATCGCCCGGACGGCGTCTCGGGCCGCCGCCTTGTCCCGCGCCGAGATGAACACGCACTCGGCGTGTCGCCCGGCGAAGGCGCGGCCCCGGCCGGAGGCGCCCGCTTGATAGAGCACGGGCGTCCGCTGCGGCGAGGGTTTGCACAAGTGGTAGCCGTCGACGGAAAGAAACTCGCCGCGATGGGAGACCGGCCGGATCAACGCTGGATCGCCGAACACCCGCGCCCCGCAGTCCCGGCGTACCGCCGCGTCGTCCCAGCTTCCCTCCCAGAGCTTGTAGAGCACCTCCAGATACTCATCGGCGTAATCGTAGC
The DNA here is from genome assembly GCF_001422775.1 of Methylobacterium sp. Leaf87. Lineage (NCBI taxonomy): Bacteria > Pseudomonadati > Pseudomonadota > Alphaproteobacteria > Hyphomicrobiales > Methylobacteriaceae > Methylobacterium > Methylobacterium sp. Leaf87. Next base: position 9,537 of record NZ_LMMI01000034.1, on the reverse strand, counting down.
GGCGGTCGTGCGCCGGAAGGGTCTCGCCCCGGCCGCGATGGGCGCTCTCGAGATAGCCGGTGACGATATTCCAGCCGACCCGCCCGCCGGTGAGATGGTCGAGCGTCGAGAGGCGCCGGGCGAAGGTGTAGGGCGCTTCCGCGAAGACGTTGACGGTGACGCCGAAGCCGAGATGCTCCGTCACCGCCGCCATGGCCGGAACGATCAGCGTCGGGTCGTTCACCGGCAGTTGCACGGCTTCCCGTGCCGTCACGTCGATGCCGCCGCCGTAGACGTCGTAGACGCCGAGGATGTCGGCGATGAACATCCCGTCGAACAGGCCGCGTTCCAGGAGCTTGGCCTGGTCCGTCCAGTAGCGCAGCGTGTTGTACTCGGCCGAGCGGTCGCGCGGATGGGTCCAGAGGCCGTGGTTGATGTGACCGACGCAGTTCATGTTGAACGCGTTGAGCCGGATCTGCTTGGCGGCGCCCGTCATCGTGCCCGGAGCCTCCGCACCACGCTGTCGCCCGCGAACTGCACGAGGCAGACGAGGACGATGAGGATCGCGATCACCACCGACATCACCGTGGTGTCGAAGCGCTGGTAGCCGTAGCGGATCGCCACGTCGCCGAGCCCACCCGCGCCGACCGCGCCGGCCACGGCCGAGGCGCCGATCATCGACACGATCGTGATGGTGAAGCCGCCGACGATTCCCGGAAGCGCCTCGGGCAGCAGCACGTGGAGCAGGATGTGGCGTCGGCGGCAGCCGATGGACTGGGCCGCCTCGACCAGTCCGGGATCGACCTGCCGCAGCGAGACCTCGGCGATCCGTGCGAAGAAGGGCGTAGCGCTGACCGCGAGGGGAACGATGGCCGCCCAGACACCGATCGTGGTTCCCACGACGAGCCGGGTGAACGGGATCAGCGCGACCAGGAGCACGATGAAGGGCACGGCGCGAAAGCCGTTCACGAGAAGGCCGACGAAGCGGTTCGTCCGCGGTGCCGGGAAGATGCCGCCCGCCCCGGAGGTGACGAGGAACAGCGCGAGCGGGATGCCGGCGGCCACCGCGATTCCCGCCGAGACGCCCACCATGAACATCGTGTCGAACGCCGCCTGCCAGAGGCGGTCAATCATCTGCGGCGACATAGCCGATTCCCTCGACGGTGACCCCGATGGCTCTCAGGCGGGCCTCTGCCTGCCGGTTCTCGGCGGCGATCAGCAGGCGGCCGACGGCGTGTCCCTGGATGCGCTCGACGCTCGCCTGCAGGAGCCGCAGCGGGCCGCCCGTCGCCGCGACGAGGGCCGACAGGTCGGGGGCAGACCCCCCGGGATAGGTGATCCGCAGGACGGCCTGGGCGCCCGGGACGGGATGCGGCACGAGCCGCTCCGCCAGATCGTCGGGCAGGTCGCGGGTGAGGGGCGCGAGCAGGGCCCGCGTCGCCGGGTGTTCCGGGGCGCCGAACACGCGCCAGACCGGACCGGACTCGGCGATCCGCCCGGCTTCCAGCACCACGACGTCCGTGCAGATCTCGCGGATCACGCTCATCTCGTGGGTGATGAGGATGATGGTCAGGCCGAGCCGCCGGTTGATATCCCGCAGCAGGCCCAAGATCGACAGGGTGGTCTCCGGGTCGAGGGCCGAGGTCGCCTCGTCGCAGAGGAGGATCTCGGGGTCGCTGACCAGGGCGCGGGCGATGCCGACGCGCTGTTTCTGCCCGCCCGAGAGGCGCGACGGATAGGCCTCCGCCTTGCTTTGGAGACCGACGAGGCGCAGCACCGCTTCCACCCGGCCTTCGATCTCCGACGGGCGGATTCCGGCCACCTTGAGCGGCAGGGCCACGTTCTGCCGGACGGTCTTGGCCGACAGCAGGTTGAAGTGCTGGAAGATCATGCCGGTGCGGCGGCGCAGGGCCACGAGGCCGTCCGTCCGGAGGGCCTCAATGGGCTCGTCGTCGACCAGCACCCGTCCCGACGTCGGCGCCTCCAGACGGTTGACGGTTCGGAGCAAGGTCGACTTGCCGGCACCCGAGCGGCCGATGATGCCGAGGATCGCGCCGGACGGAACGTCGAGGCTGACGTCGTCGAGGGCACGGACCTCGCCACCCGCAGAGCGATATGTCTTCGAGACGTTCTCGAACCGCACGGTGCCGGTGCAGCGCCGGCCCGCTTCGGTCCGGGCGGCGGGGATCGCGTCCAGGCCGATCGCCTTCGACCGGGCCGAACCCGTCGCCCCGAGGCGATCCAAAGCCAGGCTCACCATGGTCAGTTCTGCCACGCGAGCAGGTACAGCTTTTCGCTGCCGGCGAACGATGTGTGGATCTGCTGCTTCACGGCCTCGGAGTTCTGGAAGATCTGGACGAATTTTCGGATGGTCGGATCGTCCTTGCGGGTGGCTTTCGTGACGAAGCTTACGGCGAACAGCTTGTCCTCGATCCCGGAATAGATCAGCCCGCTCTTCGGGTCGAAGGCCCCGGCGGCGACGATGAAATGCGGGTAGCCCTGGGCGAGATCGACGTCGCCGGTGATCCGCACCAATTGCGGACCCTCGACCTCGGTGAATTTCAGCTTCTTCGGGTTCTCGACGATGTCGTCGACGTTACCGAGGAAGCCGACACCGTCCTTGAGCTTGATGAGGCCGGCCTTCTGCAGCAGCAGCAGGCCTCGGCCCTGGTTCACCGGGTCGTTGGCGATGGCGACCTTGCCCCCCGCCGGGATCCCGTCGAGGCTCTTATGCTTGAGCGAGAATAGCCCGATGTTCTGCAGGATGCCGAGCCCGACGATGTCGAATCGGTAGCCTTTCTGCTTCGCGGCGTTCTCCATGAAGGGGCGATGCTGGAAGAAGTTCAGGTCGATGTCGCCGGCATCGAGGGCGACGTTGGGCGTCGTCCAGTCGCTGAACTCGATCACCTTCACCACAATGCCCTGCTCCTTGGCCTCCTTGGCGGCCGCGGTGATGGCGTCGCTGTAGGCGCCCGGCACGGTACCGATCGTCAAGGTCTCTGCCTGGGCCGCCATCGTACCCATGGACAGGAAGGCGATGGCGAGGGTCTTCAGGAAGCGCATCGGTCGTGGACTCCGGTCGCCCGACTCGGCGAAGGCAGGGCAGGCTGTGGATCTCGAAGGGTGGCGGCCGGTCTCACCCCACCCCCGGCGGTCAGGACGGGCGGACAGGGACGACCGAGCCGCGGTAGCGGTGGTCGATGAACTCCGCGACTTCGGCCGAGGTCAGCAGGGTTCCGAGGCGCAGCACACGGGAATCCCTCGCCAAGCCCTCGGTCGTGACGAGGACGTTCGCATACGGGTTGCCCTCGGCGGCTTCGAGGGCCAACGCATCCCGCGCGGGCTCCAGCCCCGCTTCCAACGCGTAGTTGCCGTTGATCACCGCGAGCGCCACGTCGTCGAGGGAGCGCGGCAGTTGCGGAGGTGCGATCTCGACGAAGCGGAAGTTCTTCGGGTTCTCGACGATGTCGTCCACGGTCGCGGCCACGCCCGCGTCCCTCGCCCGCAGTCGGATCAAGCCGTTCGCTTGAAGCAGCGACAGCCCGCGGCCGGTGTTGGAGACGCTGTTCGACAGGGCGACGGCACCGCCACTCGGGAGGGCCGCGAGCGACGTGGCGCGGCGGCTATACAATCCCAGGGGCTCGACATGCACCGCCGCGACGACGGCGAAGCGCATCCCCATGGCGGCTTCCTCCGAGCGGAGGAAGGGGACGTGCTGGAAGAAGTTGGCATCGGCGTCGCCGTCACGCAGCAGGGCATTCGGGCGCAGATCGCCCGAGATCTCGATGATCTTCAGAGGCAGTTCGGGGGCGAGCTTTTCGCCGACGAATTCGAGGATCTCCGTATGCGGCAGCGAGGAGGCCACGACCCGCAGGGGCGTCGATGCGGCGCGGGCCGGTGCGATGCTCAGGGCCAGGGCGCCGGACAGGAAGACGCGACGGGTCGGTGCAAGCACGGCGCACGCTTCTCGCTGTTGTTAGAAAAAGGAAAGACGATCTCTGTATCTCCAAAGGAACGGCTCGCATCAAGAGTACTGAATATCAAAATTTTGCCACTTTGCAGACTGTTGTTTTCACATGCCGTGCTCGAAGCGCATCGATCTTCTCCCTGCACGACGCCGAGACGAGCCTTGCCGACGAAACTTCGTGTCGCGTCGGCTCGGGCTTCCAGCTAAATTCGACACAGCGCTCAGCACCGTCAGTACCGGCGAACGGCGATTCTTCGATCCCGTGCGCTGGTCGGCGACCCAGGCCCGCTTCTTCTACTCGGCGACCGTCTCCGGGTTGATCCCGTCGCGTCGAAGGCGCCCCCGGGCGTTTGTCGGTTGCCGCTTCCGGCAGGCGTGCCGCCTGCGCCAGACCGCCCCGACCCGCATCCACCACGTGGAACGCCGCCCCGTTCAGGGCCAGATCGTCATCGAAGCGCTCCGCCAGTCCGTCGCCGCGCCTCCGTCACCTGACCGTTGGTATCGTGGCCGTAGGTGGTCGGGCCCCAGCGCGCCTCCGCGATCGATACTGGCTCGAAGGTCCGGTTCCAGCCGTAGACCCGCCCCGGTGCTGGCTCGGACGTCGCCTCCGGCCCCCCTGCGCGCGCCGCCACCTGGCAGATCAGCCGACACACCGCGTCATAGAGCGTCTCTGCGAAGGGTTCATCGGCGGGGTGATCGCCCCCAGGTGGACGGGATGCGACGCTACGAATTGACCGGTGCGCAGTGAGAGCCGATCGCTCCGCTGCTGCCTCCGCAGCAGCTACGCACGGGCCCTTCTTCCGAGGACCACCGGCAAATTCTGAACACTACGCTGGGGATCTTGCGGAGCGGCGCACCCTGGGCGGATCTGCCGGCCCGCTATGGTGTTGTCGGGACCGGGTCGAGCCGGTTCCATCGCGGGCGGCAGGCCAGCCGTGTTCGACCGGGTGCGGCGGCGCCTGCAGGCGCAAGCCGATGCCCGAGGCGACCTCGACTGGGACCTGCACTTCGTGGACACCACGGTGGTGCGCGTCCACCAGCACGCCGGTCCGGCGCCATTGGGGGATGAGGGCACGGTCGAAGGCGGGGTGAGCCCCTGGGCGCAGCCAGGGCGGGTTGTCGACCAAGCTGCCTCTGCGCGCCGAAGGCGGTTGTGCACCCAGCACTACGGTGCTGATGGCGGGCGAGCGCCACGAGCGACTCGCCCTGGCATCAGCATGCTCTGGCTCACATGACTTTGCAGCGACGCCTTCGCCGTTGGGCTTCACGCGCCTGCGCTTCTGCCCACGATACGGTTTCACTTTTCGAAGAGAATGATCGTGACGAGGCGGGGCGGCGCCTCGCACTTGAACCTGCCAGGATCGACTGCGCCGACGAATGGCAGCCGTGATTCGAAACCCGTCGCTTGTGACAAAACGGGCGACAGGTCGATCAACGACGCCATCGGGAGGTTGAAACGCGGGGCCGAATCATAAGCGAGACCAATGGCTTGATGATTGGCGCACCCGACACGATTCGAACGTGTGACCTTTGCCTTCGGAGGGCAACGCTCTATCCAGCTGAGCTACGGGTGCTGACCGCGGCGAAGATCTAGCCCATGGCGCCGTCGGGTGCAACGGGTGTGTGAGCAGGGAAAGGCCGGCCCGGTCCGCGGCCCCGGTGGGAGATCGACAGCGCCTCGCCGAATGCGCAAGCCCTTGCGGTCCAACGCCGAGCCGCCATTGCGACGAACCCGCTCCTGCCGGTCGACGGTACCGCCTTCGGCCAAAGCCAATTGTTTTCCGGCCCCGACCCTGCACGCACGCGCGTTTCGTCGAGCAACCTGTCGGCGCCTCGCTTGGGCGGCGTCGGGCGAGGATTTCGTCGACCGCCTCCAGATCGCGCTGTTCGACTGGATCGAGTCGAATGCCCCGCTGCACGGCCGCCTCTACGTCATGGCCGAGGCACGGAGCCACCCCCCGGGTCAGCACGACTGCCAAGCCCAGAAAGCTCCACCGAGCCTCGACAGCGAGGGCGAGTTCGTGGCGCAGGGCTGCCGGGACGGCCCCGGGGCGAGCGTCGAGACGTGAGTTTCCGAAGGAAACCACGCCCAGGTCGTCTCGAACCGCACGAGGCAACTCTTCCAGCACACGGTTGCGCCTGGCACCATCGCGGCCGCCCAGGAAATTCCGGGTGCGAGCGGGGGGAACGGCGGCCAATTCGGCAAGCTCAGGGCCGGCGAGTTCCACTACGCCAGCGGGGGGCGGGAAGCGCGACAAGGCGGAGCACGCCACTGTGCTGGAATCGTCATCCCGCGAATCCTCCGACGCCCGAACAGGTCGTCGCGACGGCGCGGCGGGCCCGGCTGGCCCCTGAACCGTGAAGGATCGCAGGCACGGGTGTGGGCGAGGGGCGATCGCGTCGTGCGGTCGCCGCACCTCGCCTCACTCTCGACATGCTGACCTTCGACATCCTAGACCCGCCGGGCAAGGGCGCCCCCAGTTCGCCCGGCAGTGTCGCAAGGGTTCTTCGTGAAGCGCGGTCGCCTCAAGATCGGCCATCCGGCCCCGACCCAGGATGCGCGTGCGACTCCGCGCTCCCAGAACGGGATCGAACCGCCCCTCGACCTGCTCGGGCCCGATGCACCGCGGATCGACCGACGCGAGGTCAATCTGCGCTGGCTCTGCGCCAGCACCCTCACTGGCCTGACCGGAGCGGGTCTCATCGGTGCGGCGATCCACGTCTCCTTTCAGAGCGACATCTCCTTCGCGGCGATCCCCGAGCGGGCGGCCGTGGTCGTCCGTCCGGCTCCGAGCGATGACGACATCGCCTTGGCCCGCAAGGGCGACCGCCTCGTGCGCAACCTGATGATCGCCTCGGCCAAGCAGAGTTTTCGGGCGCCCGTCACCGTGCGGCTCGCCGACCGGGAGATCATCAAGGTCCGCCCCTTCGTCCGGGTCACCACGGCCCTATCCATGACGACGGGCGTGTTCGCGGCCGAGATGCCCCGCTTCGATCCGATGAAGTTCACCTCCGACGAACCGGCGGAGCGTGCCGCCGATCCCGGCCTCGCCGAGGGGCCGGGCGGCGAGGTGTCGGTGGTCAAGCAGGACTTGGTCGGCCTCGCCGTCGATCCCGGCGCACCTGCCCTCACGGACGACGATGTCGTCGCGCAGGTCGAAGAGGAGCGTCGCCTCACCACCGAGGCCGGCCGGCGCAGTGCCGTGCCGGTGGCGCCGCAGATCATGCTGTCGCGCACCCTGCAGCAGGGTGGGGTCACGCCTGATTTCGATGGGCCGGCCGCACCCGTCGGGAAAAGTCCGTTCCAGTCCATCGACGTGCTCGTGGTGCCCGAGAACGTGACGAAGCTCGCCAAGGTCGGACTGCGGGCCGGCGACGTGTCCCTCGTCGACGAGCGCGATCTCGCGCTCAAGCGTGGCGAGACCTTGGACATGGTTCTGCGTGCGACGGGGCAGGCCAGCGAGGAGCAGATCCGCGGCATCGTCTCGGCCCTGGGAGGGCGCGGACGCATCGCCGAACTCACCGAGGGGCAGCAGTTCCGCCTGCAGATCGCGCCCGGCCCGAAGCCCGGCGATCCAAGGCAGGTGACGCGGCTCATCCTTTACGGAGAGGGTGGCATCGAGGGCATCGCGGCCATCAACGATCGGGGCGCCTTCGTCTCGGTCGCCCCGCCCACGGACGGGGCGCCGGCCGCGAAGGCCTCCGGCAAGACCGAGACGGCGGCGGAGGACGAGGAGGAGGACGGCGGCTCGGGGCCGAGGCTCTACCAGAGCCTCTACGAGACGGCGGCCCGGCACGACCTGCCGCGCACCACCGTCGAGGATCTCGTGCGGATCTTCGGCTACGATGTCGATTTCCAGCGCCGAATCTCGTCGGGCGACGCCCTCGACGTGTTCTACACCTTCGACGAGGAGACGGGACAGACCGCGTCGGAGCGACCGGACCTTCTCTACGCGTCGCTCAACCTCGGTGGCGAACCGCGCAAGGTCTACCGGTTCCAGTCACCCGACGACGGCACCATCGACTACCTCGACGAACAGGGACGGTCGCTCAAGAAGTTCCTCATCCGCAAACCCATCGCCGACGGCATCATGCGGTCGGGCTTCGGTTACCGGCGCCACCCAGTGCTCGGCTACGCCAAGCTCCACACCGGCGTCGATTGGTCCAACCCCATCGGCACACCCATCGTCGCGGCGGGCAACGGGACCGTGATCAAGGCCGATTGGGATTCGGGCTATGGACGGCGGGTCGAGGTCCAGCACATCAACGGCTACGTCACCACCTACAACCACATGTCTCGCTTCGCCCGCGGGGTCACGGCCGGCGCGAAGGTGCGGCAGGGGCAGGTGATCGGCTATGTCGGGTCCACCGGCCTGTCGACGGGCGCACACCTCCATTACGAGGTGATCATCAACGGTCACTTCGTCGACCCCATGAAGATCCGCGTTCCCCGTGGACGCGAACTCGACGGCCGAATGCTGGCGGAGTTCACCCGTCAACGGGAGCAGATCGAGGGCGTGATGCAGAAATCGCGCTCCGCGACTGCGATGGCGCAGCGCGACCCCGTCCGCTGAGCGGTTTCACGGTGCCCGTGCGACGTCGCGAGACGCATCCTCGAGGCTGTCATGGAGCGGTGAAGATGGGAATCCAGACGAAGGAGGCGTGACCGCTTCGCACGCCGCTCACCCGTCCGACGTTTCCGAGGAGGAATGGGCCGCTGGTCGCTCCCGACCCGACGCTGCTGCGCGAGGATGCGGGGCAGCGTGAGTGCAGTCTCGCGAGGTGCTCGACGGACCGCGCTACGTCGTGAGGACGAGCGGCTGTTGCGGTGGATGCCCAACGACTTCCCGCCCTGGGAAGCCGTCTATCAGCAGGCCCGGCGCTGGCTCGCGGCTGGGTGCTTCGAGCGACTCATCGACGATCTGCGGTCGCTTCGAATAGCCCACCATTCGGCCCCGTTCTGATGCCGTCAGAGGATCGCCGAGAGCGTGCGTTGCAGGTCCTACGGCGGTGTCTTCGCCTCTCGCCGGCACTGGCCTGCCCCCTGAAAAGTGGCCCTCCCTGAGATATGGCTTTGAGCCATGTTAGAGTTGACCCTGTTTGTGGTCCACGGCCTATGCAAGGTCTCGGGCTGTGACAGCTTGGTTGGCGAAGGCTCGGGGCGTCAAGCCGCCCAGGGCCGTGTGGGGTCGATCGTCGTTGTMGTGGCACCTCCAGTCCTCGATGCGGTCGCGGGCATCAGCCAGAGACAGGAACCACGAGGCGTTCAGGCATTCCGCTCGTAGGCGGCCGTTGAACGACTCGATATAGGCGTTGTCGGTGGGCTTGCCCGGTCGTGAGAAGTCGATCTCGACCCCGTTCAGGTAGGCCCACTGGTCGAGCATGCGACCGGCGAACTCCGGCCCATTGTCGACCCGCAAGCTCTTGGGCCGTCCCCTCAGCTTGACCGAGGCGTCGAGCGCCTCGGTCACTTGGTAGGCGCGGARGTTGGCTCTCGGTGTGAGCGAGAGCGCCTCTCGCGTGTGGCAATCGACGACCGTCAGGATCCGGAACGGACGCCCGTCGAACAGGCGGTCGGACATGAAGTCCAT